>CAYLIP010000009.1:9023-52570 GCA_964383855.1 uncultured Actinomycetes bacterium | reverse complement strand
GGTCTGCATCCAGTCGAGCTTCTCCTGGAAGTCGGGTTCGGTCTCGAAGTCCCACATGGGCCTAAGCAGCCCTCACCACGCGACCACGCGAGCGCTAACCAGGCGGGCCGGCAGTCGAGAAGCAGAGATATATACGATCAAATGTCAGACCATTGTATACTGCGGCCGTGGCAGCACAGGTGGAGGGTGAGGCGGTGGGGACGGCTGACGGGCCCGCCCGCACACTCGAGTTCGCACCCGTGGACGTCCCGGATGCGCCGGAGGTCCTGGCCGGGCTGCTGCGGACCCGGATCCTGTCCGGAGAGCTGGCCGAGGGCTCCTCGCTGCCGCCGGAACGCGTGCTGGTCGAGCAGACGAGGCTGAGCCGGGCCACGGTCCGGGAGGCCCTTCGCATCCTTCAGCTCCAGGGTCTGGTGGTCAGGCGTGTCGGCCGCGCTGGCGGCTCGGTGGTCGCGCGTCCGGCAGCCGAGGACGTCATCAGCTGGCTCGACCTCTTCCTGCAGGGCCGGCGCCTCGACACCGCCGTGCTGCTCGAGGTGCGCGAGATTCTGGAGCCGTGGTGCGCGGCCCTTGCGGCCGAGCGCCGGACCGAGGCCGACCTGGATGAGCTCGACGCGCGCAACGCTCACATGTCCAACGTCCTCGAAAGCCTGGACGCGTACCTGGAGGCCAACGTCGCGTGGCACATGGCGGTGGCGGACGCCAGCCATAACGAGCTGCTCGCGTCGCTCATGCATGCCCTGAGCAAGGCCGTGCTCCGCCAGACGGGGGGCGAGCACATGAACACGACCGAGGTGCGCGCCTCCGCAGTCCGCGCCCATGCGCATGTCATCGAGGCCATTCGGGCCGGCGATGTGCAGGCGGCCCGGCACCGAATGGCCCGCCACGTCGAGACCTTCGGCTCGATGATCCTCGCCGCCCAGCCCGAGGCTGACCGGCAGGCCCCCTCCCGCTCCTGAGTCCAATGGACTCGGGGATGCGACTCCCCTAGGCCGGACGCCGCAACAACGGGGCGATCTCGCCCGCGATCGCCTCCAACTGTCCGGCCTCGGCGGAGAGCGGCGTGAGCACGTAGGCGTCGACGCGATCGATGTCTCGAGCCATCTCGCGGAGCCTCCCGACGATCTCGCCCGCTGTCCCGATGTTGTACGTCCGCATGGCGTCCTCCCAATCGCCGGCGAAGAATCCGGCGAGCGCCTCCTGGCACCTGCGCACCGAGTCCCGGCCATCCAGGACGTAGATCCAGTCCGACAGCACAAAGGAGAGGTCCTGGCGAGAACGTCCGGAGCGCTGAGCGGCCTCGAGCACGTGCCGCCATGCCGACCCGAGCACGGCCGGATCGAGCCGGCGGCGATGCGAGGCCGAATAGATGAGCGGGACCCATCCGTCCGCCATGGCGCCGATGCGGCCCAGCACCGGTAGAAGGGCGGCGGGCACGTCCCGCTCCCAATCGAGCGCGCTTCCCGGCGAGAAGGACGCCATCCAGATCGGCGGACCACCCGCCTGGACCGGCAGAGGCGCCAGCGAGAGCTCGGAGAAGGACCAGAAGCGGCCGGCGCTGGCCGGCCGGCCGGCCCACAGGTCGCGCATGATCCGCAGCGACTCTTCGAACCTCGGGGACCGCTCCCCGCGTGGGATCCCGAGGGCGGCAAACTCACCGGGGTTCCAGCCGGTCCCGACGCCGAGGACCAGGCGCCCACCGGAGGCGACGTCGAGCGAGGCGGTCAGCTTGGCCAGCTGAATTGGATGGCGAAAGGGCAGGATGAGCACCAGCGGGCCGAGGCGGATGCGCGAGGTGCGGGCCGCGATCGCGGAGAGGGCGACGCCGGCGTCGACCATGGTCGCCCCGTACACGACCCCCTTCGAACTCCGCACCTCAGGGAGCAGGCGGTCGCCGACGAAGACGCCGTCGAGCCCCAGATCCTCTGCCCGCACCGCCCACCCGACCAGGGCCGCGAAAGCCTCGGCGGCGTCCCGAGCCACCCAGCCGGGCGGCCGGACGTGGACCGCCGCCGGAACGTCAGGCGTCGGCAAGGGGTTCGGGCCGACGATCGGGATCCGTGCCCAGCGCGCCCTGAGCACGCAGGCGCTCGAGCTCGGCGGCATGGATGCCCAGCCACTGGCCGAACACCAGCTCGTTGTCCTCGCCCAGCCGCGGCGCGCTGCGCCAGATCCCTCCGGGATGGTTTTCGAACCGCGGCAGCGCCGCCTGCATTCGGATCGGACCCAGCTCTGGATCCTCGACGGTGGCTATGTCCCCGCGCTCCGCATAGATCCGGTCGCGCATGATGTCGGCCACGTCGAATATTCGCGAGGCGACCACGCCCGCGGCGATCAGCTCGCCCAGCGCCTCCTCGGCGCTGCGCTCTGCAATCCAGTCCCGCAGGCACTGATCGATCAGCTGCTTGCCGCGGGCCTGGTCGGCGACGGTCGAATACTCCGCCTCCGGCAGCCCGAGTACGCGCACGATGTTGACGACCGATCTCGGGGTGCCCGAGGTGACGGTGATCCATTCCTGGTCTCGGCTCAGGTACGTGTTGACCACGGCCGCCGGCGCCACCGCCAGGCTGTTGCCGGAGCGGGTGGGAACGATCCCCAGCTGGTCGTGGATGATGACCTGCCACTCGACCAGCCTGAAGAGCGGCTCGAACAGGGCGAGGTCTATCCACTCGCCGTTGAATTGCGGTTGCGAATCCCGCCGGTGCAGGGCGGCGAGGATCGAGAACGCTCCCATCAGGCCGGCCACGGTGTCGGCGTGCGAGAACCCGGTGTGGACGGGTGGCCCGTCTGGGAAGCCTGTGATGTGCACCACCCCGCTCCGCGCCTCGCCCACCTTCCCGAACCCGGGCGCGTCCGCGAGCGAGGTGTTGGCGCCATAGCCGGTGACCTGCAGAAGGATCAGCTTCGGATTGAGCGCGTGCATGGCCGGCCAGTCGAGGCCCCAGTCGTGCAGGGTGCTGACCCGGAGGCTGACGATCGCGACGTCGGCCCACCGGACGAGCCGTTGAGCGAGCTCCCGGCCGGCGTCGGTGCGCAAATCGATGGTCACCGATCGTTTGTTGCGGCCGGACACCTTCCACCAGAGGTGGACTCCGTCCTTCGCCGGCCCCATCGCGCGAGCCGGGTCGCCCGTGCCCGGCGGCTCGACATGGACCACGTCCGCCCCCTGGTCCGCCAGCAGCCCGCCCGCAAGCGGACCGGCGATGACCTGGTCGAATTCGACGACCTTCAGCCCGAGGAGCGAGCCGGTGGTCGGGCCGCGGCGCCGCCGCTCGCTTGGCGAATCAGAATCGGCCATTCGTTGAGCTCATATCGTGCAATGCGGGACCCGGTCCGTGGGTCAGGCGGGCAGCCGCACGCCGAAGCGACGGGCAACCTCGGCAAGCCGGCTCCAGACAGCCTGCGGCAAAGAGATTCCCTGCGCCGCCCGCGCCGCCCGCGACCGGGCTTCGGGCTCGCCCGCATAGAGAACCTCGCGGCCAGGCGCCGGCTCGACCCGTTTCAACCCGTCCAGCGTGCTCGCCACCAGCCCGGCGTACTCCTCGACCGGGCCGAACCGGCCCGGGTCGACCACAACCATGAAGACTCCGCCGGCGCCCTTGAAGCCCTCGAGCGCGCCGGCCGGCGTGGGGTCCGGGTCGCCGATCATGGCCAGTGCGCCGAGCAGCGCCGCCCCGAGCGAGTACCCGTAGCCCTTGTGGCTCGCGACCGAACCCCCCAGCGGGGTCATGGTGCCCCCGCGATAGAGATCCTCAGGATCGGTTGTCGCTCTGCCCGCCGAGTCGAGCAGCGCTCCTTCTGGAACCGGCACGCCGCGCGCGCGAGCCAGCTGGTTCTTGCCCTCTGCGATGGTCGTGGTGGCGGCGTCATAGACGAACGGCGCCCGGTCCTTCCCGCTTGGTACGCCGATCGCCCACGGGTTGGTCGACATGAATCTCCCGATCCCGCCGACCGGCGCCACCAGGCCGTAGCCAGGGCCGGCGCTGCCGGTCGTGACGAGGCTGACCAGGCCGCGGGCGGCGGCCACTTCCGAGTAGGTGCCGAGGCGGCCGGTGTGGGTTGAGTGCCTCACCGCGCCGACCGCGGCGCCGGCCGCCTTCGCCCTTTCCATGCAGCGCTCGAGCGTGAAGAGCGTCGAGTACTGCCCGAACCCGCGGTGCGCGTCGACCAGGATCGTCGCCTCCGACTCGGCCAGGACCTCCGGCAAGCGCGTCGGTTGGAGCGCGCCCCGGTCCGCCATGTCGACATAGAGCGGGATGCGCATCACCCCATGGGAGTCGTGCCCGGAGAGGTTGGAGAGGACCAGGTGCTCGGCCACCGCGACCGACACCTGCTCGGGCGCCCCCATGGCCCGAATCACCGCTGTGGCGAAGCGCAGAAGGTGGTCGGGGTCAACTAGCGGCAATCGAGCGATCCTAGTTCAGATCGAGCTGGTGCTAGCGTGTTGCGGCGTGGCTGTGAGACCCCCGCGGCTGACCGTCTCTCGATCGTGGGAGGAATCCGTGACCTCCGGCCCCGCCCTGGGCGGCGATGTCGCCGATGTCGCCGTCGACGCCGCCGGCGCCGTCCACCTCCTGACGCGCCACCCAAGCGGAGTGTTCGTCCTCGACGCGCAGGGGCGCCTCCTGAGAACCTTCGGTCAGGGCCATCTGAGCCCGCGGCCGCACGGGATCACCATCGGCCTCGACGGACTCGTCTACTGCGTCGACGAGGACGACCACGTGGTGCGGAAGTTCTCGGCCGACGGAAGGCCGGCCGGGGCCCTGGGCACGGCCGGCCGGCCTTCGGACACCGGCGCCGACTGGGCCCTGTCCGACTTCAAGGCCCGCATCGGCTCGATCAAGCGAGGTGGCCCTCCGTTCAACCATCCGACCAAGCTGGCGGTCGCACCCAACGGCGACCTCTATGTCACCGACGGCTACGCCAACGCGCGCGTCCATCGCTTCTCGGCCGATGGCGAGCTGCTGCGCTCCTGGGGCGAGCCGGGGACTCGCGCCGGCGAGTTCCACGTGCCGCACTGCCTGCTGGTGACCGCTGATGAGCGCCTGCTGGTTGCCGATCGCGAGAACGACCGCGTCCAGGTCTTCAGCCTGGCCGGCGACTTCCTGGAGGAGTGGACGGACGTGCGCCGGCCTTCCGCGGTGGCCGCAGACCGGGATTGCTTTGTTTACGTGACCGAGATGGCGAGCCCGGTCGGGCACGAGTCCTGGATGCACGGAACCGTGCGGGAACCGATCCCGGCTCGGGTCTCCGTCTTCGACGGCAGAGGCCGGCTCATGGAGCGCTTCGGCCATGGCGGCCACCCCTGCGATCCCGGCAACGTCTTCTGCCCCCACGGTGCCGCGGTCGGTCCCGACGGCAGCCTCTACGTGGCCGAGATCACGAGGACAGCGCTCTCCAGCGGCTCGGGCGGGATCGGACCCGGCGGTCTGGGCGGCCGCCACTGCCACGTCGTCCACAAGTTCATCCAGGAGCCGTCGTGAGCGCGCGCGGCCGCACCGTCCTCGTCCTCAGCAACGTCCGCCGGACGGCGCCGGGGACGGCGGAGGCGATGGCCATCCTCCACAGCCAGGGCGTGGTCGTGGACGACCCCGGGCAGCCGCTGGACGCGGCCGAGGCGGCGCAGCGGGCGGCCGGCGCCGACGCCATCGTGGTCGGAGGGACGCACCCTCTGCGGGACGACGTCCTGGCCGCGGCGCCCCGCCTGAGGGTCATTTCAAGGCAGGGCGTCGGCATGGACAACATCGACGTCGAGGCGGCGACCCGCCGGGGCGTGGTCGTCTGCAACACCGCGGGCTGCAACGCCGACGCCGTTGCCGACCACGCGTTCGCGCTCCTGCTCCACCTTGCCCGGGACCTGGGCAGGCTCGACGCGCGGATGCGAAGCGGGCGCGGCTGGGACGACGGGTGGCCTCCGACCCTGAACCAGCTGGCCGGCAAGACGCTCGCCATCCTGGGCACCGGCAACATCGGCCGGGCGGTGGCGAGGCGTGCGGCCGCCTTCGGCATGCGGATCGTCGCCAACGACCTGGTGCCCCAAGGCGATCTGGAGCGCGATCTCGGGCTGCGCTACCTGCCGCTCGATGAGATGCTGCCGCTGGCCGACGTGTTCACGGTGCACGTGCCGCTCACGCCTCTCACGCGCGGGATGATCGGGCCGGCCCAGCTGGCGCTTCTGCGCCGGCATGTGATCCTGGTCAACACCGGCCGGGGCGGCGTGGTCGACGAGGATGCGCTGGCCGAGGCCATCGGTTCCGGCCGGCTTTCCGGCGCCGGTGTCGACGTCTTCTCGGAGGAGCCGCGCCGGCGCAGCCCCCTCTTCGATCTCGACCGCGTCGTCCTCACGCCCCACGTCGGCGGCTCCTCGGTCGAGGCGTGGACGGCCGCCCGAACCCGCGCCTCCGAGAACCTGGTCGCCTTCTTCGCCGGCGCTCCGCGTGACGTCGTCAACCCGGAGGTCCTGCGCGACGGGGACGATCAGACGCCCAGGTAGGCCTCCTGGAGCTGAGGGTTGTCGAGGAGGTCGCGGGCGGCGCCGGTCATGACGACACGCCCGCGGTCGACGACGTAGCCCCGGGCTGACAGCTCGAGCGCCTCGCGCACCTTCTGCTCGACCAGCAGCACCGTGAGGCCCGTCGAGGCCAGCTGTTCGATGAGGTTGAACACCGACTTGACGACGATGGGAGCCAGGCCCAGGGAGGGCTCGTCCAGCATGAGCAGCCGGGGCTTGGACATCAACGCGCGTCCGATGGCGCACATCTGCTGCTCCCCGCCCGAAAGGGATCCCGCGTCCTGGCGCCGCCGCTCGCGAAGGCGCGGGAAGAGCTCATACACCTCGTCCAGGGTCGCGCGCATCACCTTGCGCGAGGCCGGTTGATAGGCGCCGAGAAAGAGGTTCTCCTCGACGGTCATCATGGTGAACAGGTGCCGGCCCTCGGGCACCATGACCAGGCCGGCTGCGACGACCTCGTGCGGCGGCAACCCGGCGATGTCCCGGCCATCGAAGAGGATCCTCCCGCCCCGAGGCTTGACCAGGCCGCTGATGGTGTTGAGGAGCGTCGTCTTGCCCACGCCGTTGGGACCGACCGCGGCCACCACCTCCCCTCGGCGAACCTCGAGGTCGAACCCCTGCAGGATCTGCAGGTCGCCGTAGCCGGAGTGAAGCGCTTCGATCTTGAGCAGGGGCGCGCTGTCGCTCATCACCGACCCAGGTAGGCCTCGATCACCTCGGGCATCCCGAAGACCTCGTCTGGAGTGCCCTCCGCCAGGCGCGACCCGTGGTCGACCACGATCGCGCGCCGGCACAGGGTCCGGACGACGGTCAGGTTGTGCTCCACGACCAGCAATGTCACGCCCCGTGAATGGATCTCCTTGAAGAGCTCGATGGCGCGGTCGACCTCGGGCGGCGTCAGCCCCGCCATGACCTCGTCGAGCAGGAGGACACGGGGCTGGGTGGCGAGGGCGCGCGCGACCTCCAGGCGCTTGCGCTCGACCAGCGTCAGCTCCCCCGCCAGCACGGCCGCCCGGGGGCCAAGCCCGGTCTCCTCGAGCACCGCCAGCGCCGCCGCCTTGGCGTCGTCACGGCGGCGGTGGCGAAGGAACGACCCGACCATCACGTTCTCCAGCGCGGTGATCCCGAGCAGAGGCCGCACGATCTGGAAGGTGCGCGCGATTCCACGCCGGCAGCGCTGAAAAGGCCGGAGCTGCGTGACGTCCTCGCCGGCGAGCTCGACGCCGCCGGAGGATGGGGCCAGCTGGCCCGAGAGCAGGTTGAACAGTGTGGTCTTGCCGGCCCCGTTGGGACCGACGATGGAAAGGATCTCGCCTTCCGCCAGGTCGAAGGACACATTGTCGACCGCGGTCAGCGCGCCGAAGCGCCGGATCAGGTTGTGGGCCCGAAGCAGCGGCCGCGCGGTTGCGACCGATGTCACGATGCGCCCTCCCGCGGCCGGCGCAGCCGGCGCAACCCGTCCTCGACGGCGCCGACGATGCCGCGGCGCATGAAGATCGGAGCCAGGATCATGATCACGGCCAGCACGATCAGGTGGGTGCCGGGCCGAAACGCCGTGAGCGCTCCGCGCAGGTAGCTGGCCGACGGGGTTATCAAGAAGGCTCCGACCACCGGCCCGGCGATGGTGCCGATCCCGCCGATCAGCGCGAGCAGGGCGAAGCGAACGCCGATGTCGGGCAGGCTGAAAACGGTGGGCGGGTCGACATAGAGCGTGTACATGGCGTAGATGGCGCCTCCGACGCCGGTCAGCGAGCTGCTGATCAGCATTCCGTTGACCTTGACGCTGAAGGCGTTGATGCCGGTCGAGCGGGCCGAATCTTCGTCCTCCCTCACCGCCAGGAGGTAGTAGCCGAGGCGGCTGCGGCGAACTGCCAGGGCGACTCCGACCGTGACCGCGCAGAAGAGCAGGCCGAGCACGCCGTACTGCCAGGGGTCCTCGAAGATCATGTTGGCGAAGCCCGGGTTGAAGTCGAGCGGTACGCCCCGCGGGCCGCCGAGGTAGGTCGTGTAGTTGACCAGCACGAGCGCGATCTGGTTCAGGGCCATGGTCGCGATCGCGAAGAACGGACCCCGCAGGCGAAAGATCGGCGCCGATATGAGTCCGCCCAGCAGGCAGGCCACGAGCGCGGCCGGGACGAGGCCGATCCAGGGCGACACGTGATACCTCGAGAAGAGGATGGCGACCGTATAGGCGCCGGCCGCGAAGAAGACGCCGTGGCCCAAAGAGAACTGCCCGCCGAACCCGCCGATGATGTTCCAGGCCGAGGCGAGTCCGGCGAAGACGTAGGTCAGGATCAGCAGGTTGAGGTAGTAGGGGCTGTCCTTGAGCAAGAGCAGGGGCAGCGCAAGCGCGACTATGCCGATGCCATAGCGCGACCAGGCGGCGGCCGCCGAGTCGCCGCGCGGCCAGGGCATGCGCTCGACCATCGCCAGCCGCTCGCGAACGCCGTCGGCGAGCACGCCCGAAGCCTTCATCGCACTCCGAGGTCGGCGGCGCCACGCGGGCCGAAGAGGCCGGTCGGCCGCACGATGAGGACGGCCAGGAAGAGCGCGAACCAGATTGCCTGGCGGAGTGAAGGGTCGATGTAGAAGCCGGCCAGCGCCTCGGCGAACCCGACCACCATGGCGCCGATGTAGGCCCCCGGTATGCTGCCGAGACCGCCCAGGGTGACGACGGCGAAGGCCGCGAAGATGAAGTCGCCGCCGATGTAGGGGGTCACCGTATAGGTGGGCGCCAGAAGCACGCCGGCGACCCCGGCCATGGCCGCCGCCAGCCCGAACACGAGCATGTAGATGCGCTCGACGTTGATGCCCATCAGCCGCGCCGCGTTCCGGTCCTGGACGACGGCCCGGATGGCCCGGCCGACCATGCTTCGCTGCAGGTACTCGCGCAGGGCGAGCGTGGCCGCGGTGGCGACGACGAGCACCACCACCCGGGGTACCGAGACGACCGTCCCCAGGATGTGGAGCGGATGGCTGTAACGAGCGACCGCGACGCTGTGCGCCTGGCCGCCGGTGGTCGCAAGGACGACGTTCTGGAGCAGGAGCAGGAGCCCGAAGGTCGCGAAGACCTGCATCATCGGCTCGCCCTGCAGGGGCTGGATCAGGAGGCGCTGGACGAGCAGGCCGAGCCCGAACATGGCCGGCGCCACCACGATCACCGACAGGTAGGGGTCGACGCCCACCTGGTAGGCGGCGTAAGCGCCGTACATTCCGAGCATCACCAGCTCGCCATGAGCGAAGTTGATGACGCGGACCACGCCGAAGACGAGGTTCAGGCCGACCGCCACCAGGGCGTAGGTGCCGCCCAGCAGCAGGCCGGCCACCAGAACCTCAAAGAGCGCTGTCACGCCAAGCGCCCGCTCACAGCTCTCACGCGCCCTTCAAGGGCAGCACCTTCGTGCCCGAGACGGCCGCCTTCTCCGGGAAGACCGTGATCTGCTTCCCGGACTGCCACTGGATGGTGACGGGGAAGGCTCGCGTGTTCTGCATCTTGTCGTCGAACTTCTCGCCGAAGCCGGTGGCGTAGCTCGAGATCGGCTTGTCGATCGACTTGGCCGCGCTCTTCACCTTGCTCACATCGGTGCTGCCGGCCTTGGTGATCGCCTCCAGCATCATCTTCATGCCGACGTAGGCCGCCATGCCCTGCGGAGCCACGGGCTCGGCGTTGAACTTCTTCCGGTAGGTGGACAGGTACTGCGCCGCCCCCGGGCCGTATGCCGGGTTGATGTCGGGCCGGGGATAGGACACGACGAGCTTGCCCTCGAGTCCCTGGGCGCCCAGCGCCTGCAGTGTCTCCGCGGTGTCACCGGTGCCGACGAGCAGGATGACCGGCGAGAAGCTGTGGTCGCGAGCCGTCCGCAGGAAGAGGTTCACATCCGGCACGTAGCCGGTGAAGATGACCACGTCAGGCGCCGCCCGCTGCGCGCGGAGCACCGAGTCGGTGAGGTCGGTGGCGCTCGCCGGGTGCCCGCTGTTGCCCACGATCTGGTAGCCCTTGCCGGTCAGACCGTCCTTCTGGGTGGCGGCGATCGTGGTGCCGTAGATCGAATCCTCGTGCTCGAGCCAGATCTTGGTCTGCGCTGCGGGCTTGCCCAGCTGCGGCGTGATCAGACCGGACACCGTGTCCACCGACACGCTGGCGAATGAGCCGGCATAGGGTCCGGAGCGGATGAAGTTGGAGAGCCCGCGCTCGGTCAGGCCGGCCGCGATCGCGTTGGTGTCCCAGTAGACCTTCTTGTACCGCGCTGCGGTCTCGCTGGCGGTCTGCGACACGCCGCTCAGGTAGGTGCCCGTGAAGGCGTCGACGTTCTCCTGCGTGGCCAGGCGGGTCACCTCCTGGATGCCCTGGTCGGCGGTCACCGCGTCGCCCTTCAGCAGCTGGACCTTGCGGCCGTTGACACCGCCCTTGGCGTTGACCTCGTCGACGGCGATGCTGTTGCCGCGGTAGAGCTCCTCGCCGTAGATAGCGCTCGCCCCGCTGAAGGGATCGATCACGCCGATCTTGAGCGGCGGCTGGTTGCTGCTGCTGCTGCTGCCGCCGCCTCCGCAGGCCAGGGCCATGGTCATCGCCGCCGCCCCGACGGCAAAGCTCCTAACAACGATGGATCGTTTCAACTCAGTTCTCCTCTGCCCTTGATCAGGCGATCTCAAATCGTGCGAGCGGGACGCCGCCGTCCCGCTCCACGCGCAGTTGCAGCCGCATGTCTGCCTGCAGCACTTTCCCGCCCTGGACGCCGGCGATGTTGGAGATCAGCCGGGGCCCCTCGTCGAGCTCGACGATGGCGACGTTGTAAGGCAGCCGGTCGGCGAACGCCGGGTGGTAGCTGCGGTGATAGACGACCCAGCTGACGAGCCGGGCGCCACCGGTCGCGGTCTCCCACTGCCAATCCGAGGCCAGGCAGCGCGGGCACTCGGTGCGAGCCGGGAGCCAGGGATTCCCGCACTCGGCACAGCGCTGGAACACGAGCTCGCCGCCGTCGAGCGCCTCCCAGTAGGGCGCGGTCAGCTCGGTGCGCTCGGGCGGCGGAAGCGTGCTCACGAGCCCACCAGCAGCGTCGAGTGCGTGTGCATGATGCCGCCCTGGTTGCTGACCACGACCTTGCGCGCGCCCGGGACCTGGTTGACGGCGGTCCCGCGCACCTGGCGCACAGCCTCGAGGACCAGCTGAAGCCCCGGCATCCCGGTCTCCGACAGCAGGCCCCCGCTCGTGTTGACGGGCAGCTCGCCGCCGAGCTCGATGCGGCCGCCCTCGACGAACTTGCCACCCTCGCCCTTGGCGCAGAACCCGTAGTCCTCGAGGGTCATGATCGGCACGATCGTGAAGCAGTCGTAGAGCTGCGCACAGTCGATGTCCCTGGGCGTCAGGCCGGCCATGGAGAAGGCGGTTCGAGCGGAGACGGCGGCCATCGTCTCGGTCAGAGTGGGTCGCTGGGCCACCTCCCAGGAGGTCTGGCCCTGGCCGAAGCCGAGAACGGGCACCGGCGCCGGCACCTTCAGCTCGGACGCCATTCGCGCGCTCATGAGCACGAGCGCCGCGCCTCCGTCGGAGACCAGGCAGCAGTCGTCGCGCCGGAGCGGCTCGACGATGTACGACCCGGCCTGGTGCTGCTCCAGGGTGAGCGGCTGCCGGAGCTGCGCGTCAGGGTTGCGAGCGCCGTGGTTGCGGATCGCCACCGCGACCGCGCCGAGCTGCTCGGAGGTGGTGCCGTACTCCGACATGTGGCGGCGCGCGATCATCGCGTACCCGGGCGGAACTCCGAACCAGCCGTACTGCGCATCGTCGCCCCAGGCCCGCTCGTAGGCCTGGCGCGTGCCCGTCCGCGGATTGTCGGCGAAGGTGACCAGCGCGATCGAGCACTGGCCGGCCTCGATCGCCAGCGCGGCGAAGCTGATCATGCTGATGTTGGCGGCGCCGCCCTGATCCCAGACGCCGCCGATTCGCGGCTGCAGGCCGAGCGCTTCCGCCAGCGACTGCCCGTACATGCTGGAGAAGCTCGAGGTCGGGTATTTGACGAAGAGCGCGTCGACGCGGTCCTTCTCGACTCCGGCGTCGCTGAGCGCCTTCCGGCAGGCCTCGGCGTTCATCGAGACGGTGCTGCGGCCGGGCAGCTTGCCGAACTCCGTATGGCCGATGCCGGCGATCACCACGCTGCCAGGCTTCAAATGACCTCCTCCTCCCTGTACTGCGCGAGCTCCGCGCTGGAATGTCCAAGCCATCCGCAGATGACGTCCTGGTTGTGCTCGCCAAGGCTGGGCGCGAGTCTTGGCGTGCCGGGCGGGTGTTCGGAGAGCCGGAAGGGGCTGTTGGGCAGGGTGATCCGGCCGAGTTCGGGATGATCGACGTCCTGGAGCATTCCGCGCTCGTGGAGATGGACGTCCGCGACCACCTGTGCCAGCCCGCGAACGGGCGCCGCCGGGACCCGGCACTCCCGCAGCAGCTGCCAGAGGTCGGCGGTGTTGAACTGCGATGTCCAGTCCGAGACCAGGGCGTCGACCTCGTCGATGTGGGCCGCTCGACGTGCGATCGTGAGCAGCCGCTCCTCGGTCGCCAGGTCCTCACGCCCCATCGCCTTGAGTAGGGCCTGCCAGTGCGAGTTGCTGACGCAGATGAGGGCGATGTGGCCGTCCCGCGTCGGGTAGACGTTGTACGGAGCCTCGGAGAGCCCGCTGTGCCGGTTGCCGGTGCGGGGGGCCAGCTCACCGCCCGACCCGAAGAAGAGGCCGAGGCTCGAAGCCAGCGACGGGAAGACGCTGTCCAGCATCGCCGCCTCCACGACCTGGCCTCGACCCGTCCGTTCGCGCTCGTAGAGCGCGGTCAGGATCCCGCCATACAGGTGGATGCCGCCCATGAAGTCGGCGATGGCCGGGCCCGCCTTGACCGGCGGCCCGTCCGGGAAGCCGGTGGTCGCCATGATCCCGGCCAGGGCCTGGACGGTGATGTCCATGGCCGGGTAATCCCGGTAGGGCCCGGAGAGGCCAAACCCGGAGCCCGAGGCGTAGATCAGGCGCGGGTTCCGCTTCATCAGCACATCAGCGCCCACGCCGAGACGGTCCATCACGCCAGGGGCGTAGTTCTCGACCAGGACGTCCGACCGCTCGATCATCTCCAGCAGCAGGTCCCGGCCCTGCGGGTGCTTCAGGTTGAGGGTGATGCCGCGCTTGTTGGAGTTCAGCATCAGGTAGGGATAGCCGGCCCCCCGGGTGTCCCCGCGCGCCCGCAGGTGCTCGCCATGGCGGGGCTCGACCTTGATCACGTCGGCGCCCGCGAGGGCCAGCAGAAGCGTGGCGTAGGGAGCCATGTAGATCTGGCCGAGGTCGACCACGGTGATTCCCGAGAGCGCATCTCCGCTCGGCCGGGTCATCGTCCGCGGAACCTCGGCGGCCGCTTCTCGGAAAACGCCGCCACGCCTTCCTGGACGTCCTCGCTGGCCTGGAGGATGCGGTTCATCGCCTGCTCCATCCGCAGCCCGGTCTCCAGATCCATGTCGCGCGAGCGAATCGCCATCTCCTTGGTCGCCTGCACGGCCAGCGGCGCGTTCTCCGCGATCTCCGCCGCGTACTCCATGGCCGTGTCCATGAGCTTTTCGAGCGGGACCACGCGGTTGACCAGACCCCAGCGCTCGGCCGTCGCCGCGTCGATCCTGCGACCGGTCAGCAGCATCTCCATCGCGATCGCGTGAGGCAGCTGCGCCAGCAGCCGCTGCGTCCCCCCGTTGCCGGCCAGGACTCCGCGCTTGACCTCGGTCACGCCGAAGGTGGCGTGCTCGGCCGCCACCCTGATGTCGGTCGCGAGCAGGAGCGTCATCCCGCCACCCAGGCAGTAACCGTTGACGGCGGCTATCACCGGCTTCCACACCTGCAGGCCGCGGTTCAGGAGCTGGCCCTTCTGGGTCAGCCAGAAGTCGCTCAGCTCCGGGGGCGCGCCGATGAAGCTCTTGATGTCGGCGCCGGTCGTGAAGGAGCGGTCCCCGGCGCCGGTGATGATCGCCACCCGGACCTGGGAGTCGTCCCGGACGCGCGACCAGGCGTCCGCGAGCGCGGCGTAGGCGTCGGCATCCATGGCGTTGAGCCGCTCCGGGCGGTTGATCGTGATCACCGCCACGCCACCGTCGAGCACAAAGTCGATGCTCATGAGCCGGGCCTCACCCGGGCCGCGGAGCCGGTCACCCGAAGCTCGCGCCGCAGGATCTTGCCGGAGGTCGTCTTGGGGATCTCATCGACGATCTCCACCATTCGGGGGTACTTGTAGGCGGCCATCCGGGAGCGGCAGAAATCGATGACCTCCTCCTCGGTGACGGTGGCACCCGACTTAAGCGATATGAAGGCCTTGACCGTTTCGCCGCGATAGGGATCCGGGACGCCGACCACCGCCGCCTCCCTGACCGCGGGGTGCTGGTACAGGTGGTCCTCGACCTCCCGCGGCCAGATCTTGTATCCCGAGGCGTTGATCATGTCCTTGATCCGGTCGACCACGTAGAAGCAGCCGCGGGCGTCCATCCGGCCGACGTCGCCCGTGCGCAGATAGCCGTCGACGATCGCCTCGGCCGTGGCCTCCGGCCGGTTCCAGTAGCCCGGGACGACCTGCGGGCCCCGGATCCAGAGCTCCCCCTCCTCGCCGGCGTCGACGTCGAGCATGGACTCCGGATCGACGACCCGCACGTACGTGCTGGGGACGGGAATCCCAACCGAAAGGGTTCCGCTCTCGGCGTCGACCGGCGCCAGCTCGGTCAGCGACGCCGGCAGGTGCGAGGGCGACGTCGTCTCGGTCAGGCCGTAGATGTTGCAGATCGGCCGGCCGGCGATCTCGCGCCAGCGTTCCACCGTCGCCCGGGGCACCGGGGCGCCCCCGCTGCACACCTTGACCAGGCTGGACAGGTCGCGGGTGCGGATGGTGGGCGACTCCAGAAGCGCGATGTAGGCGGTGATGCTCATCACGGAAAAGGTCGCGCGCGTGCGTTCGATCGCCTCCAGGCAGCGTTCGGGGTCGAAGCGACCGAAGAGCGCGATCGGGCATCCGGCGCGATAGGCCGCGGCCAGGTGGGCGACCAGTCCGGTGACGTGGAACAGCGGCGCGCCCCCGAGGATCACATCGTCCGGCCCGAGCTGCATCCAGACCCGGAAGACCTCGGCGTTGAAGGTCAGGTTGCGGTGGGTGTTCATGGCGCCCTTGGGCTTGCCGGTGGTCCCCGAGGTGTAGACCAGGAAGGCGACCTCGTCGAGCCTGGGGCCCGCGTCCGGCAGCGACCGGCCGTCAAAGGCGGCGATGGTCTCCGCCCAGCCGCGGAACTCTGCAGCGGCCGTCTCGGCTCCGACCACGAAGCTCACGTCAAGGGCGGCGCTGCCGGCCACCTCGCGCCCCACCGATTCCCAGAGCGCCGCCTCGGTTACGAGGGCCCGGGCGCCGGAGTCCTCGATCAGGTACTCGAGCTCGGCCGCCCGCATCATGGGATTGACCGCAACCTGGGAGGCGCCGGCCATCCAGATGCCGAGCTGCGCGGGCACAAACTCGGGCCGGTTCTGGAGGAAGACCGCCACCCGGTCACCGCGCTGCACGCCCGCGTCGCGCAGAGCAGAGGCGAAGGCTGACGCCGATTGGAGGACCTCGCCCCAGGTCAGGCGCGCCCCCGCGTCGTCGATGAGAATGCGCTCGGGGTCCTCGCGGGCAACGCGAAGGAAGGAATCGAGCACCGTCTCCGCCGGCGGCTCGATGTCGGCCGGCACGTGGGGCGGATAGATGGCCAGCCATGGCCGCTGCTCGTAGACGCTCATGGCCGCGTTCCTGCCCCCTCCGCCAGACCGGCCCGCCGCCGCTCGGTCGCAGCATGGTCGACGGCCGGCCGGCCGCGACCGGCCTCGCGGAGCACCACGCCATAGACCGATTCGGCGGTTCCGGCGGTGATGTAGCCGAGGCGAAGATCCCGTTCGACGGCCTCGGGCTCGCGCTGCAGCGGATCGCCAAATCCGCCGCCACCCGGCGACTGCGCCCAGACCGAGTCACCCGCCGCCAGCGGCTGGCGCTCGAGCTTGGTCCTCAGGGGTGGCACAACCCTGCGTCCGCCCAGCTCCAGCGCGACCCGGTTGGGAGCGCCGGGCCCGCCGCCCGCGACGCCGAAGGGCGGGTTGTCGGCCCGGTCGCCGAGGATCGACACGACGATGTCGGAGGTGGCGGTGAACTTGTAGGTGGTACCGCAGCCGCCCCGATGGAGCCCAGCCCCTCCTGAGTCCTCCCGAAGCGCGAAGTGGTCGAAGCGCACCGGGTACCGGTGCTCGGAGGCCTCGAGCGACATGAAGTTGGCCTGCGACTGGGGCGGCGTCCCGTTGACCAGCCCGTCGCTGACCGCGCTGCCGCCGTAGCCGCCCGGGTAGGGGAAGACGGCCACGAAATAGGCGCCGGTGTCGGGGCGGCGCCCGCTGGCGGTGACCACGCCGGTGGTGCCGAAGGAGCAAGCGGGCACCCGTTCCGGAATCGCCTGCGCGAGAGCCCCGAACATGGCCTCCAGCGTGTGGCCAAGGATCTCCAGCTCACCGCCCACCGCTCGCGGGTAGCGGGCGTCGAGGATCGAATCACTGGGTATCTCGAACCGGATCGGGCGGAAGGTGCCGCCGTTGACGGGCACGTCGGGAAAGATGTGCTTGATGGCGACGTAGCAGGCCGAGATGGCGGTGCTGCGCGAGAAGTTCATGGGTCCCATGGAGGCGTGCGCGCTGCCCGTGAAGTCGCAGAGCATCTCGTCGCCGGCGACCTCCAGCCGCAGCCTGACGGCCAGCGGCCGGTCGACGACGCCGTCATTGTCGAGATGGTCCTCGAACTCGTAGACGCCGTCCGGGATCTCTGCGATGTAGGACCGGATCTGCCTTTCGGAGCGGTCGTACATCTCGCGCCAGCACTCGGTGATGACCCCGGCGCCATAGCGATCGACCAGCGTCTCGACCCGGTCCCGGCCGAGGTTGAGCGCCGCGATCATCGCCGCCAGGTCGCCATTGATCTCGCGGGGAATCCGAACGTTGGCCAGGATCATGTCGTGCAGGGCCTGGTTCAGCACGCCCCGGTCATAGAGCCGGACCGGCGGGATGACCGTCCCCTCGTAATGGATCTCAGGAGCGGTGGGCGCCCAGCCGCCCGGCGTCGCGCCCCCGACGTCCATCCAGTGGCCGGTGTTGGCGATGATGGCGAGCAGCCTTCCCTGGTGGAAATAGGGGACGACGAGGGTGACGTCGTTCAGGTGCGTCCCGCCCAGGTAGACGTCGTTCATGATCCACATGTCCCCGGGGTGGAACCCGCCGGTGGCGCGCGCCTTCTCGATCACGGCCTGGACGCTGAACTGCATCTGGGCCAGGAACATGGGCAGCCCGAAACGGCCCTGCGCGATGGTCTCCCCGGTCTCCGGGTCGTAGACGCCATGGGCGCAATCGTTGGTCTCCGAGATGATGGGCGAAAGGGCGGCGCGGATCAGGTGCATGTCCATCTCGTCGCAGACCTGCTCCATCGCGCCCCGGACCACGGCCAGCGTCACCGGGTCCATCACCCGGCCTCCGCCACGAGGTTTTCGTAGGCGTCGACCCTGACCGACATCTCCGGTTCGATCACGGTCGTGGTGTCGCCCTGCTCGACGATGGCGGGACCCGTGAAACGGTGGCCCGGGAGCAGCGAGTCGCGCTCGTAGACGGGCGTCTCGACCCAGCCCCCGAAGTGCACGCGCCGCGTGCGGGCGGCATCCGGCTCGCCCCGCTCGAGGGGCGCCCGGAGATGCCGGCGCTCGCGCGGCCGCAGCCCCTTGACGGTGGTCCGGACGTTCACGACGTTGATCGGGAGGTCGCCCAGGTTGGTGTGGTACTCGCCCTCGTATGCGCGCCGGAAGGCGGCCGCCATGTCGGCGGTGGAGCCGCCGGGGTCGATCTCGACCCGGAGCTGATGGATCTGGCCCTCGTAGGCCATGTCGGCATGGTGCGTCACGATCACGTCATCGATGCCCGACGACTCCTCGGCCAGCCGCTGCCTGCCCGCCTGCACGTGCTCGTCCAGAATGCAGCGCAGGTCCGCCATCGAGATCAGATCGACGCGGCTGGAGAGCGTCTGGGAGAAGTCGTAGCGGATGTCGGCCATGAGGCAGCCGGTCGCGCAGAGGACGCCCGGGTAGCGAGGCACCAGCAGGGTGCCGATGCCGACGTCCTTCATCAGCCGGCCACCGTGGAGTGGACCGGCGCCGCCGAAGGCGACCAGGGCGAAGTTTCTGGGGTCCAGGCCGCGCTCGATGGTGATCAGGCGGATACGGCCGGCCATGTGGTTTTCGACGATGGTCAGGATCGCCTCCGCCGTCTGCTCGACTCCGAGGCCCATTCTTTCGCCGAGGTGGCGAATCGCCTCCCGCGCGCCCTCGACGTCGAGGCTGCCGCCGACGCCGATCGGATGCTCTGGATCGATCCGGCCCAGTGCCACGTTGGCATCCGTGACCGTCGGCTCGACCCCGCCTCGCCGGAAGGCCACCGGCCCCGGCCGGGCGCCCGCGCTTCGCGGGCCGACCTGGAGAACGCCGCCTCGATCGATCTCGGCGACGCTGCCGCCGCCGGCGCCGATCGTGTGCACGTCGATCATGGGCAGACGGAGCGGCATGCGAAAGGCGAGCAGAGTGGTCTCGGCGATCGGCGGCTGGCCGTCGATGACGACCGCGACATCGAAACTGGTGCCTCCCATATCGCCCGTGATGACGCGCTCGTAGCCCGCCTCCGCGGCCAGGTGAGCGGCCGCGATCACGCCGGCGGCGGGCCCCGACCGCACGATCTTGGCGGCATTGCGGCCGAGGGTCCTCGCCGGCCCGGCGCCCCCGTTCGACTGCATGACCAGCACCTCGCGGTCGAATCCCCAGCCGCCGAGCTTGTCCATCAGGTTCTCCGCGTAGCGCGCCACCAGCGGCTCCAGGTAGCCCTGGACGGCCGCCGTGCTCGTGCGCTCGAACTCGTAGTACTCGCGGACCACGTCGGCCGACGTGACCACGTGCCAGGCCGGGTGGAACTCCTGGAGGATCTCTCGGGCGCGCTCCTCGTGCAGCGGATTGGCGTAGGAGTGAAGGAAGGCGACGACCACCGATTCCACGTCCTGCTCGAGGATGCGCTGAGCGACGCCCAGGAGCTCGGAGTCCTGGAGAGGCCGGAGCACCTCGCCGCCGGCGCCCATGCGCTCGTCGACCTCGAAACGGCGGTCCCGCTCGATCAAGGGTTCGTGGACCCCGGTCAGCCCGTACATCTGAGGCCGGTCCCGCCGCCCGAGCTCGAGTACGTCGCGGAATCCGCGGGTTGTGATGAGGGCGCAGCGGGCGCCCCGGCGCTCGATCACGGCGTTGGTCGCGATGGTGGTTCCGTGCAGGATGGCGGCCAGAGACCCGGGCTCGATTTCCGCCGCATGAAGGGCGTCGAGCAGGCCCTCCGAGGGGTCGGCCGGCGTGCTCGGCACCTTTATGACGCGGCTGGCGCCGGCCGGATCGACGTAGTAGAGATCGGTGAAGGTCCCGCCGACGTCGATCCCGACCATGGCGGACCCGTCACCACCGGCGCCACGCTCAGCGGCGCCCTCTGATACGCGACTTTCCGCGGGCTCCCCAACCACCATCGACGGATAATACTAATTGTCAGACCAAATGTCCAGGCTGCCTACCCGGTGATCGCTACGACATCTGCACGAGCCGGCGCAACCCCTCGGCGATGAACCGCTCTATGGTCTCGGTCCTGGTCTCGTAGATGGGGTCGTGCCGCTTGCCCCGCCTGTGCAGCATCAGGTTGTAGCCTAGGATCGCGGCCAGCTTGTAGAAGTTGAGCGCGACGTACCACTCGATCTCCGGCGACGGGCGCTGTCCGTACGCCTCGAGCAGGACCTCGTCTGGGACGTCCAGCCCGCCCGCTCCCGGCACCGAGAGCACCATCGCCGGGTCGCTCGACCGAGCCGCCGCCGAGACCAGCAGCAGGCAGCCGAGGTCGATCAGCGGCTGGCCGATGTGAGCGATCTCCCAGTCCAGGACAGCCGCCACGCGGGAGCCGGAGAAGAGCAGGTTGCCGTAGTGGAAGTCACCGTGGACCAGGGTCGGGGGCCGCTCCGGCGGCCGCCGTTCCAGGAGCGCGGCCATCAGGTCCGGGGCCTGGCCGGTGAGCTCCGCCGGCGCCCGGTCGAGGAGCCAGGTCCACCGTGCGACCTCCGCCTCCAGGTCGCGCGGTTGCTCCTCGCCGATCCCGGAGCGGCCGGCGGGCACCTCGTGGACGAGGGCCAGCGTCGACGCCGCCGCCGACCCCAGGTCGGCGGCCGCGTGCTCCGCCGCCGCCCTCTCGACGCGAACGCCCTGGACCATCTCCATGAGGACGAAGGGACGGCCGTCGACGACGGGCTCAGCCGAGAGTCCCAGGATCAGCGGTCCCGGGACCCCGGCCGCTTTGATCGCGGCCATGACCCTCCCCTGCCGCGCCACGTCGGCCGGTCCCGCGATCCTGACCCCGGCCGCCGGTAGCCGGAGGACCCCGTCCTGACCCTCCAGGCGGACGCGGTAGGTGAGGCCGGAGTGGCCTGCGTCCATCTCCTCCAGATCCAGGACCCGGTGCCGGATGGCGCGCTCAAGGTCGGCGGCGATGGCGGCCGGTTCGCTCACCCGCAGGGCCTAGGCGTAGAAGTTGTAGATGACCTCTCCGGCGGCGGACGGCTTTTCCGCCCGGACCACCGAGAGCTCAAAACCGATCAGCACCTGGTGCCCGCCATCGACAGGCTTCACGTCATTGATCCGAGCCGTGAGCTGGACGCTCTCCCCCACGGGCACGGGAGCCGGGAAACGGACGCGATTGACGCCGTAGTTGATGCTCATCCGGGCGCCCGTGACCTGCAGGCACTCGAACACCAGCACCGGCACCAGCGAGAGGGAGAGGTATCCGTGCGCGATCGTGCGTCCGAAGGGGCCGCTTCGCGCGCGCTCTGGATCCACGTGGATCCACTGATGGTCATCGGTGGCGTCGGCGAAGAGGTTCACCTGTTCCTGGGTGATCCGCCGCGCGCCGCTCCGGCCGAGATCGGTGCCGGTCTTTCCGGGCAGGTCGTTGACGTCGATGGTGATCATGACGGCGAAGGCTAAGCCCGGCGGCTTCGGGCTATCCCTACGATGGTGCGATGAGGGCGTGGGTGGTCCGGGAGCTTGGGGAGCCCGAGGTTTTGCGACTCGAGGCCTTCGACCCGCCTGAGCCCGCGCCCGGGATGGTGCGGATCAAGGTCCGGGCGGCGGCGGTCAACTTCTTTGACTCCCTGCAGATCGCCGGGACCTACCAGGTCAAGCCCGAGCTGCCCTTCGTGCCCGGCGCCGAGATCGCCGGCGTGGTGGAGTCGGCGCCAGAGAGCAGCGGCTTCAACCCCGGAGACCGCGTGCTGGCCCGGCTCAGACAGCAGGGCCTGCTCGAAGGCGGCTACTCGGAGATGGTCGAGGCGGCGCCCGAGCTGGCCGTGCGAATCCCGGACGCCATGCCCTTCGAGGAGGCGGCCGCCTTCTTCGTCAACTACCAGACGGGCTGGTTCGGCCTGACGCGCAGGGCGCGCCTGGCGCCCGGAGAGACCGTGCTCGTGCACGCCGGCGCCGGCGGCGTGGGCAGCGCAGCCATCCAGCTGGCGAAGGCGCTGGGGGCGCGCGTCGTGGCCACGGCGGGCTCCGCCGCCAAGGTGGCGACCTGCAGGGAGCTGGGCGCCGACCTCGCCGTGGACTACACGAAGGAGGACTTCGTGGAGGCGGTCAAGGCCTTCACCGGCGGACGCGGCGCCGACGTGGTCTACGACCCGGTGGGCGGCGACGTGTTCGATCGCTCCACGAAGTGCATCGGCTTCGAAGGCAGGATCGTGGTCGTCGGCTTCACCTCGGGCCGCATTTCTGAGCTGCGCGCCAACCATGTCCTGATCAAGAACTACTCGGTGGTCGGCCTCCACTGGGGCCTCTACCAGCGCATGGCGCCGGACCTCATCGAGAGCGCCACCCAGGAGCTCTTCCATCTCTACGCCGACGGCCGGGTACGACCGCTGGTCTCGGCTCGATACGAGCTGGAACGCGCTCCCGACGCCATCCGGGAGGTCACCAGCCGGAGGTCGACGGGCAAGGTCGTGCTGGTCAACGGCTCGTAGATCCAGCCCTGGGCAACTAGCGCGGAATCTTGCCCAGGATCTCGCGCGCGACCAGGATCCGCTGCACCTCGCTCGGACCCTCCCCGACGCGGCGGATGCGAAGCTCCCGGTACCACCGCTCGAACGGAAAGTCCTTGGTCACGCCATGGCCGCCGAAGATCTGGATGCAGCGATCGACGACACGGCCGGCGGCCTCGGAGGCGACCAGCTTGGCGATCGCCGCCTCGGCTCGGAAGGGCAGGCCGCGATCGACCTTGTCGGCGGCATCGAGGATCGCCCATCGGGACTGCCGGATGTCGATCTCGTTGTCCACGAGCATCCACTGGATCGCCTGGCGGTGAGCCAGCGGCTGGCCGAAGGTCACCCGCTGCTTGGCGTGCTCGACCGCCAGTTCCTGGGCCGCGATCGCAGCACCCAGGCATTCGGCCGCGTAGGGAATCCGGTTGCGCGCGAGCTGCGTGCTGGCAATGTTGAACCCCTGCCCGACGCCACCAAGGATGTTGGCGGCGGAAACCCGCATGTTCACGAACTCCAGCTCGGTCGCGTAGTGGGTGGACCGGAGTGTGTGCACCACGCGACGCACGTAGAACCCGGGCGTGTCGGTGTCGACGATGAAGGCGGTGATGCTGGTTCCCCGCTCGTTGGGATCGCCAGTTCGGGCGAAGACCAGGCAGAAGTCGCTCTTGTCGGCTCCGCTGATGAAGATCTTGCTGCCGTTGATGATCCACTCGTCTCCGTCCTGGACCGCCCGGGTCAGGATGGCGCCGGCGGGGTCGCTGCCGCCGGAAGGCTCCGTGAGGGCGAAGCAGGCCTGGACCTCGCCTCGCAGCAGCGGTTCGAGATAGCGCTTGCGCTGATCCTCGTTGGCCTCGTAGAGCTGGGCGAGCACGGTGCCGCCGAACGTCCCGTAACAGGGGTTGTAGATCCCGGCGCGGTGCTGAGACATCTCGATCGCCAGCAGGCTCCGGGTGACCATGTCGACGTCGGGACCGCCGTGGCGAGGGGGAATGCCGAGTCCGTAGAGGCCCATCTGGCGGACCTTCTGCGAGAGCCGCCGGTGGTCGGCCTCAGGCAGCTCGTAGGCATCGGGGTCGAGGTTGGCCTCGAGCGGGATGATCTCCTCGTGCACGAACCTGCGAACCGAATCGACCAGCAATTTCTGTTCTTCGCTCAGTTCCAGGTCCATCAAGCCCTCACAGTCAGGTTCAGCGCCGGCCGGCGGCGGGGTTGACCCGGCCGACCCGAAGCGGTAGGTCGGACCCCTGCCTCGGGGGCACGCCGCCGTGGTCCGACAGGTAGACGGCGAGCAGCTCGTTCCAGCGGCTCATGTACTGCATGTTCACCTCGCACCGGAAGCGGCGACCCGCCTCGCCCGAGCCGAGGTGGCGCTTGAGCTCGCCGCGCAGCCCGAAGATGGCCTGGCCTCCCGCGTAGCCGATGTAGAGGATCTCGCCGGCGGCGTCCCCGATCTCGTAAACGCCGAGCTCGCCGCCGACGCCGGCGATCTCCTCCTCGGAGAGGTCGCGCCACGGCTTCTCCAGGCGGACGCTCATCCGGGCAAGCCCCGCACTCGCTGTCTCAGGAGCACGCCGACAATATGACAGATTTACCCGTCAATGGTCAAACGGTCAGACCAATTCGGAGAAGTCGGTGGGCGCCCACAGCTCGTTGTGGACGCTCGCCACCAGGGGACCCTGCCGCTCGGTTTCGGCGCGGACGGCGACCCACTCCGGGTCGGCGGAGAAGACGTTCCACATGCGCTCCCGCTCCGCCATGTCCTCCCAGGCGAGAAGGTAGTGCAGCTCGTTGTAGTTGCCGATCACCGGGTCCCAGAAGGCGACCGGACGGATCCCGAGCCGCTTCCATATATGGACCGTCCGGTCCCGGAATCGGGCCTTCAGGTCGGGCATGCGCCCGGGGACCGCGACGTATCGCCGGTACTCGTAGATCATCCCTCACACCATCAGAAAGCCGCCGTTGACGTCGACGACGCCCCCGGTCATGTAGCCGGTCAGGTCAGAGCAGAGGAAGGCGACCGCCGCGGCGACGTCGTCGACCGTTCCCAGCCTGCGCACCGGGAGCCGGTCTGCGTAGTCGCCGAGCCCCTGGATCATCTCGGTGTCGATCGCGGCCGGCGCCACGGCATTGGACGTGACCCCGAAGGCCGAGTATTCCGTGGCGATCGACTTCGCCACCGAGATCGCCGCCGCCTTGGAGGCGGCGTAGGCGATCAGCCGCCCGGAGCCGCCGGTCCGGCCGGCGCTCGAGGCGATCGTGACGATTCGCCCGTAGCGCTGGTCGATCATCCCGGGCAGCGCCCGGCGGGCGCAGAGAAAGGGGCCGCCCGCGTTGACCTGGAGCATCCGGTTGAAGTCCTCCAGCGAGGTCTCCAGCACGGCGGCCGCCCGGAGGATGCCGGCGTTGTTGACCAGGATGCTGATGCGACCCAGCTGAGCCTCCACCTCGCCGAAGGCCCTGTCCACCGAGTCCTCGTCGGCCACATCGCACTGCACGTCCAGCCACCCGCCCGGTCCCGCGCCCGGGTCTGGCTGCGAACCCCCGGCGATGTCGAGCGCGGCCACCGCCGCGCCCTGCGCCCGCAACAGGGTCGCGATCGCGCGGCCGATGCCGCGCCCGGCTCCGGTCACCACCGCCACGCGGCCCGCGATCCCCGGCAGCTTCCAACCATCCTCGACCTGCGTCATCACGCCTCCTGAATGCGGTTTCTCCTGCGCCAGAAGCCCATGTTGACAGAGCCGCGGCTTTATGGTCAAACTGTCTGACCATTACGACAGGAGGTCTACAGCAAGTGTTTTCGGCTCTAATCAAAGCGGTCGCCGGCGGCGCCGTCGCCACCGTCCTCCTCGCCGGCTGCGGCGGGTCCGCGGGATCGACAAGCACCACCACTGCCAACAAGTCGCCGGTGGTCATCGGCGCCATCGACGACCTGACCGGAGCAGCCGCGTCGATCGGAACCCTCGACAAGAACGCCTCTCAGCTCGCCGTCGACAACATCAACAAGAGCGGCGGCGCCAACGGGCACCCGCTCAAGCTCGTCTTCTACGACAACAAGAGCGACCCGGCTCTGACCGCCACACTGGCGACGCGCCTGGTCACCCAGGACGGCGCCGTGATGCTCAGCTGCTGCGCCAGCTCGACCGCCACCGCGGCCGCCGCGCAGGTCGCGGGCCAGCTTCACGTCCCGATGCTCACATCCGCGGTCCAGCAGAATCTGACCGCCGACAGCCAGCCCTGGAAGGGCTACGTGTACCGCATCGCCCTCGACAACAATTCGCTCGCCAAGTTCAACGTCGACTTCATCAAGTCCAAGGGATGGAAGCGGATCGCGCTCGACACCTCGAGCCTGAGCTATGGCACCGACGCGATTCCCTTCTTCAAGTCCTACATCGCCCAGTCCGGCGGAACCATCGTGACCGAGGTCTCCCTCGCCTCCACGATCAGCGACGCCTCGGTCCCCGCGGCACAGATCCTGCAGGCCAAGCCGGACGTGATCCTCTCCTGGGACTACCCGGTCCCGGTCGCCCAGCTGACCAAGGCGGTGCGGGCAGCCGGCTCGCAGATTCCCATCGTCTCCAACTGGTCGGCCATCAATCCGACCATGAACTCGGTCGCCGGCAGCAGCGTCCCCGAGCTCTACGCGCACGACGCCGTCAACCCGAACCGGGCGGCGGTCAAGGACTACGTGAAGGCCTACCAGGCCGCCTACGGGCAGCCGCCCACCGAGACCTTCCAGGCCAGCTTCGGCTACGCCCACATGCAGGTGGCGGCGGCCGCGGTGGCGGCGGCGAAGTCGGATGACGCGGCCGGCGTCACGGCCGCGCTTCAGGGGCTCAAGTGCGTGAAGACGCTGGTCGGTGGCGACGGCGCCTGCATCAGCTTCCGGCCGGGCAGCTACGAGGGCGCCCACCAGGACCCCGCGAGCTTCCTGATCATGAAGGCGCTCAAGAACGGCGAGTGGACGCCGGCGACATAGTCAGAGCACGTTCCGGGAAGGCCAGAAAGGCGTGAACCAATGAGCTTCCTGCTCCAGGTCGTCCTGGCCGGAATCGCGGTGGGGTGTGTTTACGGTCTGGTGGCGCTGGGGGTGGTCGTCATCTTCAGCGCCACCCGCCTTCTCAACTTCGCCCAGGGCGAATTCTTGATGCTGGGCGGCCTCGCCGCCTGGTGGACCCTTACCTATGAACACTGGCCGCTGGCGGTCGCGCTGGTCGTGGTCGTCGCGGTCGGCGCGGCCACGGGGGCGCTCGTCAGCCGGGCCGTGATCTCGGTGATGATCTCGCGCGGCGCCGAGACCATCGCGATCGTCATCGCCACGCTGGCGATCTCGATCGTCCTCTCCCAGGGCGTGAGCCTGGTCCTGGGTCCCCAGAGCCGTCCGGTGCCGAGCGTGCTCGGCGGTCCGCCCCTCCAGCTCGCCGGCGCCGTGCTGACCAAGGCGAGCCTGAGCGTCATCGTCGGCGCCGTGATCGCGCTCGCGATCTTCGCCTGGATCCGCTCCCGCACCCGCGTGGGACTCGCCCTGCGCGCGGTTGGGTCCAACCGTCTGGGGGCGCGGATCACGGCGATGAACGTCTCGAGCATCGAGACGATCGCATTCGCGCTGTCGGGCGCGGTGGCCGCGTTCGGCGGCCTGCTGATCACCCCGATCACGGGCTGGACCCCGCAGATGGGACTCAACATCGCACTGCTCAGCTTCATCGCCGCCATCGTCGGCGGCATCGCCAACCCATACAGCGCATTCATCGGAGGCCTGCTGATAGGCATCCTGACCACGCTGGCGCAGGGCTACCTGCCGCCCAGCTTCCCCTTCAGCACCGTGACCGTGTTCGCAGCCCTGATCCTGGTCATCGCCGTCCGGCCGAGCGGAATCGTGCCCAGCCTGGAAACGCGCACCGGGTCTCTGCGCAGCTGATGGCGGCGGCAGTGGCGGTGCTGGCGCGGCGCGCCAGCCCCCGGATCGGGCCCGTACTGCTGCTCGCCCTCGGTCTGGTGGTGGCGATGGTGCCCTTCCTGGCCGGGACGCTGTACGTCCGGCTGGTGGTGACCCAGATGTTCATCTTCGTCGCCCTGGCGGTGAGCTACCAGCTGATCTTCGGCTACGCCCGCCTGGCGTCATTCGGACACGTGGCCTTCTACGGCGTCGCCGCCTACACGTCGGGAGTCCTGACGACCCGGTTCGGCATGCCACACGTCGTGACCTGGGTGCTGGCCCTGGCCCTCACCGCCGCCCTGGCGCTGCTCACCGCCGGCCTCGTAATCCGGCTCGAGTCACTCCTGCTCGCGATCACGACGCTGGCCCTGGCCGTGATCGCGATCGAGGTGGTCTCGACACTGGCTCTGACCGGCGGCCAGAACGGTCTCCTGCTCCGGCCGCTGCCGGCGCCCGGCGGCGCCGACCAGCTGGCCTTCAACTACTGGTTCGTTGCCCTTGGCTCGATCGCCGTGGTTGCGGTGACCACCTGGATCGTGCGCTCACCGCTCGGTCGCATGCTCGCCGCCGTCGGTGACGACCCGGTCGCGGCCCGGGCGCTCGGCGTCAACGCCGACCGCGTCCTGATCTTCGTGTTCGTCCTTGGAAGCACCCTTGCCGGGGTTGCCGGGATCCTGCTGGTCCAGTCCACCGTGGTGCTGGCGCCCGAGCACCTGGGCATCGATGTCGCCGTCCTCGTCCTCGCGATGGTCGCCGTGGGCGGCCTGCGCTCGATCGCCGGAGCTGTCATCGGCGCGGTGCTGCTGACTTTGATCCCACAGGTCTTCGCACCCATCCAGCAGGCGGAGGCGCTGATCTACGGCGTGGTCCTGCTGCTGGTCTTCGTGGTCTCGCCCACCGGCCTGGTGGGCTTGCGCGCGCTGCCCGCATGGCTTCGCCGAAGGCGCGCAGGTTGAGCACCGCCGTCGCCGAGCCAGTCCTGAAAGCGGACGGCATCACCCGGGTCTTCGGCGGCGTTGCGGCTGCGCGGGCGGTCAACCTGAGCGTGGCGCCAGGACAGATCGTGGGCCTGATCGGCCCCAACGGCGCCGGCAAGTCGACGGTGCTCAATTGCCTGAGCGGCGCCGACCGGCCGACCAGCGGAACGGTCTGGCTCAACGGAGTGGATGTCACCAACTGGCCGGATCACCGCCGGGCCCGCCTGGGCATGGGCCGCACCTTCCAGCTGCTGCGGCTCTTCCCGACGCTCAGCGTTCGGGACAACATCGTCATCGGGCTCGAGCGCACCGTGCTGACCTGGCTGGCCGGCGGCCCCAACGCCCGCCCCGACCGCGGCGATGTCAGGGCGCGCGCCGATGCGGCGCTCGAGCGGGTCGCCCTGCGCGCCTCGAGCGCGGCCGCGGTCGGGACCCTGACCGCGGGCCAGCGCCGCCTGGTCGAGATCGCCCGGCTTCTGGCCATGGACCTGCCCGTCCTCTTGCTCGACGAGCCGGCGGCCGGGTTGAACTCCGCCGAGGCAGACGAGCTGTTCGCCCTCATCGACAGCTTCGGCGCCGAGGGAAGAGCCGTGCTCCTGGTCGAGCACCGCATTCGAAGCGTCGTCCGGGTCGTCGACCACCTGGTGGTCATGGATCACGGCGCCGTGATCGCCGAGGGCGCCGCCGACCAGGTGATGGCGCTGCCCTCGGTGCGGGAGGCCTACATGGGACCGGAGCAAGATGCTCGAGCTTGAGCGGGTGACGGCCGGCTACGACGGCGTGCCAGTCGTGCACGCCGTCTCCATGGCGGTGGCGGACAGCGAATGCGTCGCCCTGCTCGGGCTGAACGGCGCCGGCAAGTCAACGCTGCTGCGCTCGGTCGTCGGTCTCCACCCGGTCGCGGGCGGCCGCGTCCTTTTCGGCGGGCGCGACGTGACGCGGGAGCCCAGCCACCGGCGCCTGCGGGACGGCATCGCCTTCGTGGCCGAGAGCCGGGAGCTGTTCGCCGCCCTCACTGTCGAGGAGAACCTGAGGGCGGCGCTCGTCAACGAGCGCTTGAGCGGTTCAGCACAGCGGGAGCGCGTCGAGGAGGCGACCCGGCCCTTCCCGATCCTGGGCGAGCGGCTGCGGCAGGCGGCCGGCTTCCTGAGCGGAGGCCAGCAGCAGATGCTCGCCATCGCGAGGGCCCTGATCACGCGCCCGCGGCTGCTGATCCTGGACGAGCCCTCGCTCGGCCTGGCGCCGGTGCTGGTCGCGGAGATCTACGCCCGGATGCGAGAGATGCGATCGCTGGGCATGTCGATGCTCATCGTCGAGCAGCACGTGAACGAGGTGATGAGCCTGTGCGACCGGCTCTACGTCCTCGATATGGGCCGGGTGACGCACGAGGGCGCGCCCGGCGAATTCGTCGACAACGAGGAGTTCGCGCGCGCCTACGTGGGCGGGTAGCGGTGAGGAGGCAGGAGATGTCAGCGACAGAGTTGTCCGAGGCGGCACGGGCCACGCCCGAGGTACGCCTCGCCATGTACAGGTCGATCGTTGAGATCCGGCTCTTCGAGAAGCGCGTTTACGACCTCTTTCTCCAGGGTCTGGTCCGCTACAGCACGCACCTGTCGATCGGCCAGGAGGCGATCGCGGCCGGCTTCGCCGCAGCCATGGGCCCGGACGACATGATGTTCTGCACCTATCGCGGCCACGGTCACACCCTGGCGCGCGGCGTCAGCATGGAGTCCGTCCTCGGCGAGCTGATGGGGCGGTCAACCGGCCTCAACGGCGGCAAGGGCGGATCGATACATCTGACCTCGGTCGAGCACGGCGTGATGGGCTCATACGCCATCGTCGGCGCCCACCTGCCGATCGCCAACGGCGCCGCCTGGAGCGCGCAGTTCCGGGGCACGGGCCAGGTCGTCGTCTGCTACTTCGGGGACGGTGCCACGAACATCGGCGCCTTCCACGAGGCGCTCAATCTGGCGGCGGTGTGGAAGCTCCCCGTGGTGTTCGTCTGCGAGAACAACCTGTACATGGAGTACACCCCGATCCACCTGGTGACGGCGGTGCCCCACCCGGCGGCTGATCGGGCTTCGGCCTACGGCCTGGAGTCCGTCGTGATCGACGGCAACGACCCCGACGCCGTCCACGCGACCGCAGCGTCGGCGATCGACCGCTGCCGCCAGGGTCAGGGCCCGGCCCTGATCGAGGCCATGACCTACCGCCACTTCGGCCACAGTCGCGGCGACCCCGCCCTCTATCGCGCTCAGACCGAGGTCGACGAGTGGCTCCTCCGCGACCCGATGCCGACCTACCGCGCGCGCCTGATCGAAGAGGGCATCGCCGGCGAAGAGGAGCTGGCGGCGATCGAGGCCAGGGCGGCGGCCGATGTCGAGGCGGCGACCGAGGCGGCCAAGGCGGCCCCGCCTCCCGGCCCGGATTCGCTGCTCACAGAACTCTGGGCGGATGGAGGTTCGCAATGGCGGAGCTGACGATGAGGGAGGCGGTGGCCGCGGGCATCGCCCAGGAGATGCGGCGAGACCAGAGCGTGGTCCTGCTGGGCGAGGACGTCGAGCCGGGAGGAGTGTTCAAGGCGACGGTCGGCCTCCGAGAGGAGTTCGGCCCGGACCGCGTCCGCAACACCCCGATCAGCGAACAGGCCATCCTCGGGGCGGCGATGGGAGCCGCGATGACCGGCCTGCGGCCGATCGCCGAGATCATGTTCGCCGACTTCGTGGCCGTGGCCTGGAACTACATCGCCAACGAGATGTCGAAGTTCCGCTACATGAGCGATGGCCAGGCCACGCTGCCCCTGGTCGTGCGCACGGCCAACGGTGGAGGGGTGCGGCTGGGAGCCCAGCACTCCCAGGCCGTGGAGGCCTGGGCGATGGCGATTCCCGGCCTTCGGGTGGTCGTCCCGTCGTCGCCCGCGGACGTGATCGGGCTGATGGCGGCATCGGTTCGAGATCCCAACCCGGTGATCTTCCTCGAGAGCAAATCCATGTACGCCGCCAAGGGCCCGGCGCCGAGCGGCGACGATCACGTGGTGCCGCTGGGCAGGGCGAACGTGATCAGGCAGGGCCGGGATGCGACCCTGGTCGCCCTGGGTGCGATGGTGCCGCGGGCGATCGAGGCCGCGGCGGCGCTGGCCGAAGAAGGCATCGACGCCTCGGTGATCGACCTCCGGACGCTGGTGCCGCTCGACGTCGCCACCGTTGCCGGCGACGTCGAGCGCACCGGCCACCTGTTCACGATCGAGGAGAACGTTCGCCTCTGCGGATGGGGCGCCGAGCTGGCCTCTCTCGCGGCCGATGAGATGTTCGACTACCTGGACGGGCCCATCGTGCGGATCACCACTCCCCACATCCCGATGCCCTTCGCCGAAAACCTCGAGGACGCCGCCATCCCGTCCGCGGCGCGCGTCGTGGAGACGGTCCGGCGGTCGCTCGACCGGTGATCGACTACGGGCTGGCCGGGCGAGCCGCGCTGGTCACCGGCGGCGCCTCAGGGATCGGCGAGGCGATCGTTCGCCTTCTCGCCGCCTCCGGCGCCGCGGTGGCCGTCGTCGACGTCGCCGGCGAGCAGGCGGAGCGGGTCGCCGCGGACCTGGTGGCCGGCGGTGGCAGAGCGATCGGCATCGAATGCGATGTTCGCGACGAGGGCGCGGTCGAGCGGGCGGTGGCGCAGGCCGAGTCCTTGAGTGGACGGCTGGACGCGGCCGTGAACTGCGCCGGCACATCGGCGCCGGCAACTCCCATCGCCGACTGCAGCACGGACGCCTGGCGCCGGGTGCAGGAGCTCAACGTGGACGGTCTCTTCTACTGCCTGCGCGCCGAGCTGAGAGCCCTGCGATCGGGGGGCGGCGGCGCGATCGTCAACATTGCCTCGATCCTGGGGCGGGTGGCGCGCGCAGGCTCCGGCCCCTACGTGACCTCCAAGCACGCGGTTGTCGGCCTCACCCAGGCGGCCGCGCTCGACCACGCCGGCGACGGCATCAGGGTCAACGCGGTCGGCCCCGGGCATACGAACACGCCGCTGCTCATCCGGTCGGTCGACAAGGAGACCAGGGCGGCGATCGAGCGCGACTACCCCGTCCGCCGGTTCGCTGAGCCGGCCGAGATCGCCGGCCTGGCGGTGTGGCTGCTCAGCGACGCGGCGTCCTTCGCGACCGGCGGCTACTACCCGGTCGACGGCGGCTATCTCGCCCGCTGAGGAGGCTCCCTCAGCGCACGCGGACCATCACGAGCGCGCCGCCGGGACCAGGTCGCGGACGTAAAGTCCCGGGGCCGGCTCGTGCGGCGGATGGAGCTTCGAGCCGAGTTCCCGGCGGGGAGCGACCTCGGCACCCGAGCGATCGAGCACCCAGTCGGCCCAGACCTGCCACCAGCTGCCGGCATGCTCGTGTGACGCGCGCAGCCATGCCTCGGGGTCCTTCCCGGGAGCCGGTCCCGAGCGGTAGGTGGCGCGTGGGTTGCCGGGCGGATTGACGAGGCTCGCTATGTGCCCTGCGTTGCTGAGGACGAAGGTGCTCCGGCCCCTCAGCAGCTGTGTCGTCTGGTAGCACCCCTTCCAGGGCGTCAGGTGATCGGTGGCGGCGCCGGTGACGAACACCGGCACCTTGATCCGGCTCAGGTCGATCGGTGTGCCGAACACCTCGAGGTGGCCCGGCCGGCAGAGGTCGTTGTAAGCAAAGATGTCGAGGAACTGCTTGTGCAGAGCCGCCGGCAGGTTGGTTCCGTCGACGCTCCACGCCAGGATGTCGAAGGCCGGGGGCGGCTCTCCCATCAGGTAGTTGTTCACCCAGTAGTTGAAGACCAGGTCATCGGGCCGCATCCAGGTGAACGCGGCGCCCATCGATCTGGCGTCGATGATGCCCTTGCGAGAGGTGCGCCCACGGGCCAGTTCGAGGACGGCCTGTGAGGAGAAGGTTCCGATCGGAGCGCGGAGTCCGAAGTCGAGGAGCGTGACCGCATAGGCCATGCTGTGAACGCGCTTGTCGCGCCTGGCGGCGAGGTGATTCAGAACTGTGGTCGTGAGGATTCCGCCGGCGCAGAACCCGATCACGTTGACGTCCTCACTCCCGGTGATCTCGCGGACCGCGTCGATCGCCCGCAGGATCCGGGCCGCGTACGTCTCCATGTCCCAGTCGGCGTGCTCGGGCGTGGGGTTCCTCCAGCTCAGCATGAAGGTGGTCAGGCCGCGCGAGGCGGCGTACTCGACGAAGCTGCGGCCTGGCCGCAGGTCGAGGAAGTAGAAGCGGCCGATGGGCGGCGGAACGATCAGGAGCGGCCGCTCCCGGACCGTCTCCGTCGAGGGCTGGTACTGGATCACCTCGGCGAACTCATCGCGATCGACGACCGCCCCGGGAGTGATCGCCAGGTCACGCCCGACCTCGAAGACGCCGGGCTGGGACTGAGAGGGCATGCCCCCGTTGTGACGGAGGTCGTGAAGCCAGTTCTGGAAGCCACGCCAGAGGCTCCTGCCGCCGGTCTCGTAGGCGCGCTTGAGCGCGGCGGGATTGCTGTGCAGCGCGTTGGTCGGAGCCAGCGCGCTGACAAGAATGCCCGTCGCAAACCGCGCCCGCTCGACCGTGTGCCAGTCGGCGCCATCCTGCTCGAGGTCGTCCACCAGCCGGTGCATCGCCGCCGACCAGGCGAGGTAGAACTGACCGAGGCGGCGGTACAGCGGGTTCTCCGTCCAGGTCGGGTCGATGAAGCGCCGGTCCCCGCGCGCCGGCTTGAAGTCGGCCCTGCCGGCCGCAATGCGCGCCGCGTCGACAGCCAGCAGCGCGCCTTCCTTGGCCACGAAGCGGCCCTGGGCGAGGACGGTGGCCAGGCTGCCCAGGACCGCGCCCAGGGACGGGATGGCGACCGGCTCGCCTCCGACCACGGCCTCGGCCGCGGTCTCATTGGGGAGCGGGCCGCTCGGCGGGGCAGCCGGACCTCGCGTGCGAGGGGAGGCGGCGACCGAGGGCCGGCCTCGAACCGCTCTCGAGCGCCGCCGGCGTTCTGTACCCATGTCTCGCGTTCGCTGCTTCATGCGCGCCTCCGCTCGGGCCGTTTGAGGACACCAGGGTACCGTCCCCGTCGCGGACTGGAGTGCTAAGAAGAACTCGGTGAAAAGCGCGAGCTATCAGGAGATCGCATGCACTGCTGAGGGCGGGCTGCTGACGATCACGCTCGCGCGCCCCGGGTCGCTCAACGCCTTCACTCCGCGGATGCTCGAGGAGCTGCTCGACGCGTTCCAGACCGCCGACGCCGACGACGGCGTACGGGCGATCATCGTGACCGGCAGCGGCCGGGCATTCTGTGCCGGGGCCGATCTTTCCGCCGGGGCCGGCGCCTTCCTGCCCGGCGCGGCCGGCGGCGGAGAACCGCGTGACACGGGCGGACAGCTCGTCCTGCGCATCCTCAGGAGCCTGAAGCCCGTCATCGGGGCGATCAACGGGCCCGCCGTCGGCGTCGGCGCCACCATGACGCTGCCGATGGACGTCCGAATCGCGAGCTCGACCGCCCGGTTTGCCTTTCCCTTTGTTCGGCGCGGGATCTCGCCCGACGGCTGCTCCAGCTGGCTGCTACCGCGGCTGGTCGGCGTGGGAGTGGCCCAGGAGTGGCTGCTGAGCGGCCGGATGATCGAGGTGGCGGAGGCGAGGCAGGCCGGCCTGCTCCACAGCGTGGTCGAGCCCGACCAGCTGCTCGAGAGTGCGGCCCGGGTGGCTCGCTCGTTCATCGAATCGACGTCTCCGGTGGCGATCGCGGTGACGCGGCGGATGACCTGGCGGATGCTCGATGAGCCGAGCGTCGAGGAGGCACATCGCATCGAGTCGCTCTCAATCGCCGAGCGCAGCGCCTCCGACGACGCCGCCGAGGGTGTCCGGGCGTTTCTGGAGAAGCGAGCACCAGACTTCACCTCCACAGTCTCCAGCCACTCCCGCCGGATTCGCGAACTGCTGGGCGACGGGAGAGCCTGAAGAGCGCCGGCTTCGCCGCTGATGAACCGTCCAGGGGATCGCGGATGACGACGATCGCTCCCGGCGTGACCCGAAAGGGCGCGCCGCCACCGCTCGTCCTGGCGGCGGTCCTGGGATTTGTCGGATTCGTGACCTCGTTCGGCGCCCACATCGTCGCCGTGAACCTCCCCGTGTACGCCGCCACGGTTGGCGTCGGGGTGGCTGTGATCGGGCTGCTGATCGCCGCCTACGACTTCGCCGAGATCGTCGCCAAGCCGGTTTTCGGCTGGATCGCCGATTCCCAGGGGATGAAGCGGACGATGCTGGCCGGCATCGCCGTCTTCACGGCGGCCTCCCTCAGCTACCTCATCGTCCCGCCCCAGCTGCTGATCGCCGTGCGCTTCAGCCAGGGCGTGGGCGCCGCGGCGCTCTCCGCGGTGTCCCTGGCGCTGGTCGGACGCTACTTCGAGGAGCGCAAGGGCCGCGCCTACGGCATCTATAACGCGATCAAGGGCGCCGGGTATGTCGTCAGCCCGGCGGTCGGCGGGCTGATCGTTCTGCGCAGCAGCTTCTCCATGATCTTCGTGGCGGCGGCCGCGGTCGGCGCCGTCGCCTTTCTCATCGCGGCCTGGCTGCCTGGTGACGGCGGTCGTGCTGGCGGCGGTCTCGACGACGACCACGACGACCTCTCACTCGCCTCCCTCATCGGTGTCTTTGGCGACCGCCACCTGCTGCGGTGGTTTGCCATCGAGATGGTGACGATGTTCTTCGTCGGCATCCTCTTCGGCTTCCTGCCCGTGCGCGTTCACGACCTGCACTACGGCCCGGTCGCGTCCGGCGCGCTGCTCTCGCTGGTCGCGCTGAGCTACCTGCTGATTCAGCCCCTCGCCGGGTGGGTCGCCGATCGCGCCGGCGCGGCGACCACGGTCCGCGCCGGTCTGCTGCTGTCTGCTGCCAGCACGGTCCTCCTCGGGCTGATGACCGGCCCGGCGTTCGTGGCCGCCTCGATCGCAGCCGGGATCGGGATCGGCGTCGTCTGGACCAACACGGACACCCTGATCAGCGGCCTCGCGGATCCGACCCGGCTCGGCGCGACGATGGGAGCCGCCGGCTCCTTCAAAGAGCTCGGTGACATGCTGGGGCCGCTCATCATCGGGCTTCTCGCTCAAGCATTCGGACTTCCAGCCGGCTTCGTGCTCTGCGCAGTGCTTGGGCTGGCGGCGCTGGGCCTGATCCGGCGGGAGCGAACATCCCCGGCCATTGGCGACGAGAAGATTTCGTCGGTTTGACAGCCTTCGCCGCGCTGGGACCGCCCGTCGACCCTTCCTGCGGGCACTAGACTGACCGCGAAGGAGCGAGTTGATGCAGCCAGACGGTTTCAGACAGCCCTATGCCCTCGGGCCGGACGAGGGCGTGGAAGAGTGGTGGGTTCGAGGGAATCGGTTCACTTTCAAGGCCAGCGCAAACCAGGCCGGGCCGGGCTTTTCCGTCGTCGAGACGCTGCTGCACCCCGTGGCCGCCGCGCCCGCGCACGTTCACGACGAGACTGATGAGGCCGTCTACGTGCTGGAAGGCCAGCTGGGACTGGAAGTGGGCGAGCATCATTTCGAAGCGAGTGCTGGATCATTCGCGTTCCTTCCGCGAGGTATTCCGCACCGCTACCTGCCAAGGGAGCCGGGGCCGGTGCGAGTTCTCTGGATGCTGACGCCGGCGGGTTTTGAGAACTACTGGCGCGACATCGGCCAGCCCGTCGTTCCCGGTGAACCCGCGCCGGCACCCGCCCCACCGGATCCCGATTTCATGGCCAAGCTTGGTCAGCGGTACGCGACCCGCTTCCTTCCATAGCCTCAGCACCCATTCGATGACGCAGCCGCCGGCGGCTGGCTGAGCGCCGCCGGCCGAAGCTTTCCTTTTAATTAGCCGAAAGAAGGACCGCGCCGGCCAGGGCGATCCCGATCCCGGCCAGGCGCCGGCCACCGCCCTCCTCCTTGAGGAAGGCGATGCCCAGCATGCCGGCCAGGGCCGGGCTCGTCGCGACCAGCGGCACCACCGCGGAGGCGGGCCCTGACGCCAGCGCGAGCAGATAACCGATCGTGGCCATGGCAGCGATCGCGTAGGCGACCAGGGTGAACAGCGCCGCGCGACCGCGCAGGTCGCCTGCCGACCACGTGTGGGGCGGCGCCAGTGCCAGCCCGACCACAACCTGTACGGCGGCGCTCATGAGCAGCAGACCTGAGGGCCCGGCAGGCGTCACCACGAGCTTGGCGATGAAGGCGCCCACGCCCTGCAGAGCGAGAGAGGCGAGCGCCAGCCAGATCCAGCTCGCCGCCCTCGACTCGCGGCTTCCGGCTGCGCTGAGGAGCGCGATTCCCACCGGGGCGAGTGCAACGCCCGCGTAACCCCAGGGCGCGAGCTTCTCGCCGAGCACGAGGATGCCGAGGACGGCCGTGATCGCCGGGCTGAGGGCCGTGATCGGCGAAACCGCCCCAAGCGGCCCCCGGCGGATCGCCTCGGTGGTGACGCCGAAGGTCACCGCCATCAGGCAGGCGAGTCCGAAGGCTGGAAGCAGCTCTGTGGCGGCCGGCGGCCGCAAGAGGAGGTATGGAGAGTAGGTGGCCAGGGAGACCACGGCGCTGAGCAGGTAGAACTTTCGGGTGCCGAGGTCGCCCAGGGCAAGCTTGCTGAGCAGTCGCTGGACCGACCAAGCGGCCAGGGCGAAGAGGGCGGCCGGCAGCCATGCGTGCGCCGTCATCTACAAAATTGGCCGGTGTCGGGACTCCGGAGCGCGCCCCGCTAGGGCAGCCGGCGACCCTCGCGCTGGTCCCAATCGATCAGCGAAGTTCCTCAGCGAGCCCGATCAGGAGTCCTCCCGGGCCTCGGATGTAGCAGAGCCGGTAGACGTCTTCGTACTGGACCACTTCCTTGCTGACAAGTTCCGCACCCTGCTTTTTGAGCCGGGCGAGCGTGTCGTCAATGTCGTCCACGGCGAACATGATGCGCAGGTAGCCGAGAGCGTTGACCGGGGCCTTCCGATGATCGTCGACGGCGGGCGGCGCGAGAAATCGCGAGATCTCGAGCCGGCTGTGGCCGTCCGGCGTGCGCATCATCGCGACCTCGACACGCATCGGACGCAGTCCGGTGACCCGCTCTGCCCAGTCTCCTTCGATCGTGGCTTGCCCTTCGAGCTCGAGGCCGAGTTCGCTGAAGAACGCAATCGCCGCCGCCAGGTCGTCGACGACGATTCCCATGTTGTCCATCCGTCGCAGCGCCATGTTCGGGTTCATTGTCGCGCCGCCGGCAAACGGCTCGCAGGCCGCCGTTTGGCGCCACCGGGCGACTCGCCACGGCGAACTGGATCCGGCTGATGACCTCGGGCGGGCTTAGCCGTCCTGGCCAAGGATCTCCCGCAGCCTGCGGGCGAATTCTTCGGGCTTGCCCGGGTATCCGGACTCGGGCCCCGCGAAGCCGCCGTGATGGCTGGGAAACACGATCGCCTGCTGGCCGAGATGCTCGGCGGTGGCGATCGCGGCCCGTCCCGTGAAGGTTCCCAATGACTCCTCGCCCACGGCGATCACGACGCGCGTCGGCGCCGCCGCCAGGGCTTCGAAGTCGGGGCGGTAGTTGACGATCGGCTCAGACCGGTCCGAGAGCAGCGGGTCGTCGCGCGAGCCGTCGTCGTCGGCGGACATGCCGAACGCGGCGGGGTCCGGTGCAGGCGTGGCGAAGTAGTCCTCGGTGTACTCACCCTGCCACGACGTCATGGCGATGAAGGCGGCCATGCCGGCGCCGTGACCCCTGGCGTCGTAAGCGGCACGGACACCGGCGCGAGCGCGCGCGGCCGCGTCCGCGTCCGGGAGGACCGTGGTCATCGGCGGCTCGTGCGCGATCAGCGTGGTCACGTCGTCGGGGTGCGCCGCGACCAGCGCCAGCGCCGTCACGGCGCCGCCGCTGCTGGCAAACATCTCGACCGGACCCACGCCGAGCGCCTGAATCAGGGCGTGCAGGTCTCCGGCCTGGATGGTGGGAGAGTTGTCGACCCTGCCGTCCCTGCGGGCGCTGCGGCCCAGGCCGCGGGGGTCGTAGGTGATCACCGTGCGATCGGGAAAGTACGACGCCAGAGTCGTGAAGCCGGCGGCGGTCATGGGCTGGCCGATCATGAAGAGGGGCGGCCGGCCGTCCGCTGGAGGCAGCGGGCCGCGGACGTCGTAGACGATGCCTGCGTCGCCGGTGTCAAGCGTGCTCGTGGTCGTGGCCATTCGACCGGCCCTGCCTTACAAACTCGTCGAGGCGGAGGCGCAGTCGGGGCAGACGCCGGTGAAGACAAGCTGGTGGCTGGTGATGGAGAACCCGGTGCTGCGCCGAACGGCAGCCTCGACGTTTGCCAGGGAGCAGCCCGGAACCTCGTCCACCCTCCCGCACACATCGCAGCGCACGTGTTCGTGATGGTCGTCGCGCAGCTCGTAGCGGGCCTTTCCGTCGCCCACCTCGACCCTCGCCAGCAGACCCTCCTGCTCCATGGCGGTGACCGCTCGAAAGACGGTCGAGTAGTCGGCCTCCCCAAGACGGTCGCGGGCGCTCGCGTGCAGCTCGGCGAGCGACCAGGAGTGCTGGCTGCGCGCCTCGAAAAGGGCTCGTACGGCATCGGTCACCGGGCTCGGCCGGGGCATCGGGTGAACTATACCGCCGATACGCCAACGATATGCACAACTGACTTGTGCAATACTCTGGCGCATGAGCTCCGAGCGACTCCTCCCGCGCCTTTCCGCGGTCCTCGTGGCCGGCCTCCTCTCTTCGTTGGCGGCCGCCTGCGGTGGCGGGGCGGGGCCGGCCGGGCCCATCCCCTGCGCCGGCAGCACCAAGCCGATCGTCGTCGCCGCCGAGAACTTCTGGGGCAGCATCGCCGCCCAGCTGGCGGGCGACAGGGCGTGCGTCGCCAGCATCGTCGTCAATCCCAACACCGACCCCCATGCCTACGAGGCAAGGTCGAATGAAGCCAGGCTGATCGCCAGCGCCAGGTACTTCATCGAGAACGGCGCCGGCTACGACCCCTGGGCTCCCAAGCTGGTGGCCGCCAACCCGGTGCCTGGACGCGTGGTCCTGGACGTGGGCGACCTCAATGGCAAGAGGGAGGGCGACAATCCGCACATGTGGTACTCGCCTGCGCTGGTCGACAGGGTCATCGACAAGATCACCGCAGACCTGGATGCGATCGACCCTTCCGACGCCTCCTACTTCGATGAGCAGAAGGCTGGGTACAAATCGATCGCCCTGAAGGACTACAAGGAGACGATCGCGACCATCAAGCAGAAGTACGCGGGCACCCCCGTCGGCGCCAGTGAGAGCATCTTCAGCTACCTGGCCGACGCGCTCGGGCTCAACCTGGTCACGCCGTACGACTATCTGAAGGCGGTAAGCGAAGGCACCGACCCCAGTCCAGCCGACAAGGCGGAGGTCGAAAAAGAGATCAACGCCAGGTCGATCAAGGTCTTCGTCTTCAACAGCCAGAACTCGACCAAGGACGTGGTGGCGCTGGTCAACAAGGCCAGGGCGAAGAAGATTCCGGTCAGCACCGTCACCGAGACGCTGTCACCTGCCAACTTGACCTTCCAGGACTGGCAGACAAAGCAGCTGAAAGAACTCCTTGCTGCGCTCGGCGGCTGACCCGCAGTCCGCCTCGATGCCCGAGGCCGCCGGCTTCGAGGGCGCCGCCGTCACGCTGGGAGGCAAGCTCGTCTGGAGCGGCGTCGACCTGTCGATCGCGAGCGGCGAGTTCGTGGCCATCCTGGGGCCGAATGGGGCGGGGAAATCGACGCTCCTCAAGGCACTGCTGGGCGTGGTGCCGCTCAGCCAAGGGCGCGTTCGGGTGTTCGGCCGGCCCGTCCGGCGCGGCAACGACCAGATCGGATATCTGCCGCAGCGGCGGCGCTTCGACCCCGATCTCCGGATCCGAGCGGTCGACCTGGTCGGGCTCGGCCTGGATGGCGCTCGCTGGGGTCTGCCCAGCCCACCCTGGCTGCCGGCACCCGGCGGGCGGGCGAAGGCGGCGCGCGTGGCCGAGGTGATCGACCTGGTCGGCGCGCGCGAGCTGGCCGGGCGGCCGATCGGGCAGCTGTCCGGAGGCGAGCAGCAGCGGATCCTGATCGCCCAGGCGCTGGTCGGCGGCGCCCGCATGCTGGTCCTCGACGAGCCGCTGGACAGCCTCGACCTCAGCAACCAGCAGGCGATCTCGGCCCTGATCCAGCAGATCTGCCGCGAGAAGGACATAACCGTCCTCCTCGTGGCTCACGACGTGAACCCGATCCTCCCGTTCCTTGACCGGGTCGTGTACGTGGCCAACCAGCAGGTGGTGGCCGGCCGGCCCGAGGATGTGATCCGCACGGAGACGCTGACCAGGCTCTACGGCGCGCCGGTCGAGGTCCTGACGACCAGGGACGGCCGGATCGTCGTCGTCGGGCAGCAGGAGCCGGTCAGCTACCACGCGCACGAGGGCTGACCGTGAGCGATCAGCCGGGCTGGAACCTGATCACCGACCTGCACCTCCTCCTCCACTTCCACTTCATGCAGAACGCCCTGGTGGTCGGCACCCTGGTCGCCCTCGTGGCCGGCGCGGCGGGCTACTTCATCGTCCTCCGCGGCCAGAGCTTCGCGGCCCACATGCTTTCCCAGGTCGGCTTTCCGGGCGCCGCGGCCGGCGTCCTCTTTCACCTCTCGCCGGTCCTCGGTCTGATCGCCTTCTGCTCGGTCGCGGCGCTCGGCATCTCGGCGAGCGGCCGCAACCTCGAGGCCGGCCACCGGGCCGAGTCCGCGGCGGTGGGAAGCATCCTGGCCTTCTCGCTCGGCCTGGGATTGCTCTTCTTCCGCCTCTACCAGGGCGGCGGCAGCGTGCAGGCCGTCTATGGATTCCTCTTCGGGACCATCCTCGGGATCAGCGACCGAGACGTGGCTGTCACCCTCATCACCACCGCCGTCGCCCTGGCAGCGCTGGCTGTGATCGCCCGGCCTCTCATCTTCGCCTCGGTCGACTCCGACGTCGCCGAGGCGCGGGGTGTGCCCGTCCGAGGCGTGTCGATCGCCTTCCTGCTGATCGTCGCCCTCAGCGTCGCCATCACCGTGCAGGTGGTTGGGACACTCCTCGTCTTCGCGCTGCTCGTCGCGCCCGGCGCCTCCGCACTGGAGCTCACGGCCAGGCCTCCGCTGGCCCTCGCTCTGACCGTCGGCCTCTCGCTGCTCTTCACCTGGGTCGGGCTTGCGGTTGCCTACTTCTCCGGCTATCCGGTCGGTTTTTTCATCACCACGCTGGCCTTCGCCAGCTACGGACTGATCCGCATCGCACGAGCTGCCCGAGGAAGGCTGAGCTTCGCGTGATGGCGCTCGCCGCCTTCTCGCTCAACCCCGCCGCCGACCTCCAGGCGATGTTCGCATTCGACTTCATGCGCAACGCGTTCCTGGCCGGCAGCTGCATCGCGCTGGCCGCGGGACTGGTCGGCCATTTCGTCGTGCTCCGCAACCAGGTCTTCACCACCGACGCCCTCGGCCACGTCGCTTTCACGGGCGCGCTGGGAGCGCTCCTGGTCGGCCTCGACCAGGTGGTGGGCCTCTTCGGAAGCTCGATCGGAGTGGCGCTCCTGATGGGCGCCCTGGGAGGCCGCGCCCGCGGTCGCGACGTGACCATCGGCACCGTCTTCGCCTGGGTGCTCGGGGTCGGCGTCCTCTTCCTGAGCCTCTACACCTCGTCTGCCGGGAACGCCCTGACGGTCGGGATCAGCGTCCTCTTCGGATCCATCTTTGGGCTGCAGTCTGCGCAGGCTTTGGAGGCGGCCCTGGTCGGACTGGCGGCCAGCGCGGCTCTGCTCTTCGTGGCCAGGCCACTGCTCTTCATCAGCGTCGATCCCGACGTCGCCGTCTCCCGGGGAGTGCCCGTTCGAGCGATCGGGGCGATCTTCATGATCCTCGTCGCGGTCACCGTCGCCGAGGCCGTTCAGGCGGTCGGCGCGCTCCTCGTCTTCGGCCTCATGGTGACGCCGGCGGCGACCGCGCAG
>CAYLIP010000009.1:0-8923 GCA_964383855.1 uncultured Actinomycetes bacterium | reverse complement strand
GGCTCGTAGGGCGAGCCGATGCCGGTGAAGTTTGCGATCTCGCCGCGGCGCGCTCGGGCGTAGAGCCCCTTCGGGTCGCGGCGCTCGGCCACCGCCAGCGGCGCGTCGACGAAAACCTCGAGGAACTCCTCGGGTTCGAAGAGCGCGCGTGCCATCTGGCGCTCGCTGCGGAACGGCGAGATGAACGCGACCAGCACGATCAGACCGGCGTCCACCATCAGCCGCGCCACTTCGGCAACCCGGCGGATGTTCTCCACTCGGTCGGCGGCGGTGAAGCCGAGATCCTTGTTGAGTCCGTGGCGGACGTTGTCGCCGTCCAGGAGGTAGGTGTGGCGCCCGAGGGCGTGCAGCTTCTTCTCGACCAGGTTGGAAATGGTCGACTTGCCGGCGCCCGACAACCCGGTCAGCCACAGCACGGCCGGCCGCTGCCCCTTCTGCGCCGACCGCGCGCGCTTGTCGACGTCGACCGCCTGCCAGTGGACGTTCCGGGATGTGCGCAGCGCGAGCCGGAACATCCCGGCGGCGACGGTGCCGAACGTGAGGCGGTCGACGAGGACGAAGCCACCGGTGTCCCGGTTCTCCGCGTAGGGGTCAAACGCGATCGGCTGGTCCAGCTCAAGGTCGCAGACGCCGATCTCGTTCAGCTCGAGGTGGCTGGCGGGGACGTGCTCGAGCGTGTTGACGTTGTGCTTGTACTTGATCGGCGCGACGGTCGCGCCGACCGTCTGGGTGCCGCAGCGCAGCAGGTAGCTGCGGCCGCGCAGCAGCGGCTCCTCGGCCATGCAGATAACGGTCGCCTCGAACTGGTCGGCCAGCTGCGCCGGGTCGGCGGCGGACACGATCATGCTGCCCCGGCTGGCGTCGATGTCGTCGGCCAGCGTCAGCGTGACCGCCTGGCCGGCCACGGCGGCGTCGAGGTCGCCGTCGAAGGTGACGATCCTGGCCACCTCGCTCTCCCGGCCGGAGGGCAGGACGCGCACGCGCTCGCCCACCTGGACCGAGCCGCCGGCCACCGTGCCGGCGTAGCCCCGGAAGTCGAGGTCCGGCCGGTTCACCCACTGCACCGGGAACCGAAAGGGCGCTGCCCGCATCCGGTCGGCGTCGACCTCGACCGCCTCCAGGTACTCGAGCAGCGTGGGCCCCTTGTACCAGCCCATCTCGGAGCTCCGGGCCATGACGTTGTCGCCGCGCAGCGCCGAGACCGGGATGCAGGAGAAGTCCGCCAGGCCGATCGCGGCGGCGGCCGCGCGGTATTCGGCCTCGATCTCGCGGAAGCGCTCCTCGGCGTAGCCGGCCAGGTCCATCTTGTTGACCGCCAGCGCCACGTGCCGGATGCCCATGGCCGAAACGATGTAGCTGTGCCGCCGGGTCTGCGCCAGGATCCCCTTGCGCGCGTCGGCCAGGATCACCGCGCAGTCCGCGGTCGAGGCGCCGGTCGCCATGTTCCGGGTGTACTGCTCGTGGCCTGGCGTATCGGCCACGATGAAGCGCCGCCGCGCCGTCGTGAAGTGGCGGTAGGCGACGTCGATCGTGATGCCCTGCTCGCGCTCGGCCGCCAGCCCGTCGAGAAGAAGCGCGTAGTCGAGCTCCTCGCCCTGCGTGCCGAGCCGCCTCGAGTCGGCGGCAAGCTTCTCCAGGTGGTCATCGAAGAGGAGCCCCGACTCCCAGAGCAGCCGGCCGATCAGGGTCGATTTGCCGTCGTCGACGCTGCCGCAGGTGATGAAGCGCAGCAGGTCGACCCCCTCGCGCTCCCGCAGCCGATCGTCGAGCGTCGCAATCGCCATCAGAAATAGCCCTCCTGCTTCTTGCGCTCCATCGAGGACGGCGCGTCGCGATCGATGACTCGGCCCTGGCGCTCCGAAGTCCGCGCCACCAGCAGCTCACCAACGATGTCCCCCACCGTCGCGGCTTCGCTCTCGACGGCGCCCGTCAGCGGGTAGCAGCCAAGCGTCCGGAAGCGGACCCGGCGCAGGGCGGGCAGCTCGCCGGGCTCCAGCGGCATCCGCTCGTCGTCGACCATGATCAGGGCCCCGTCGCGCTCCACCACCGGACGCTCCCTGGCGAAATAGAGCGGCACCACCGGGATCTGCTCGCGATAGATGTAGTGCCACACGTCGAGCTCGGTCCAGTTGGACAGCGGGAAGGCCCGTATCGACTCGCCTCCGCGCTTCATCGCGTTGTAGAGCCGCCACAGCTCGGGCCGCTGGGCCTTCGGGTCCCAGCGGTGCTGCGCGGTCCGGAACGAGAAGATGCGCTCCTTGGCGCGCGAGGCCTCCTCGTCGCGGCGGGCGCCGCCGATGGCGACGTCGAAGCGGTGCCTGTCGAGCGCCTGCTTCAGCGCCATCGTCTTCATGACGTCGGTGTGCACCGCCGAGCCGTGGGTGAAGGGCCCGACGCCCCTGGCCAGCCCCTCCTGGTTGATGTGGACCAGGAGCTCGAATCCCACCTCGCGCGCCATCCGGTCGCGGAACTCGATCATCTCGCGGAACTTCCAGGTGGTGTCCACGTGGAGCAACGGGAACGGGATCCGGCCCGGATAGAAGGCCTTGCGCGCCAGGTGCAGCAGCACCGAGCTGTCCTTGCCTATCGAGTACAGCATGACCGGCCGCTCGGCCTGGGCCACCACCTCGCGCAGGACGTCGATCGCCTCCGCCTCCAGGCGCTCCAAATGGGTGAGGCGCGCCGCCCGGGTGGCGGCGGGCTCAGTGATCTCGATGCGCGCCGCCATGTCCTGAGTCCTTGTGGTCCTGCCAGAGCGCGACGGCCTGGGCGACCGTCTTGACGTCCCACTTGCGCTTGACCCGCAGCCAGTACTCGCGCGCGGTGTGCGTCTGGACGCCCATCTCGCGCGCAATCTCCTTCACCTGCAGCCCGGCCGTGAGCAACGACATGAGCTCGGCCTCGCGCGGCGACAGCACGTCGGCGAGGTGGTCGCCGGGCGCGACCACGACCTTCAGCGAATGCGCTTCGAGCAGCCGGACCAGCTCCTCGACGGGCGCGTCCGGCTCGAGCTCGAGAACGGCGGTGTGCGCGTGGAGACGGCCGGCGTGCAGGTGCACCTCCAGGCGCGAGGCAACCTCGAACACCTTCGCGAGATCGCGAGGTCCGGTGATGTTCGAAACGGTGATCTTCGAGTGAGCCATAAAAAGAAAAGGCCCCCGGCGCTGGCGGGAGCCTTGGGTGAGCGCGAAACCAGGTTCAGTCGCGGCGCACGCAAGACTTCGGTCGACAGCCGAAGGAGGAGAGGTCGCTGCGCAGGCACCGCAACGTCACCGACATGCCCGCCCAGCGTAGCAGCGCGCCGATGGTCGATCCGCGTCCCAACTTGTGGGGACGGCCAAGGTGCGGGTCCCCCAAGAAGGGGACACGGCGCCGGTTGCGGCGTGCAGCGACGTCACCTTAGGTTGCGTTCATGCTCAAGCCGATGTCCCGCCGCCCCCTGGCGCTCACGCGCCGGCGCGTCGTCGACTTCGGCCGGGCGTCGACCTGCATCTGTCGCTAGGGCACGTGCCAACGCTGCCCCTCCGTGGCACCGGCCACGGCCGCCAACCGATTTAAGGAACGACTGATGCTGATCCCGGGCCTCCCGCCGACCCTCGATTCGACCCTCCTGATCATCGCCGCCGGCTTCGGCCTGGGCGTTGCCCTCGGCCTGTCGGGCGTGGGCGGCGGCGTCGTCCTCACGCCGCTCCTGATCCTGTGGCTGCGCATCGCCCCGACGGTCGCCGTCGGCACCTCCCTCGGCTTTTCGCTGGTCACCAAGCTGGTGGGCGGCGCGCAGCATCTGCGGCAGGGGACGGTCGACCGGAGAGCCGTCCTCTGGCTGGCCGCCGGCAGTGTGCCTTCGGCGTTCGGGGCCGCGGTCTGGGTCAACTCGGCCGGCAGGCACGTCCTCTCGGAGGGTGTGACGCAGCGCCTGGTCGCCCTCGCCGTCCTGCTCTCGGCGACCGTGATGACCCTGCGCCTGCTGGGGCTGATCCGGCCGCTCGGGCGGCCCCTTCCCGGCCCCGCACTGGTCCCGGTCGGGGCGGCGCTGGGCATCATCTTCGCCATCACCAGCGTCGGCAGCGGCTCGATCGCGGTGGCTGCGCTGGTCGTGCTCACGCCGCTCGCGATCGGGCCCCTGGTCGGGACGGACGTGGCGCACGCCGCCCTGATGGCGGCCGTCACCGCGCCCGTCTACCTGGCCGGCGGACGGGTCGACACCGGCGTGCTCGTGCCACTGCTCGTGGGGTCGATCCCGGGCGTCGTGATCGGGAGCCGGCTGGCCGCGAGGCTGCCGTCGCGAGTCGTCAAGGGAACCGTGCTGGTGGCGGTCTGGGCCGTCGCCGCGCGGCTGATCTGAGGAGAGACGCGCATGGGTGTGGAGGACATCAAGCGGCAGAGCCGGCAGCTGCGCGGGACCCTCGCCGAGGAGCTGGCGAACGGCCAGGTGCGGTTCACGGACGAGGCGACACAGGTGCTGAAGTTCCACGGCGTCTATCAGCAGGACGACCGGGACCTTCGAAAGCAGGCCCGCGCGCAGGGCCTCGACCGTCACTACCAGATGATGATCCGCACCCGGATTCCCGGCGGTCGCGTCAGCCCCGAGGGCTACCTCGCCCACGACGACATCGCCGGCCGCTGGGGCAACGGGACGCTGCGCATCACGACGCGCCAGGACTTCCAGCTCCACGGGGTGCTGAAGGGCGATCTCCAGGCGTCGATCAGGGCGATCAACGAGAGCCTGATGACGACTCTGGGGGGATGCGGAGACCAGGTCCGCAACGTGATGTGCTGCCCGGCGCCGCTGGAAGACGAGCTCCGCGCCGACGTCCAGGCGACCCTCGCCGAGATCGTCCCGGCGCTGACGCCGACCACCGGCGCCTACCACGAAATCTGGATCGACGGCGAGCGGCAGACCGTGGAGGGCGCGCCGGTCGACCCCGTCGACGACCTCTACGGCGACGCCTACCTGCCCCGGAAGTTCAAGGTCGGCGTCGCGATCGAGGGCGACAACTGCATCGACGTGTACTCGAACGACCTCGGCCTGATCGCAGTGGCCGGACCCGATGGCCGCCTCGCGGGCTTCAACGTCGTCGCCGGCGGCGGCCTCGGGCGGACGCATAACAAGCCGGAGACCTATCCCGCCGTCGCTCAGCCGCTCGGGTTCGTGACCGCCGACCAGGCCGTCGAGCTGGCGCGCGCGGTGGTGAAGGCGCAGCGCGACCTGGGCGACCGCGAGAACCGGCGGCATGCGCGGCTCAAGTACCTGATCGCTGAGCGGGGCATGGCGTGGTTTCGCGAGCAGGTCCAGGCGCGGATCTCGTTCGCTCTCCAGCCGTACCGGACGCTGCGGTCGGCCCCGGTCGAGGACCATCTGGGCTGGCAGGAGCAGGGCGACGGGCGGTTCTTCTACGGGCTCTTCGTCGAGAACGGCCGCATCCAGGACTCGGGCGCGATGCGACTGCGGACGGCGCTCCGGCGCATCGTGGAACGCTTCCGGCCGACGCTCTGGCTGACCGCGCAGCAGAACGTGATCCTCGCCGGCGTCGATGCGGCCGATCGGGGCGCGATCGAGGCGGCGCTGCGGCGCCACGGCGTGGAGCTGTCGGAGGAGGTGGGGCCGGCGCGCCGCCACTCCATGGCCTGCCCCGCCATCCCGACCTGCGGCCTCGCGGTTGCGGAGTCCGAGCGCGTGCTGCCGGCGGTGATCCGGCAGATCGACCTGATCGTCCACGAGCTTGGCCTGGAGGGCGAACGGATCAGCTACCGCATGACGGGATGCCCCAACGGCTGCGCGCGCCCGTATCTGGGCGACGTCGGGTTCGTGGGGACAACCCTCGGGAAATACGACGTGTACCTGGGCGGCGACTTCGACGGGACGCGCCTCAACACGCTTTACGCGAGGAACGTTCCCCTCGCCGAGCTCGCCTCCGCGCTCCGAGGGCCGCTCGCCACCTTCGCCGACGAGCGGAACGCCGGCGAGGGCTTTGGCGACTGGTGCCAGCGCGTCGGCGTGGAGCGGCTGAGCGCGCGCCTGAGCTCCGGCACCCAGGAGGAGTCGGCGTGATCGCGCTCCCGGCCGGCGAAAAGACGCCCGAGGGCCTGCACGGCGAGGAGCTCCTCGCCTGGACCTACGCATCGTTCCGAGATGTGGCGCTCGTGGCCAGCTTCCAGGCGGAGTCGCTCGTCCTCATCCACATGGCCTCCCGCCTCGTGGCGCGCCCTCGTGTGATCACCCTCGACACCGGCCGTCTGCACGAGGAGACGCACGGGTACATCCACGCGCTGCGACGGCGGTTCGACATCGCGCTCGAGGTGCAGCACCCGGAGCCGGCGGAGGTGGCGGCGCTGGTCGACGTCCATGGCCCGGACGCGTTCCGCGACTCCGTCGAGCTGCGGCACCGGTGCTGCCACATCCGCAAGGTGCTGCCGCTCCGGCGCGCGCTCCAGGGCGCCGACGCGTGGGTGACAGGCCTGCGCCGGGATCAGTCGGCGGCACGGCGGCAGACGCCGGCGGTGAGCGTCGACCACGCGCACGGTGACATCGCCAAGGTGGCGCCGCTCGCGGCGTGGACGCGCCGGGATGTCTGGGCGTACCTGGAGGAGCACGGATTGGAGGCCCACCCGCTGTACGGGCGCGGCTACGCCTCGATCGGCTGCGCGCCGTGCACCCGCGCGATCGGGCCGGGGGAGCACGAGCGGGCGGGGCGCTGGTGGTGGGAGCAGGACGCGGTCAAGGAGTGCGGGCTGCACGGGAGCGTTGAGTGAGCAAGCGCTACTATCCGCTCTTCGTCGACCTCGAGAACGAGCGATGCGTGGTGGTCGGCGAGGGCGGCGTCGCCGACGAGAAGGCGGCCGCGCTCCGGCGCTGCGGTGCCGAGGTCGACCAGGTCGCAGGCCCCGACTATCGCACCTCGCTGCTGGATGGCGCCCGCGTGGTGATCGACTGCAGCGGCGACGACCAGCTCGGGCGCCGGGTGTACGCGGACGCGGAGGCCCGCGGGATCCTGGTCAACGTCCTCGACCGAACCCACTGGTGCCGCTTCATCGCGCCGGCGGTGGTCGACCGCCACCCCCTCCAGATCGCGATCTCCACTGCCGGCGAGAGCCCATTCCTCGCCTCGGCGCTGCGCCGGCGGCTGGAAGCGCTGCTGCCCGCCGAGTGGAGCGAGTTCGTGAGCCTCGTCGGCCGGATCAGGCGCGACCTCCGCCGCCGCGGGGTCCCCATCGCGCAGCAGACGGCGGTCTACCGGCGCCTCCTGGCCTCGCCCGTCCGCGCGCTGCTCGCCGCCGGCGACGCCGATGCCGCCGAGCGGGCGGCGCGGGAGGAGGCGTCACGGCACGGATCAGCGCCGGCCGGGCGCGTGACGCTCGTGGGTGCCGGGCCTGGCGACCAGGGCCTGCTCACGCTGGCCGCTGTCGAGGCGCTGGCCGACGCCGACCTCGTGCTCCACGACGCGCTGGTCCCGCCGGGAGTCCTGCGGATCGCTCCGGCCACCGCCGAGGTGATCTCGGTCGGCAAGCGCGCTGGCGGTCCCAGCACGCGCCAGGAAGACATCAACCGGGCCCTCCTCGAGGCCGCGCTGGCGGGCCGCCGCGTGGTCCGGCTGAAGGGCGGCGATCCGTTCGTGTTCGGTCGCGGCGGCGAGGAGCTGGAATTCCTGATCGCTGCGGGCATCGACGTCGCCGTCGTACCCGGCGTCAGCTCGGCCGTCGCGGCGCCGGCCGCCGCCGGGATCCCGCTCACCCTGCGCGGCGTCGCGACCTCGGTGGCATTCGTCACGGCGAGCACCGAGGGCAGGGGACCCACGCCGCGCCTGGCCGCCCTCGCCGGCTCGGTGGACACGCTGGTCGTGCTGATGGGGCTCGCCTCGCTGGCCGAGACCGCCCAGGAGCTCGTGCCCGTCCTCGGATGGGGTCGCCCGGCCGCTGTCGTCGCTCAGGCGACTCTGCCCGGCCAGCGGGTGGTCCGAGCGCCCCTCGGCGCCATCGCCGAGGCCGTGCGCGCGGCGGCTCTGGAGGCACCCGCGACGCTGGTCATCGGCGAGGTCGCGGCGGTGCGAGCGGTCGCGCCGAGCGAGCAGGCGGCGGCCTGCCTGCCCGCCTGACGATCACCGTTGCCGGGTTGGCGGAGGCGAGTATCAGCGAGGGTCAGGGCGGCAACATGCCCAGCCGCATCGACCCCAGACTTGAGCGCCAGCGATGCCGCCTGGTTGAGGGTGAGCCGGGCACCCTCCTCCCATAGGATGCCGGCCTGAGTCGGTCCGACCATTTCGCGCATCCGCGCGAGCTTTTCTGACCAGCCATGGCCGAACCAGAAACTGAACTTCTCGAACCCCCGAGCGCCGGTCGTGTCCCGAAACGCGTCAACGCCCCGCCGCCAGCCGCAGCGCGCGGGAGGCCATGTCCTCAGTCGCCGCGACTGACGCAAGTTGCCCCACCGCCCGGAGCATGACGAAGCGATGATCCATCTCAACGCCCAGCTCGAGAGCGCGCCGCGCGAGCTCGGCAGCCATCGATCGATCACCGGTCTCCAGCATGGCTTCGCTACACCCAGCATCGAGCCAACGCCTCCAAAAATCGGTCATCCACCTCCGCGGCCACGTCGATCGCTTGGAGGAGGATCGCGCACGCTTCCTCGAACCGGCGACCTGCTCCGCGAAATGCTCGCCACGTTCGTGCAGGAGCTGATGGGCGCCGAGGCCCAGCAGCTCTGCGGCGCCGACTACGGCGAGCGCTCGAGCGAGCGGGTCAACTCCGTCGACGTCGCTACCTCAGCGCCGAGTCGCTGAAGGCGGCTCAGGCCTTCGTCATCGAGGAGAAGGAGGTGGTGCCAGAGCTCGCAGCTGCAAGCTGATGTTGGTGGATGACGTGGTCGTCGTTCTTACACCACTTGACGGGACGTGGCCTGGACATGTGGCAGACCACTCGTGTCATG
>CAYLIP010000008.1:24134-53263 GCA_964383855.1 uncultured Actinomycetes bacterium | reverse complement strand
AGGCGATGTGGGCGTGCGCGAGCTCGTCCTGGATGATCGCCATGCCGGTCATGAAAGCGTTGATGCTCGGAGCGCGCTTGGCCGCCAGGTAGTAGGCGGGAGCCGAGATCAGCTCGGTATCGCCGGAGACGATCAGTGTGTGCTTGAGCTCCTTCAGGTACTCAGGCGTCATCTCGGACGTCGACTCGATCAGCTCGCCGTTGCGCATCAGCTGCTCAAAGTTGGGGTTAGCTACTGCCATCTCCACCTCGCTCGGTTATGCCGTCATTGTCCGCCATCGGTGGCCGGGACGCCCTCAGTGCCGCTGGTAGAATCGGATCGCTTGCGCGCCCAGCCGGTGCGTTCATGGTGGCTATAGCTCAGCGGCAGAGCACCAGGTTGTGGCCCTGGGGGCCGTGGGTTCAAATCCCACTAGCCACCCCATACCCTCCTCAGGCGCCGACCTCGAACGCCGCCTGGAGGTCGCCGTGATCCCCGGCTTCCGCCTACTTTCAGTCGCCTGGCAAACCGCTGACTTTTCTGGTTGCGCCCGGCCCATAACCTGCCCATAATTCGCGTTGGCCCCGAGGGAAACGTTCGAAGGAGCCGGTTGAACCGCAAGGTTCTGGCCGGAGCCGGAGAGGCGGTCCGTCGGGGTCACTTTTTTGGGGGCGTGGGGGGCGTCGCGCGGGTCGCGGCGCCCTTTTCTCTTGCCGGCGGGGGGCCTCAGCCGGCAAGCTCGTGGCCGCGAAAGCGCGCGGCCACCGCCTGGGAGCGGTGCCCATCCAGCTCGACGAGCTCCACCAGTTCTGGCGGCAGGTCGCGCAGGAACTGGGAGGGCGCCAGGTTGTGGGCCTTCCCGAAAAGGTGGCGCACGCTGACCGAGGTCAAGAAGAGCAGCTCCCGCGCCCGGGTCATGCCCACGTAACAGAGGCGCCTCTCCTCCTCAAGGCCTCCGGTCTCGGCGAAGGCCCGCTCGTGAGGCAGGACCTTGTCTTCTAGGCCGGTCAGGAAGACGACCGGCCACTCGAGACCCTTGGCCATGTGGAGGGTGATGAGCGTCACCCGCTTTCGCCGCTCCTCGAGGTCGTCGGTGTCCGAGGTCAGCGCGAGGTCGGTGAGCATGCGGTTCAGGCCCCGCGGCGGGGGCAGCGCGTCATAGTCGGACGCGATCCTCCGGATCTCATCCAGCGAATCGAGCCGGATGCCGCCCGCGCGCGTGCCATCGTCGTAGTGCGCGGCCAGGTCGCAGCGGCGGATCAGCAGCTGCACCAGCTCCGAGGGCTTGCGGCTCCAGGCTTCGGCGGCGAGCGGGGCGAGTGCGTCATAAAACGAGCGCAGCGCCGCCTCGGCGTCCGGGCGGACGCCGGCGGCGGATGGCATCCCGCAGACGTCGAGCAGGGTCATGCCGCCGTCCGCCGCGGCCGCCACCACGGCCTGGACCGTCCGCTCAGAGATCCGCCGGCGGGGCGTGTTGGCGATGCGGTCGAAGGAGACGGCGTCGGCCGGGTTGGCAAGAAAGCGCAGGTAGGCGATCACGTCCTTGACCTCCCTGCGGTCCCAGAAGCGCATGCCGCCGACGAGGTTGTAGGGGATGCGGGCGCCCAGCAGCGCGCGCTCGAAGGCGCGCGCCTGCGTGTTGGTTCGAAAGAGAACGGCAAAGTCGCCCCAGGCGCGGCGGCCCGAGCGGCCCATGGCCTCGATCTCGCCGACCACGTATTCGGCTTCGCGGTCGTCGTCCTCGGCCAGCGCCAGCACCGGCCGGGCGCCCCGGCCGAGGTCCGACCAGAGCCGCTTGGGGGCGCGCTCCGGATTGCGCTCGATGACGGCGTGCGCCGCGTCCAGGATGGCCTGGGTGGAGCGGTAGTTCTGCTCCAGCTTGACCACGCGGGCCTCCGGGTAGTCGCGCTTGAAGTCGAGGATGTTGCGGATGTCGGCGCCGCGAAAGGCGTAGATCGACTGGTCGTCGTCGCCGACCACGGTCAGGTTGCGATGCTGGCCGGCCAGGAGCGCCAGCATCTGGTACTGGGCGCGGTTGGTGTCCTGGTATTCGTCCACCAGCACCTGCGTGAATCGGCGCTGCCAGCCTTCCCGGACGTCCTCGTGATCGGTCAGGAGGCGGACCGTGTTGACCAGGATGTCGTCGAAGTCCATGCCATGTGACTCGCAAGCGATCCGGTTGTAGATCTCGAAGACGCCGGCCACCCGCCGGTCGGCCGGCGTCGAGAGCTCCGACTTGGCGCGGGAGATGGCGTAGAGCAGCGTCGCCACCGAGTTCTTCTTGGGATCGAGGTCGAGTTCGGCCAGGGCCCGCTTCAGGATCGACTTCTGGTCGTCCTCGTCGAATATGACGAAGTTCTTCCGGTACCCGATCCGATCGGCGTCCTTGCGCAGGAGCCGGGCGGAGATCGCGTGAAAGGTGCCGATCCACATGCCCTCGGGCGAGAAGCCGAGCTCCTGAGCCACGCGGGCGCGCATCTCCCGGGCCGCCTTGTTGGTGAAGGTGAGCGCCAGCACCTGGGAGGCCTCGCAAACGCCGTCGCGGAGCAGCTGAGCGATCCGCATCGTCAGGACGCGGGTCTTGCCGCTGCCGGCGCCGGCGAAGACCAGGAGCGGCCCCTCGCGGTGCTCGACGGCCTCGCGCTGGGGACCGTTGAGCATGGACGGGAAAGCCTAGCGCAGCCGCTCCAGCAGCCGCCTGACGAGCGCCGTCGGCAGGCCGATCACAGTCTCCGGGTCGCCCTCGACCCTGGTCACGAAGCGGGCGGCCTCCCCCTGCAGGGCGTAGGCGCCTGCCTTGTCCATCGGCTCGCCGGTCTGCAGGTACCAGGCGATCTCCGTGTCGGCGAGCTCGCGCAGCGTCAGGCGGGTCGCGTCGTGCGCGGTCGCGCCTCGCTGCCTGGAGGCATCGCGCACGGCGACCGCGGTCATGACAGTGTGGGTCCGGCCGGAGAGCCGGCGGAGCATGCGGGCCGCCTCGTCCGGGGTCGCCGGCTTGCCGAGGACATCCTCGTCGACGACGACGATGGTGTCGGCGGCGACGACCACGCCCGCGCCCAGCCGCTCCGCGACCTCCTCCGCCTTGGCCTCGGCGACCCGGACCGCGTAGGCGGCGGGCGGGCCGGTCGCATACCGCTCCTCGGGCCGCTCCGGTATGACGACCCCGAACCGGAACCCGGCGCGCCGAAGCAGCTCGGCGCGCCGGGGCGATCCCGAGGCGAGGACTAGGTCCGAGCCGGCCCTCCCGCGACCTCGCGGGCGCCTGGCCTGAAGACGCTCATCCGGAGGCCGTAGTAGATCAGGGCCGTGAGGATGAACCCGATCACGAAGGTCATGTCGCCGATCTGCGGGAAGTGGAAGGCGAAGTAGCCCACGTACACCGACTGGTCGGCGAAGAGCCAGATCGCGAGGCCCCCTCCGATCAGCATGGCCAGCGGCCCCGCCCAGTTGCTGTAGGCCCGGTCGTAGAAGATCTGCTCGTCGCCGAAGCTGCCGCGCCGCATCCAGTAGTCGGTTATGACGACTCCCAGCCAGGCGCCGATCCAGTAGGTGATCACCAGCAGGAAGCTCTCGTACTTGCTGCCGGGGCCCACGTTGGCCTGGTAGGCGAATCCGATCACCAGGCCGAGCACGCCGGCGGCGACGGCGACGATCGCGCGCCGGATGTGGGACGGGATCGTGATGCCCAGGGTCAGGAAGGACATGGAGCCGCTGTAGATGTTGATGACGTTGGCCGAGACCGCGCCCAGGGCGATGCAGACCAGGGTGGCGTAATAGACGGCGGAAGGCATGGCGTTCGCCATCTGCGCGGTCGGGATGTCGTTCGGGCCCCACTTGGTCCCGGCCACCGTGGCCAGCGCGGCGCCCATCAGCTCGAGAACGATGCAGGAGAGGAAGACGCCAAAGCCGGCCCAGAAGCCGACCATGGTCCGGTTCACGTCCGGCTTCTGGTAGCGGGTGTAGTCGGAGCCGTAGGGGTTCCAGCCGCAGGCGTAGCCGAGGGCGGTGCCGGCGGTCAGCATGAAGGCGCCGAAGTCGCCGCCGAACGCGAGCGGCGCCTTGGCATTGAAGCCCCAGCCGGCGTTGGCATGCGTGAAGGTGAAGACCGTCGCGACAGCGAAGACGATCGCCAGCGGGATGAAGGCGATCCGCTCGAAGGCGTGGACCAGGTTGTGGCCGAAGAAGGCGACCAGCACCTGGGCGAGCACGATGATGGTGAAGGTCACTGTGAAGGGCAGGGCGCCGTTGGTCAGCGCGGTCAGCGCAAAGGCGCCGCTGACCGAGTTGACGATGAACCAGCCGATGTTGGCGGTCAGCGCATTCAGACCCGCGGGCAGGATGTTGCCGAGAAAGCCGAATCCAGCGCGGCCCTCGACCATCTGCGGGATGCCGAGCTTGGGACCCCACGAGGAGACGATCGCGTGGGTCAAAGAACCGACGGCGCTGCCGACGATGATGCCCAGCGCCACGCTGAGGAAGCTGCCTCCGAAGACGGCGATGCCGAGAACGCCGACATAGATGGTCGCGAATTCGAGGTTGGGCGACATCCACGTCCAGAAGAGGTCGATCGGCTTTCCATGCCGCTCAGAAAGCGGGATGTACTCGACACCCCCGGGCTCGACGGCGACGACTCGCTCGCCGTACTCGCCCTCCCTTACGGGAACGTGGGCATCAACTCCGGTGGCTGCCATACGCAATCTCTCCCTCTGCGGTGGTGGGTGGGACGGGGAAATTCTATGGGGAAGTTAAAGGAGCGTCAGAATTGCCATTCCGATGCTCGACCTGCTTCTGAAAAACGCCCGCGTGGCCGGCTCCCAAGACCCCACGGATCTCGGTGTCGTCGACGGCCGCTTTGCTCCTCCGGAGGCTGACGCTCGCCGGACCATCGACCTCGCCGGCGCCCTGGTGACGCCGCCCCTGGTCGAGCCGCACATCCACCTCGACGCTGTCCTGACCGTCGGCGAGCCCCGACCGAACATGACCGGCTCCCTCTTCGAGGGGATCGCGATCTGGGGCGAGAGGGTCAGGACGATGACGGTCGATGACGTGAAGCGCCGGGTCCGCCAGGTGCTGCGCTGGCAGCTTGCCAACGGGGTCCAGTTCGTGCGCAGCCATGTCGACGTCTGCGACCCTCAGCTGACCGCGGTGCGGGCGCTGGTCGAGCTGCGCGAGGAGGTCGGGGGCAACGTCGAGATGCAGCTGGTCGCCTTCCCCCAGCAGGGCATCTACAGCTTCGAGGGCGGAGAGCAGCTGATGCGCCGGGCGGTCGCCATGGGCGTCGACGTGGTGGGCGGGATCCCGCACTACGAGATCACGCGCGAGTACGGCGAGCGCTCGGTCAAGTTCAGCTTCGCCCTCGCCGCCGAGCACGGGCTTCGGGTCGACATCCACTGCGACGAGACCGACGACGAGCAGTCGCGGTTCACCGAGGTGATGGCGGGCGAGACGATCCGGCTCGGCATGGAGGGCCGGGTCACGGCCAGCCACACCACGGCCATGCACTCGTACAACGGCGCCTACGCCTACCGGCTGGTCAACAACCTTCGCCGCGCTGGCATGCACATGGTCACCAACCCGCTCGACAACTCGGTGCTCCAGGGGCGATTCGACAGCTATCCGATCCGGCGCGGCCACACGCGGGTCAAGCAGCTGATGGAGGTCGGGGTCAATGTCTGCGTGGGGCACGACTCGGTGATGGACCCCTGGTACCCGCTGGGCTGCGCGGACCCGCTGCAGGCGGCGTTCGTGCTCGCTCACTACGGCCAGATGTCAGGCCACGCGGAGCTCCTCTCCCTGGTCGACATGATCACCTCCAACCCGGCTCGCGCCTACGGCCTCGAGGACTACGGACTCGAGGTCGGCAAGCGGGCCTCGCTGGTCGCCTTCGCGGCCCCCACGGAGATCGATGCCATCCGCCTGGTGGCGCCGAGGACGCTCGTGCTTCGCGACGGCCGGGTCGTCGCCCAGACCGAGCCGGCGCAGGCCACGGTGGTCTGGGACGGCACCGAGGAGCGCGTCGACTTCCTCAAAAAGTAAGCTCGGTCCTCGTGGGCAGGAGAATCGCGGTCATCCGGGGCGATGGCGTCGGGCAGGAGGTCGTCCCCGAGGGGATCAAGGTTTTGAGCTCGGTCGATCCCAGCCTCGAGTGGACCGAGTTCGACTGGGGCTCCGATCGCTACGAGCGGACGGGCGCCATGATGCCGGCCGACGCCCTGGCGACCCTGGCCGATTTCGACGCCATCTTCCTGGGCGCCGTGGGCTGGCCGACCGTGCCCGACCATGTCACGCTCTGGAACTGCCTGCTGCCCATCCGCAAGACCTTCGAGCAGTACGTCAACCTGCGGCCGGTCCGCCTTCCGCCGGGAGTGCGGGGCCCTCTCGCCGGCCGGGGCCCGAAGGACATCGACATGCTCTTCATCCGCGAGAACACCGAGGGCGAGTACTCGGGCACCGGGGGCTTCGTCCACTCCGGCCATCCCCAGGAGCTGGCGGTCGAGGTGCCTGTGTTCACCCGGCTCGGGATCGAGCGCGCCGCCCGCTTCGCCTTCGAGCGGGCCATGGAGCGCTCGCGGCGGCTGGTCAGCGTCACCAAGTCGAACGCCTCGCGCTACTCGTACGTGCTCTGGGATCGTGTCGTCGCCGAGCTTGCCGGCGGCTACCCGGAGGTGACGGTGGAGAAGATGCTGGTGGACGCGATGGCGGCCCGCATGGTTCTCCGCCCGGACAGCATCGACGTGGTCGTGGCCTCCAACCTCTTCGGCGACATCCTGACCGACCTCGGCGGCGCCCTCCAGGGCTCGCTCGGCCTCTGCGCAAGCGCCAACCTGAACCCGGAGAAGCGCTATCCGTCCATGTTCGAGCCGGTCCACGGGTCGGCGCCCGACATCGCCGGCCGGGGCCGCGCCAACCCGATCGCCTCGGTCTGGTCGGGCGCGATGATGCTGCGCCACCTGGGGGATGAGGAGGGCGCGCGCCGGATCGAGCGGGCGATCGACGCCGTCTGCGAGGGCGGCGAGGTGCTCACCGGCGATCTGGGAGGGAACGCCTCGACCTCGGAGGTGGGCGACGCGCTGGTAGCCGCGCTCTGATGCCGGCGCCCTGGTCGTACGAGCTCAGGGGCTCGTGGCGCGAGCACGAGATCGAGAGCGGGGTGCTCCGCGGCAATCCGCTCGGCGATCCTCACGTCCGCCCGCTCTGGGTCTACACGCCGCCCGGCTACGAGGAAGGCGAGGACCGCCTGCCGAGCGTCTACGTGATCCAGGGCTTCGCGGGTCAGGTCGACACCTGGCGCAACCGCTCGCCATTCCGGAAGAACTTCCCGGAGCTGGTCGACGACCTCTTCGCCGAACCCGACGCGCCACCCCCCTGCGTGGTGGTTCTGGTCGACTGCTGGACGTCCCTCGGAGGGTCGCAGTTTCTCGACTCGCCGGCCACCGGCCGCTACCACACCTACCTGTGCTCGGAGGTCGTGCCCTATGTGGACGCCAACTTCCGGACCCTCAACATGGCGGGGCACCGCGGGATCATGGGCAAGTCGAGCGGCGGATATGGCGCGATGGTGACGCCCATGCTTCGCTCGGATCTGTTCGGCGGCCTGGCCACCCACGCCGGCGACGGGCTCTTCGAGCTCTGCTATCTGCGCGAGTTCGCCAGCTGTGTCCGCGCCCTTCGCGACCACTACGGTGGCTCGTGGGAGCGCTTCTGGGAGGACTTCGGCTCCCGTCCTGCCTTCAGCCGCCCGGGCGACCACGACCTCGTCAACGAGTACGCGATGGCGGCCGCCTACTCGGCCGACGGCGACGGCACCATCCGGTTCCCGTTCGACCTCGAAACCGGGCGCCTGGTGCCCGAGGTTTGGGAGCGGTGGCTGCGCTGGGACCCGGTCCGGATGGCGGAGCAGCCGGAGCACAGGGAGACGCTGCGGGGGATGCGGGCGGTGTGGATCGACGCCGGGCGCCGCGACGAGTGGTATCTCGACCTGGCCGCCCAGGCCTTCCACCGGCAGGTTGAGGCGGCGGAGACACCGGCCGAGGCGGTGCATTTCGAGCTCTTCGATGCCGGCCACTCGGCGATCGAATACCGCTACCCGCTCTCCCTCCGCTTCCTCGCCGAGCGCCTGGCCTTCTAAGATCCGGCTGGGTATGTTCGCCAGCTCCAACTACCCGCCCGACCAGGAGGCCGCCGACCGCTTCGTGGCCGAGATGCGCCACGGCACCCTGATCGCGACGCCGCCCGGCGGCCATCCGCAGGTCTCGATCCTGCCCTTTGTGAAATCAGGCGACGAGATCGAGCTGCACTGCGTGCAGGGTGACCCGACCTTCGACGCGGTTCGCGCCAACCGGCTCGTCACCTTCTTCGTCTCCGACTTCCTCGCCTGGTCGCCGCACGACTGGGTCGACCCGGCGGACGCCGGGAGGGCGACCCTGCACTTCAGGGCGGTGGCCTTCGAGTGCGAGGCGGAGGGCGTGTCCACCGATCCCGAGGCCGTGGCGGGCGCGCTCCGGCGCCTGCTCGAGGCCTACGAGCCGGGCCGGACCTACACGCCGCTGGAGGTGGGCGACTTCTACGGGGCGCGCCTCAAGCGGCTGGCGACCATGCGGCTGCGCATCCTGCGCCGGCACGTCAAGTTCAAGACCGGTCCCGCCGGGACCGCCGAGGTGAAGCGCCGGGTGGCCGGCCGGCTCCGACAGCGCGGCGAACCCGGCGATGAGCGGGCGGCCTACGTGATCGAGAGCTATCTCCCGCCGAGCCCCGCCGAGCGGCGAGCCCTCTAGACCGGCGGCACGCCGTGCTTGCGGTCGAGCGGCGGCTGGAAGCGCGAGCCGTAGGCCCGGAAGCGCTTGACCAGTTCGGAGCGCAGCCGCTCCGGTTCCACCACGTCGTCCACGACCAGGTTGGCGGCCAGCTTGTAGAGCTCGACGTCCTGGCGGTACTCGTCCTCCAGCTCCCTGCGCCGCGCCGCCCGCTGCTCCTCCGGCAGCTCGGCCAGCTTGTTGTAGAAGACGGCGTTGACCGCCGGTTCGGGCCCCATGACGGCGATCTGCGCGGAGGGCAGGGCGATCGTGCAGTCGGGCTCGAAGGCCGGCCCCGCCATTGCGTAGAGCCCGGCGCCGTAGGCCTTGCGCACCACCACGCAGATCTTGGGGACGGTCGCCTCGGAGACGGCGGTGATCATCTTGGCGCCATGGCGAATGATGCCGCGGCGCTCGACATCGGTTCCGATCATGAACCCGGGGACGTCGGCCAGGAAGAGCAGCGGGATGTTGAAGGCGTCGCAGAGCCAGATGAAGCGCGCGGCCTTGTCGGCGCTGTCGACGAAGAGCACCCCGCCCTTCTGCATCGGCTGGTTGGCGAGGATGCCCACCGGGGTCCCGTCGAGGCGAGCAAACCCGGTCAGCAGCTCCCTGGCGAAGAGCTTCTTGACTTCGAGCCAGGACCCCTCGTCGACCAGCGCCTCCACCGCCTTCCGCATGTCGTAGCCGCGATTGGCCTCCGCCGGAACCAGGTCCGCGATCGCTTTGACGCCTGGCGGGGGCGGCGAGCCGGCGGCCTGTGGCGGCCGCTCGGTGTGGTTGATGGGCATGTAGGCGAAGTACTGCTTGGCCAGCTCGATGGCGGAGGCGTCGTCGGCGACCAGGAAGTCGCCGCAGCCGGACTCCGTGCAGTGCATCCGGGCGCCGCCGAGCTCCTCCAGCGAGACCTTCTCGCCCACCACCACCTCGACCATGCGCGGCGAGCCGAGGTACATCGAGGCGTTGCCCTCGACCATGATCACCACGTCGCAGAAGGCGGGGATGTAGGCGCCTCCGGCCGCGCTCGGTCCGAAGAGCAGGCACACCTGGGGCACGCGGCCCGAGAGCCGGACCTCGTTGAAGAAGATGCGGCCGGCGTGCCGGCGCCCGGGGAACATCTCGATCTGGTCGGTGATGCGGGCGCCCGCGGAGTCGACCCGGTAGAAGAGCGGGACGCGCAGGCGCGCCGCCTCCTCCTGGATGCGGATGATCTTCTCGACCGTGCGCGCGCCCCAGGAGCCGGCCTTGACCGTGGGGTCGTTGGCCATCACCGCCACCTGCCGGCCGCCGATCGTACCCAGACCGGTGACGACGCCGTCGGCCGGGAGGTCGTCGGCCAGGACGTTGGCGAAGAGCCCGTCCTCGACCAGGGAGCCGTCGTCCAGGAGGAGGCCGAGGCGCTCGCGGGCGGTCAGCTTGTTCTGCTCTCGAAGCTTGGGCAGGTAGCGGGTGCCCCCGGCCAGGGCCTTCTCCCGCAGCTCCCGATCCCGGCTCACCGGCCGATCACCGTCCCCAGGGCCGGCGACCGGCCCGCCTCCCTACCTTCGACGCCCGTGCGGCCGCCCCCGCCCGCCGGCGTGTGCGGTGCTCGGTCACGCAGCCGGCGCTGCGCTCCCTCCGGTCCTCCGTGCCGGCTGGCGGCTGCGCGCGCCCGGCCGCCCAATGCGAATGAGTCAGACCGATCACCGGCCCTTGAACTCCGGCTCGCGCTTCTCGAAAAAGGCGCGCACCCCCTCGCCCGAGTCCTCGCTCAGAGTCACCAGCGTCAGCTGCGATTGGAGGTACTCGAGTGCCGCCCGGAACTCCATGTCCTGCTGGCGGTAGAAGGAGTCGCGGCCGAGCTTCAGGATGGCGGGCGACTTCCTGGCCAGCGCGCCGGCGACCTCCTCGGTCATCGAGTCGAGCTCGGGCAGCGTGGGGGCGACGCGGTTGACCAGGCCCAGATCCCTCAGCTGAGCGGCCGTCCAGCGGCCGCCGAGCAGCGCCATCTCCAGCACCACCTTGCGCGGCAGGTTGCGGGTCAGAACGGCCTGGATCATGGCCGGCCAGACGCCGACGTTGATCTCGGGGGTGCCAAAGGTCGCCCGCTCCACCGCCAGCACGAGGTCGCATGAGCAGGCCAGCCCGAAGCCGCCGGCCAGCGCATGTCCGTTGATCCGGCCCACGATCGGCTTGCCCAGGTCCTGCATGAGCAGGAAGAGGTCGACGAAGCCGTGGCGCTCCTGGTGGCGCACCAGCTCGGGCACGTCGGAGGCGAAGGAGGCGAGGTCGGCGCCGGCGCAGAAGGCCTTGTCGCCGGCGCCGGTCAGGACAACCACCCGGACCTCGGCCTCGGCGCGCGCCCATTCGAGTGCGGCGCGCAGGTCGGCGATCATGGCGGCGCCCAGCGGGTTGCGCTGCTCGGGGCGGTTGAGGGTGATGGTGGCAACCCGCCCGCCGGCCTGGACGAGCACGTTCTCCAGGGTGGGCGGGGACATCGAGGCCTAGCGTAACGACCCGCGATGTTCAGGCTAGCCTTGGCAGCCAGTGCTGCGACCGTCGCTGAGCTGGCTGCTGGCCCTGGTTCCGGTCTCGCTCGCCCTGCAGCTGGCCTCCGCACCGCCGCTGGCCGTCTTCGCCTGCGCCTGCCTCGGGATCGTGCCGCTGGCGGCCCTGATCGGGCGCTCGACCGAGGAGCTGGCGATCCACGCGGGACCGCGGGTGGGCGGACTTCTGAACGCGTCCTTCGGCAACATCACCGAGCTGATCATCTCGATCCTGCTGGTTGCCGCCGGTGAGTTCGAGGTCGTCAGGGCGTCGCTGATCGGGTCGATCCTGGGCAACCTCTTGCTGGTGCTGGGGGCGTCATTTCTGGCCGGCGGCCTGCGCTTCAAGGAGCAGTCCTTCAGTGCCGGCTCGGCCAGCGTCCACGCCGGCTCGCTGCTGCTGGCCGTGACCGGCCTCCTGATGCCGGCCCTGTTCGCCGGCACCAGCTTCCACCCGACGCCGTTCCAGCGCGAGGTCGTGAGTGTCGGCGTGGCCTTCGTCCTGATCGCGCTCTACCTGGCGACCCTCGCCTTCACCCTGATCACCCACCAGCACCTGTTCCACGTTCCCGACCCGTCGGCCGAGGTGGCCACATGGACCGGGCGGCGGGCATTGACCGTGCTGCTGGTCGCCGCCCTCCTGGTGGGCGGCGAGTCCGAGCTGCTCGCCCGCTCGCTCGAGCCCACCGTCGCCCAGCTGGGGATCAGCCGGGTCTTCGTCGGGCTCTTCGTGATCGCCATCGTGGGCAACGCCGCCGAGCACGCTTCGGCGGTCATGTTCGCGGTGCGCAACCGCGTCGACCTCTCGATCGAGATCGCCTTCAGCTCGTCGACCCAGATCGCGCTCCTGGTGGCGCCGCTGCTGGTCTTCATCTCGCTGGCCGTGGCCAGGCCGATGGACTTCATCTTCAACCCGTTCGAGGTGATCGCGGTCGCGGTGGCCACCGTGGTGGTGACCGTCCTCACCCTGGACGGCAGGAGCAACTGGCTCGAGGGGGTGCAGCTGGTGGGCGCCTACCTGATCATGGGCGTGTCATTCTTCTTCGTGAGTTCGACCAGGTAGCTCGCCCGCCCGCCCGCCCGCCCGCCGTTTCGGGCCGGCGGCTTCTGCTCACGGTTGCCGTCTGGCTGGCGGCGGCGGTGCTGCTGGTCCTCGGCACCGTGCTCGGCCTGCGCCTGGCCGCCCATCCCTGGGCCTCGGCCCACGCCGCCGACGTCGGCGCCTTCGCCCTGCTCGAGGCCTACGGCGCGCTGCTGCTGGCGCTGCTGGCGGTTTTCGGAGGGCCGGCCGGCGTCCGCGACCGCCTCGGCTTCCACTTCACAGCCTGGTGGCACCTGTTGCTGGCCCTTGCCGTCTGGGCGATCAGCCTCACCTTCGGCGGCCTGCTGACCCTGTCGCTGGCGCCCTTCCTCGGGCAGCCTCGAAGCAACGCCTCCGAGGTCCTGGCGGTCGGGCACGACCCGCTCTTCGTCGCCATCGTCGTGCCCACCGTGGCGGTGCTGGCGCCGGCGGGCGAGGAGCTGCTCTTCCGGGGAGCCCTTTACGGATGGTTGCGGACCCGCATCCCGACGGTCGCCGCAGTAACCCTGGTGGCGGCGCTCTTCGCCGGCCTTCACTTCATCCCGCCGCTCATCCCCGTGCTCTTCGTCTTCGGGGTGGCGACCGCCCTCGTCTACGAGTACACCGGCTCGACCCTCAACTCATTCGCCATGCACGCGACCCAGAACACGGTGGCGGTGATCGCGGCGTATGCCGCCCTGGCCGGAGGGGCTAGGCCGTGATCTCCACGAAGTGGGGGAGCATGTACTCCTGCGCGTCGAAGAGGATGTCGAGCACGCGCGACGCCTCCCGGGTCCGGTTGCGCAGCAGCGCCCGGTGGAGCTTGGGGTCGAGCTCCCTCAGGAAGCCAGCGATCTCCTTGACCAGCGGTTCCGGTACCTCGCGCTGGTCATCCTCGAGCATGGTCTCGATCCTGTTCAGCCAGCTGTCGAGCTGCCGGAGATCGGCGCGCCTTGCCAGCAGGCGCCGCCGGCGCTGCTCCTCCTCCAGTCTCTTGCGGCCAATCTCATCGACGGCGTCGCTCAGCAAATCGCCCCCTCCGCTAGGCAGCACAAGAGCCCCCGGGGCCATGGCTGCATTTGTGATAGCAAGAATGTAAATATTGGTACCGCCAATGTCAAGGGATTGGGCCATGCCATGGTGGAAGTTCTGATGGACACCGTTCGCGGCTACACGGCGCGGGTCCTGGACCCGTGGTCGCCGATCGTGGTCAGCAACCGGGCTCCCTACGAGCCAGGGCCGGGCGGCCGCCTCCGCCGCGGAGCCGGCGGCCTGGTCACGGCCCTGCTCACCGTGGCCGAGTCGACGGGCGCCCCCTGGGTGGCGGCGACCCGTACGAGCGCCGAGCGTGAGCTGGCGCAGAAGGGCCCCCTGATCGTGCCCACCCGCGATGTCGACATACGGATCGACTACGTGGACATCGAGCCCGACCGCTTCCGCCGCTACTACTCGGTGATCGCCAACCCGCTGCTCTGGTTCGTTCAGCACTACCTCTGGGACCTGAGCCGGGAGCCGATCATCGACCAGCGGTTCTGGGACGCCTGGTACGAGGGCTACGTGAAGGTCAACCGCGCCTTCGGCGATCGCGTGGCCGAGGTCGCCGGCGGTCTCCCCAAGCCGCCCCTGGTGCTCACGCAGGACTACCAGCTCTACCTGGCTCCCCGCCGGATCCGCGAGCTGATGCCGCGCGCCACGCTGCAGCAGTTCATCCACATCCCCTGGCCGACCTCGCAGTACTGGAAGGTGCTGCCGCAGCCCATGCGCGACGCCATCTGGCACGGCCTGCTGGCCAACGACGTCATCGGCTTCCAGACCCACGGCGACGTCCGCCACTTCCTGGTCGGATGCGAGGAACTGGTCGGACTTCGCGTCGACCACCGCGAGCGCGCCGTGATCTACGACGGTCGCGTGGTGTGGGTCCGCGCCTACCCGATCTCGATCGACGTCCAGGCCATGGAGTCCTTCGCGGCCTCCCCGCCGGTGGCCGCCGAGCTGGAACAGATCCAGGGCTGGCGCCCGCCCAAGCTGATCGTGCGCGTCGACCGTACCGACCCCGCCAAGAACATCGTGCGGGGCTTCCTGGCCTACGAGCGCCTTCTGCGGGAGCACCGGGAACTGCATGGAGAGGTCGTCTTCTGGGCCTTCCTGCAGCCGTCCCGCCAGGACATAACCGCCTACCGGGACTACGTGGCCTCGGTGCGAGCCACGGCCGAGCGCATCAACCGGGAGTTCAGGCGGGGCGGCTGGGAGCCGATCCGACTCGAGTTCGGGGAGAACATCAGGCGCGCCGTCGCCGCCTACGTCGACTACGACGTGATGCTGGTCAACCCGATCTACGACGGCATGAACCTGGTCGCCAAGGAGGGGGCGCTCCTGAACCGCCGCAACGGCGTCCTCGTCCTCTCCGAAAACGCGGGCGCCCACGAGGAGTTGGGCGAGTGGGCGGTGACCGTCAATCCCTTCGACGTGGATGCCACCGCGGAGGCGCTGCACGTGGCCCTGACCGCGCCGCACGCCACCCGGCGCGGTCTCGCGGACGCCCTGCGCGCCCAGATCCGCGCCAACGACATCAACCGCTGGCTGAGCCTCCAGGTTCGGGATCTGCGCGACCTCGTGTACGAATCCGCCGGGTCTCCGAGGCCAGCCGACTGAGGAAGGCGGCCGCCGCCGCGGGCCCGTCGAGCACGAGGTCGCAGCTGGCGAATAGGTCCGGCGCCGCCTCCGGGCTGCTCACGCCCACCGCCAGGTGGGGCAGTGGCGACCCGGCCAGCAGCTCGAAGCAGCGCCGGTCGCCCTCGTCGTCGCCGCAGTAGACGGCACCGCCCGCGCGTTCTTCCGACATGAGGCGATCCAGCGCTCGCGCCTTGTCCCAGCCGCCGGGCAGGATCTCGACGACCATCCGCCCGCCGCGGGCGTCGAGTCCGAAGTTGCCCGCCAGCGGGCGCACCGCGTCGAGCAGGCCGCGGCCGGCGGGCGGATTGTCCCGGTAATGGATCGAGGTCGAGCCCGGCTTCTCCTCCAGCCTCAGTCCGGGGCGCTTGGCGATCAGCTCGACGGCCTGCCGGTTGAATTCGCGAAGGCTGCGCAGGTCGGCCTCGGTCGGCGCCGGCCGGCCGTAGTCGCCGAGCACCAGCAGGCCGTCGATCGGGAGCACGCGCCGCAGCGCCGCCTCCGAGCGCCCGGTGATGACGGCGACCTGGAGAACGGTCGCGCGCAGGCGCTGGAGCGCCTCGGCGACGCCGGGCAGGGGACGCGCGTCCTGGGGGCGCTGAACGATGGCGGCGAGGGTTCCGTCAAAATCAGTGGCGACCAGGAGGCGCTCCGGGGGCACCCGATCGAGGAGCCTCAAGAGCGGGTCGGGCGCCGCCACGAGGGCCTCCTGTGAAGGGCATGCGCAATAAAAGGGGTCCCCAATCCGCTGGTAGCAATTATGATAACGCCGTGATCAGTATTCGCTCGCAGAAGCTGAGGCTTCTGCTGGCCTCCGTGGAGGCGCGCTTGAGCTCGCTGTGGCCGGTCGTGAGCCGCGACGCGCAGGTCGCCGGCGTGGCCGCCGGCCGCGTGGCCGGCGCCGTCCGCCACCAGGTCTCGATGTCGCAGTCGGCCCGCCATTACGTGCCGCCTCCCCGCGACGCCTCCGGCCGCCGCCTGCGCGCGAGCGCCCACGGGACGGGTCCCCGCATGGCCGGCGGTGGGGGCCGCGGTTTTGGCGTCCAGCCACCCGAGAGCCCGGTGGCATGGGTTCCGACGGCGGTCAAGCTCGGGGTCGTCTTCGCGCTGGCGGCCGGGACCTTCCTCGCCAGCTCGCAGGCCTACATCGACTTCGCCGCCCAGCTGCCCGACGCCCACGCGCTCGCCGCTCAGCCGGTGCCCGAGGACTCGATCGTCTACGCCGGCGACGGCAAGACCAAGATCGCCGACCTTCACCTGGAGGGCGTCCAGCACTACTACGAGCCGCTCACCGACATGGGCAAGCTGCTGCCCCAGGCCTCGATCGCGGTCGAGGACGCCGGCTTCTACAACGAGCCCGGCATCGATCCCACGGCGATGGCCCGGGCGGCGATCGTGGACTGGCGGGCGCACGGCGCCCGGCAGGGAGCCTCGACGATCACCCAGCAGCTGGTCAAGCTGCGGCTTCTCGACAGCTCGCCCACCTTCGACCGCAAGATCAAGGAGGCCTTCCTGGCCATCCAGGTCGAGCGGGCGTACACCAAGCAGCAGATCCTGGAGATGTACCTGAACACGGTCCACTACGGGAACAACGCGCAGGGTTCCAAGGCCGCCTCTGAGATCTACTTCCACAAGCCGACCAAGGACCTCGACCTGGCCCAGGCGTCGATGCTGGCCGGCATCCCGCAGAGCCCCCTCTACAACAGCCCGATCACGAACTGGGAGCAGTCCAAGTATCGCCAGCACGAGGTCCTCGGGGCCATGGTGCGCAACAAGATGATCTCCCAGGAGGAGGCCGACAACGCCTACGCCGAGGACCTGAGCCCCAAGGACGGGAAGATGTTCACGGCCGGGCAGCAGGTGCTCGCCTACCCCGCCTTCACGAGCTGGGTCATCGACCTTCTGAACACCAAGTACGGCAAGAAGACGGTCCAGGGCGGCGGCCTCCGGGTGGTCACCACCGTCAATCCGCAGCTGCAGGCGATCGCCGAGAAGACGATGCTCGACAACCTCAACGCCCAGCGCGCGAGGGGCGCGACGCAGTCGGCGATGGTCTCGATCGACCCCCACACGGGCGGCGTCCTGGCCATGGTCGGCGCCGCCGACCAGGGCGGCGACGGACACGAGTTCAACTTCGCGGTCTGGCCACCGAGGAATCCCGGGTCCTCCTTCAAGATCTTCAACTACACCGCGGGCATCGCCAGCGCCAAGTGGACGATGGTCACACCGGTCAGCGACAGCCCGGGCATCCAGATCACGCAGCCGGGCGGGCAGCCGTGGCGGCCGGAGAACTATGGCGGCGCGCATTACGGCAGCGTCCAGTTCCAGCAGGCGATGGGCAACTCCCTCAACATCCAGGCCGTCAAGGTCGAGCTCAGCACGGGGGTCGACCAGGTGCTGGCCATGGCCCGCGCCATGGGCGCGCCGCCCTTCGTCAACCATGGCGACAACAAGTACACGAATGACGACCCACCCGACGCCTACGGGCCCTCGCTGACGCTCGGTGGATACGGCGAGACGCCGCTGCAGATGGCGCAGGGTGCGTCTGTCCTGGCCGCCCAGGGGATCCTGCACCCGGCCTACGGCATCGCCAGCGTGAGCACCAGCGACGGCAGCGAGGTCTTCAAGGCCGACCCCGCCAAGGACGCCAAGCAGGTGCTGGATCCCAAGGTGGCCTGGATCATGGAGACGATCATGTCCGACGACTCCAACCGGGCCAAGGTCTTCGGAATCGGCAGCCCGCTCACCCTGCCCGGCCGGCAGGTAGCGGCCAAGACGGGAACCACGGATGACTTTCGGGACGCCTGGACGGTGGGCTACACGCCCGACATCGCGACCGCGGTCTGGCTCGGCGATCCGCACTGGAAGCCGATGGTGAACGGCTCGGACGGCGTCTTCGTCGCCGCCCCCGGCTGGCACAACTTCATGCAGGCCGCTCTCGATGCGATGGGCAAGGGCAACGTGTGGTTCGGCGAGCCGCCGGGCCTGCAGCACTTCAACATCGGCGGCAAGATGGCGTACCTGCTGCCCGGGACCAACCCCAACCAGCCGACCCCGCCGCTGCCGCCGGGAGTGCAGCAGGTGGGCGGGGCGCCGGCTCCGGCGCCGCCCAAGCCGAGCGAAAACAACCAGCACTGATCGTTCACGGCGGCGCCGGCGACGGTGGGTTCCCTTTGTCGGCGTTCCTTAACAAACGCTGCTTGCGGCTGTCGGCAAGGCCCCAGACAATTCCGGTGAAAACGTAGGTCCGGAACTGTCACCAAACACTCACATGGTGACAGGGGGCCCAGCCTGAGGAAACAAGATGAAGACCAAGCAGAGAGATCCAGCACACGCCGCCGCCCCACCTCCCGAAGGTCCCAACCTCGATCGGCCGATCTACACCCTCAGCGTGGCCTCCGAGATCCTGGAGACCCACCCGCGCACGCTGATGATGTACGAGCACCTGAACATGATCAAACCCAAGCGGACGGTGACCAACCGCCGCCGGTACTCGCAGCGCGACCTGATGAAGCTGCAGGCGATCCAGACCCTGACCCGGAAGCACGGCGTCAACCTGGCCGGCGTGCGCTACATCCTGAACCTCATGAAGAAGCTCGACGAGGCCGGCCTTCAGGCGCCGGAAGGGCTGCGCGATTTGGACGTTTCCCAGCTCGAAGTCTGACCCGAGTTCGGTCGAGCGGGCAGGGGCCGCCTCCGCGAGGCGGCCCCTGCTGTTTTTTTCTCAGCGCTGGTCACCGGATGCAAATCCTGATAGCATGACTAGTACATTGTCTTACTTCGACCGCTCGCACGACGTCGACGCCGCCCGGATGCGCGAGCTTCTCGGCAACCTGTCCTGCCCCCTCTGTGGCGGGACTCGAGAGACGTCGCTGCTGGTCGTCATCGACGCCCCGCCGTCGGGAACGACGGTGCGCGCGCAGTGCGTGCGCTGCCATCTCTTCTGGTCCTTCACCCTGGACTCCGAGATCGGCCCGGCGGTCCCCGTCTCGGCGCACAAGCTGCCCGACGGTCCGATCACCGCCGACGAGATCCTCGAGCTGCATGCGCTGCTCGACCGGCACCAGGGCTCGCTCGACCAGCTGCTCTGGAGACAGGCCTCCTAGGGCCGAGGGCGCATGCGCTGATGGCAAAGAAGCGCCGGCGACTGGAGATCAAGGTGATGCCGATCCCCTCCGCGTACATGGAGGAGGCGGCGGCCTGCCCGGTCTGCGGCAAGGACTCGACCGCGATCGGCCGTCTGGCCATGCAGTTCGTCTTCCGATGCGAGCGCTGCAAGGTCGTCTTCAAGCGCAACCGCGCCTCTCCCTTTGACTACTAGTGGTCTGTCTGCGGTTTCCCGGACGGAACACTAGGTAGCCTCTAGGGCTGTGAGGGCCAGGGTTGCGGCCGGCGTGGTGCTCGGGGTCGCCGGCGGCATCGCCGCGGCGGCGGCCGTGGAGCTGGCCCGCCCTCGGAGCGCCCAGCCGGGCCGGGTGATCGACTGGGACGAGGTGCGGCGGCTGGCCGCGGCCCGCCTTCCCGCCTCCGAGCCGCTTGCGCCGGCCGCGCGGCGAGCGCTCGAGGCGCGCTACGCCGAGTTCGCCGCCGAGATGCGGCAGCCGCTGTTCGAGGCCGTCGGCGAGACGCGGAATCTCGAGCTGCCGCCCTTCGAGGCTCTCGACCGCGCTCGCTGGATCGACGTCAACGTGGACATCCTGGCCCGGGTCATCGATCCCGCGGCCGCATCCGGCGCCATACCCGACAACCGCCTGGTCGACCTCGGCCGGGCGGGCGTCAACCGCTACACGGCCGTGCTGCTCAGCTTCCTCGCCACCCGCGTCCTCGGCCAGTTCGACCCCCAGCTGATGGGCCGCGAGCCGGTCGGGGGCGCCGTCTCGCACTCCCTCTATCTGGTCGAGCCCAACGTTCGAGCCTGGGAGGAGGAGGCCCGGCTGCCGGGTGACGACCTGCGCCGCTGGCTGATCCTCCACGAGATGACCCATGCCTGGCAGTTCGGCGCCCACCCCTGGCTCGGGGAGCACATCGACTCCGCGATCCGAGAGCTGCTTGCGATGGCGGGTCCGAAGGGGCCGGGCGGCGCCGGCCGCGTCCTCGCGCTCACCGTCAGGCTCCCGTCGCAGTGGGCGCTGCTGAAGCGAATGCAGGCCACGATGTCGATGGTCGAGGGCTACAGCAACCTGGTCATGAACCTGGCCGGCCGCCGGGTGCTCTCATCCTTCGACGAGCTGGAGGGCGCCTACCGGCGGCGCCAGGGCGAGAAGAGCATTCTCGAGGAGCTGTTCTGGAAGCTGACCGGGCTCGATCTCAAGCTGCAGCAGTACCGGCGTGGCGAGGACTTCGCGCAGCGCGTCCACGACGCTCACGGCATGGAGGTCCTGAACCTGGCCTGGGAGAGCGCCGACAACATGCCGTCCCTGGCCGAGCTCGGCCGGCCCGACCACTGGGTCGCCCGGGTCACCGGAGGCGGGCGGCGCCTGGGACAGCCGGCGCCAGCGTGATCGAGGCGCTGCTCCTCGACGCGGGCGGCGTCTTCCTTCTGCCCAACTTCCAGGAGGTGCGGGAGGTTCTGGCCGTGGAGGAGGAGGTCCAGCACCGGCGCGCCCACCACGCGGGAATGGCCGCTTTGGACCGGACCCCGGCGCCGGGCGTGTACTGGCCCGCCTACGCCGCAGCTGCCGGGCGGCCGCCGGAGCCGGAGCTCGTGAGCCGCCTCTCCGGGATCAGGTGGACCTCGGTGATCGAGGAATCGGTGGTGGCCCTGCGCCGGATCGTCCAGCACGGCGTGCCGGTGGCCATCGTCTCCAACAGCGACGGCACCGTCGAGCACGACCTGCTCGAGTTCGCCGTCTGCCAGGCGGGGGAGGGGCCGGGGACGGCGGTCGCAGCCGTTCTCGACTCGACCGTGGTCGGCGTGGAGAAGCCCGATCCCCGCATCTTCCACCTGGCGCTGGAGCGGCTGGGCGGGATCGACCCGGAGCGGGCTCTACACGTCGGCGACAGCGTCCATTTCGACGTCGGCGGCGCCCGCGCGGCGGGCGTCCGGCCCCTTCACCTTGACCCCTTCGGCATGTGCGAGGGCACCGACCACGAGCACCTCCGCTCGCTCGGCGAGCTGGGCCCCCTGATCCAGCGCTAGTCCCGGATCTCTTCCTCGGCGGTCTCCTCGGAGATGGGCAGGATGGTGACCGGCAGCTCCGAGATGTCGAAATAGCGCACCGGCTTGTTGAGCCGCTTGGCGATCCCCACCTGCACCTTCACCCCCAGCGAGATCCGCCCGAACACCCAGCACTCGTCGCACCGAGCGAGCAGGTTGTTCATCGCCTCCCGGACGATGCTCTTGGGCACGGTGTGCAGCAGGTAGTAATCGAAGAGCATGAAGGGGCTGATCGGGACCATGCCCGAGTCGAGCACGAACTTCTGGACGTGCGCGCGCCAGTAGAAGTTGCGGTTGGACATGGCTGTGTAGACGAGCTTCCGAGGATGCCGCAGCGTTTCCTCAGCCTGGTCCAGCGCGCTCGGCTTGGGGGTCGGCTGGAAGATTCTTTCGAGGATCTCCTCGGCCGATTTCGAGGAGGTCATCTCCACGCCGGAATTATCCTATGCGCAGGTGCCCAACTTCGACCTCGGCGGCCGGGTGGCGATCGTGACGGGCGCTTCGCGGGGCCTGGGCGAGGCAATCAGCGAGGGCCTGGCCGAGCAAGGCGCGAAGGTCGTGCTCAGCAGTCGCAAGCAGCCCGACCTCGATGAGGTGGCGGCTCGCATCAACGCACGCTTTCCCGGCAGCGCCCTGGCGGTGGCGGCGCACGCCGGCCGGGAGGACGACCTGCGCGGCCTGGTCGAGCGGACCATGGAGCGCTTCGGCCGCATCGACATACTGGTCAACAACGCCGGCACCAACCCCTATTTCGGGCCGATCATCGACGCCGAGCTGTCGGTCTGGGACAAGACCTTCGAGGTCAACCTGCGGGGCTACTTCATCCTCACCAAGCTGGTCGTGGAGGCTTGGATGGAGCGCAGCGGGGGCTCGATCGTGAACATCGCCAGCACGGGCGGGCTGCGGCCGTCTCCCGGCCTCGGCGTCTACGGGATCACCAAGGCCGGGGTGATCATGCTGACCAAGTCGCTGGCCAAGGAGCTGGGTGGAAGGGTTCGAGTCAACTGCGTGGCGCCGGGGCTCTTCAAGACGCGCTTTGCGGAGGCGCTCTGGAGCAACGAGGCGATTCTCAACCACTCGCTCTCGGAGAATCCGATGGGCCGGATCGGCGATCCCGAGGAGATCGCCGGCGCGGTCGCCTTCCTGGTCTCCGACGCGGCCAGCTATGTCAACGGCGAGGTGGTGGTGATCGACGGAGGTGGCACGGGGGCCGGCTGAGCCGGGCCTTCGGGCCCCGACCGGCCTCAGCGGCGACGGGCTGCTGATCTGCCGGCGCGGGGCCGGGGCGGGGCGGAGGCCTTGCTCTGCCTGCCGTTGGATCCTGGATCCTCGGCTCGCCTGGCGTGGATGAAGTCCTCCAGCTCCTTCTCGTACTGGTAGGCCAGGCTGTCGGGCCAGAACGGCATCACCCGCCGCTCCTGGATGAAGCGCTCGAAGGCGGCGCCGGTGTCGCGCACGGCGCGAAAGCCAAGCTCGCGCTCGGCGCGTCCCGTGCTCAGGGTGCGACCCCATTTCAGAAGGTCGATCAGCTGCGGCGAGAGGAAGGCGAGGCCCAGCCGGTGGAGTCCGCTCGCCGCCAGCGAGGTGCCGAGCGGTGGCAGCAGGGGCAGGTGGGGCTTGCCGGCCGCGCCGAGCAGCGCGGTCAGCGGCTGCGGGCGGGGCGCGGCGATGTTGTAGGGCCCCTTGCCGGCGCCGACCGTGGCCAGGCGCAGCGCCTCGGTGCAGTCCTCGTGGTCGATCAGCTGCAGCACGGGATCGAATCCGGCCACGGTGGGCACGATGTCCAGGTCGAGGTAGCGGGCCAGGGGCGGCGGCTCGTCCGGGTTGAGGCTGTTGGCGAAGCGCAGGAGGACGATCCGGATCGAGGGATTCTGAACTGCGAAATCGTCCAAATAGGACTCGACCTCCACGATGTCGCGAACAAAGGCGTGCGGCGAGTCGACCGCCAGCCGCCGGTCCTCGCGCAGGTGGGCGGGCAGGTCGTGGCGGGCCCCGTAGACGTGGCCGGAGGACTTGAGGATGAAGTTCTTGACCGGGCTATCGGCACCGGCGCAGCCGGCGAGGAGGTTCAGCGTCCCGATCACGTTGGTCTCGTGCGCGCGGCGCGGGTTGAGGTCGAAGGAGTCGATGGTGGTGCCGGTATGGACGACGGTGTCGATGCCAACCGCGCGCACGAGCTTGCCGATGAGCGAGTGGCGGATGTCGAGCCGCAGGTAGTCGGCGCGGCCGAGGTCATGGCGCGGCTCGTTGATGTCGATGCCGATCACCTCGTCGACGTCGGGGTCCTCGACCAGGCGCTGGACCAGGCGGGCGCCCCACCAGCGGGCGACGCCCGTGACCAGGATCCGCCGCTTGGCCGTCATGTGGTGAAGGTTAGGGGAGGTGCCAGGGCGCGCAAGCCCTCGCCCAGCGGCTGCCCGGCCTACGTCCGGTTGATGACGTCTCGCTCCATCGCCTCCACGGCCTTCCCGATTGCCGGCGCCAGCGGCAGGCCCATCGAGCGCAGGGCGAACTCGAGCTGGCGGAGCAGGGAGTAGAGGCCCTTCATGGCCTTGATGGCATCTCCGATGTCCACGTTGGGCGGCAGCGGGATGGAATCCAGCGCCTCGCCGCCGGCCCACCGGAAGGCGAAGTCGATGAAGTCGTGGGAGGGGGCTCGAAGGTTCGGCTCGTCGAGGTCGGCCTCGATGTCGGCGAACCGGAAATAGAGCGTTCGCAGGAGGCGGGCGGTCTGCGCGACGGCCGGGCTGGGGTAGCGGCGTGGCGGCCGGGGGCCGCGGTCGCGGTCGCCCCGCTGCCGGTCCTCGGCCGTCAGCATGACCAGCACCGCGCAGAGATCGGCCGGATCCATGCCCTCCAGCCAGCCGTTCCAGACCGCCTCGGTGACCAGCAGCGTGTTCTCGCCGTAGATGCGGGAGGCCAGCATCCCCTTCTCGGTGGGCTTGTCATCGGCCAGGAAGCCGGTCTCGGTCAGGATCCGGATCAGGCGGCGCAGCTTGCGGACGTACTCGTCCATCTGCTCGCCGACCTGCCGCTCTCCCGTCCGCAGCTCCCGCTCCAGCTCGCGAATCTCGCCGTAGGCCGAGAGGTGCTCGCCAAAGCGCGGGCAGCGGACCACCTTCAGCTTGCGCTGGCGCTCGAGCAGGCCCCGGCCCTCGATCTCCAGGTTCTTCAGGTGGCGCCCGGCCGCCCCCAGTGCCCGCGGTCCGCGCGATCCCCGGCGCCCGCGCCGCTCCACGCCCGCCTCCCGGCGCAGCCGGCGCATCTCGACCCGGATCGTCCGGCGGCGATCCTCGATCTTGAAGTACTCGGCGACGTCCTCGATGCGGCAGCCGTCGGCCGACTCCTTCCACAGAGAGCGCAGGTCGGCCAGGCGGCTGCGCGCGTTGGCCATGCGCTCGGCGACCTCGGTCGCCGCCGTCCGCTTCTGGTACTGGCCGAAGGAGCGGGACATCAGCTGGTCGGCCTCGGTCGGGGTGTAGATGCGGAGCAGGTTGAGCGCCATGTTGTAGTTGGGCAGGAACTTGGACTCCACGACCAGGCCCTCACCCATGGCCACCTCGTAGATCGTCCCCACCTCGACGTCCGACTCTTTCAGGATCACGCCGTGCCCCACGGGATCGATTCCGCGGCGGCCGGCGCGGCCCATGAGCTGGGTCAGCTCACCCGTGGTCAGCGTCGAGAAGGAGACGCCGTCAAATTTGGTGAAGGACGAGATGACCACCGATCGGGCGGGCATGTTGATGCCCAGCGAGAGCGTTTCGGTGGCGAACACGACCTTGATCAAGCCCTGCTGGAAAAGCTCCTCGACCAGCTCCTTGTGGTACGGCATGAGCCCGGCGTGGTGCACCGCCAGCCCCCGGCGGAGCATCCCGGCGTCGACCATCCGGGCGTAGAGCTGAGCCTCGTCCCGGTCGCGGAGGCCCGCCAGCCGCTGGCTCGCGTAGGCGTCGATTCGCGCCTTCTCGGCGTCCGTGGTGAGGTCGAGGTCGTGGTAGGAGCAGCGCTGCAGCGCCTCCCGGCATCCCCGCCTGGAGAAGATGAAGTAGATCGCCGGGACCATCTCCAGCCGCGCCAGCTCCTCGATCACGTGCAGCATGTCGTTGGCGGGCATGCGCCGGAACTGCTGCACCCGGAAGGCCGCCTCCTCCTCCTGGGAGGCCTTGGCCCAGGTCCGCTGGTCGATCTGCCCCTCGGCGCCGAAGAGCGGATAGAAGCGGTTCTGCATCGAGAGCCAGAGCTTGAGCTCGGTCGGCCGGACGTCGTGGAAGACGGTGCCGATCGGGCCGCGGTTTTCCGCCATCCAGTCCGCGACCTCGCCGTAGTTGCCGATGGTGGCCGAGAGGCCGACGAACTTGATGTGGGCGGGGGCCTGGACGATGATCTCCTCCCAGACCGAGCCGCGCGGAAAGTCGTCGATGTAGTGGACCTCGTCGAGGACCACGTAACGGACGCGGTCGAGACGGCCAGGGTCCTCGTAGATGACGTTGCGGAGGATCTCGGTCGTCATCACGACCACCGGCGCGCCGTCGTTGATCGTGTTCTCGCCGGTCACCAGCCCGACCGCGCCGGCGCCTCGATCGCGCGCGAAGTCGCGGTACTTCTGATTGCTGAGCGCCTTGAGCGGCGTCGTGTAGATGGCCTGCGCGCCCTCCTCGAGCGCCCGGAAGATCGCGTACTCGGCGATCACCGTCTTGCCGCTCGACGTGGGCGCGGAGACGAGGATCCCCGCGTTGGCGTCCAGCTTCTCGGCGGCCTCGACCTGGAAGGGGTCGAGTGGCCAGGGCAGCTGCGCCTGGAACTGCGAGATCAGGCTCTTGGTCTTGGAGCGGGTGGCTATGCCGCAGAGCCTAGCGAAGGAGCGGGGCGCGGCAGGTCCGGAGGGTCAGGCGAAGCCGCCGTCGCAGTGGAGCACCTGGCCGTTGATCCAGCCACCCTCGGGCGAGAGCAGGAAGCGGACCAGGCCGGTCAGGTCGGCGGGCATGCCCGGGCGGCCGAAGGGCGTCCTCCGGCGCACCTCGGCCTCCACCTCCGGCGACATCCAGCCGGTGTCGGTGGGGCCCGGCTTGATGCAGTTGGCGCTGATCCCCTGCGCCGCCAGCTCGCGCGCCGCGGCCAGGACCACGCGGTCGAGCGCTCTCTTGCTGGCCCCGTAGGCGACCTCGCCGTCGAGGGCGTCGCTGGTGAAGGCGACGATCCGTCCGGCCTCGGCTCGGAGCCCTGCGGCGAACCGCTGGATCAGGCGGGCCGACCCCAGCACATTGACGTGGAAATGGCGGTCGAAGTGCTCGAGGTCGATCTCGTTGACACCGCCCGGCTCCCAGTGCGCATGCAGCAGCAGGAGCGCACTGAAGGGGCCCACCGCGCCCGAGAGCTGGTTCCAGGCCGTGGCCACTCCGTCGGCGGTGCCGAGGTCGGCCCGGCAGCACTCGACCTCCACCTCGGCCGCGCGAAGCTCGGGCAGCAGGGCGGCGGGATCGTGGTCGTACCACTGGAGGCCCAGGTTCCAGCCGTCGGCGGCCAGGACGCGGGCGCACGCGGTCGCGATGCCGCCCGGCCGTCCCACGCCTGTGATCAACACGCTGGCCACGGCCACGAGAATAGGCAAATGCCTGCTTCCCCACTCGAGGACGTTCGCGTCCTGGACCTGACGATCGCGCTCGCCGGCCCCTACTGCACGATGCTGCTCGGCGACCTCGGCGCGGACGTGGTCAAGGTCGAGCCGCCGGAGGGCGACCAGTCGCGAGGCTGGGGGCCGCCCTTCGTGGAAGGCGAGTCGTCCTACTTCATGTCCGTCAACCGCAACAAGCGCAGCGTGGTCCTCGACCTCAAGTCGGGCGAGGGGCTGGCCGCGGCCCGGCGCCTGGCGGCGTCCGCCGACGTGCTGGTCGAGAATCTGCGCCCGGGCACGGCGGCCCGCCTGGGCCTCGGCCATCAGGAGCTCAGCGCGGGGAACCCCGGGCTCGTCTACTGCTCGATCAGCGGCTTCGGCCAGGATCGGCCCGCCCTGGCGGGCTACGACCAGATCGTGCAGGGGACCTCGGGCGTGATGAGCCTGACCGGCTTCGCGGATGGGCCGCCGGTCAAGTTCGGAGTGCCCATCGGGGACATCTCGGCCGGCATGTTCGCGGCGCACGCCATCCTGGCCGCGCTCTACGAGCGCCAGCGCACCGGGCGCGGGCGCCACATCGACGTCGCCATGCAGGACTCGCTGATGGCCCTGCTGACCTACCAGGGCGGCCGCTATTTCGCGACCGGCGAGGCGCCGCGGCGCGAGGGCAACGTGCACCCCACGATCGCTCCCTACGGAACCTTCGCCACCGAAGACGGCTTCATCAACGTCGCGGTCGGGTCGGAGTCGCAGTTTCGCTCCTTCGCGACCGCGATCGGCGCCCCCGAGCTGGCGCAGGACCCGCGGTTTGCCGGCAATCGCGAGCGGCAGCAGAACCGGGCGGCGCTGACCGAGGAGATCGAGCGGCGGCTGCGCCAGCGCCCGACGGCCGGCTGGAAGGACGCCTTCGACGCCGCCGGCGTGCCCGCCGGCCCGATCCTCGACCTGGCCCAGGTCTTCGCCGATCCGGCCGTTCGGGCACGCGCCGTCGAGGTCAGCGTCGCGCACCCCAAGGCGGGCGAGTGGCACATGGTGGGCACCCCCTGGCGGCTGGACGCCGAGCCCTTCACCGTGCGCCGGCCGCCCCCGCTTCTCGGGCAGCACACTAAAGAGGTGCTTGAGGCGCCCGCCGACTAGACCCGCAGCAGCTCGGTGCCCACGTCGGCCACGACGGCGTCGCCGGCCTCCGCCTCGATGAAGGCGAGGGCCTTGCCCATGACCTGCTCGGCATGGCGGGCGTCGGCCGAGACCACGGCCACGGCCAGGTGCGCGATCTGCCAGAGGTCGCGTTCGCCCACCTCGGTCGCCGAAACCAGGTACCGGGCCTGCAGGCGGCGGAGAAGGCCGGAGATGACCTGCCGCTTCGACTTCAGGGACCCGCTCTCGGGAATGTGGAGCGTGACCGTCAGCACGCCGATCACCGCGGGACATGGGCCACCAAGCGAAGCTTTTGACCGGCTCAAGAGACCGTGCCTATGATGCTCTTAACCGGCGGCCGCAAGCAGGTGTCTTCGCGCGCTTGGCGCGCCGCCAAACCAGCGACGGAGGTGGAGATGAGCCGCAACCAGGCTCGTGAGCAGGCCAGTTTCAAGGGCTTCCAGGAGTTCCTCGAGAACTGGTCGCGCCGCGATTTCGTGAAGCGCATGGGCCTTGGCGCGGCCTACGCCGCCTTCCTCGCCGGGGGCGCCGACCTCCTCGAGGCATGCGCCAACGCGGGCGGCGGCGGCACCGCCAACAAGAACGTGAAGAAGGGCGGCCACGTCGTCGAGGGCACCACCACGGACATCAAGACCACCAATCCCGTCCTGGTCTCCGACACCTACAGCCAGGCGGTGTCGATCATGATCTACGACTCGCTGCTCGGGTCCAAGGCCAACGGCGACCTCTTCCCGGTGGCGGCCAAAGAGCTGCCCAAGATCAGCTCGGACGGCCTCACCTACACGATCACGCTGCGCGACGGCCCCAAGCACAGCGACGGCTCGCCGATCACAGCCGACGACGTGAAGTTCACCTACGACCTGATGTTCGACCCGGCCTACAAGGCGGTCAACTCGCCCCGGCGGGGCGACCTCGAGACCTACGTGCAGAGCATCTCGGTCAAGGACGAGAAGACGGTGGTCTTCCAGCTGAAGAAGGTCTTCGCGCCCTTCGCACCGGTCCACCTGCAGTACGGCATCCTCTCCAAGAAGGCCTGGGGCGGGCTCACCGCCCAGCAGGTCAACACGACCGACATGAACACCGCTCCCACCGTCACCAGCGGGCCCTTCAAGTTCGTCAAGTGGGACAAGGGCCAGCAGGTCACCATGTCCGCCAACAAGGAGTACTGGAACGGCGC
>CAYLIP010000008.1:16474-24034 GCA_964383855.1 uncultured Actinomycetes bacterium | reverse complement strand
TCGCGACCAGCTCGGTGCCGCCGGTGTCCTGGGCCTACGACAGGGACGCCAAGCCGCAGTACCCGTTCGACGTGGCCAAGGCGGAGTCGATGCTCGACGCCGCGGGCTGGAAGAAGGGCTCCGACGGCATACGGGCGGACGCGGCCGGCAACAAGCTCGCGTTCACCATCATCACCAACGCGGGAAACAAGGTCCGCGAGAACCTGGTGGTGGCGATGCAGGACATGTGGAAGAAGATCGGGGTCGACTGCACGCCCAAGCTCATCACCTTCCCGCAGCTGGTGTCCCAGCTCACCAACGACCGCACCTACGACGCCCTGCTGGTCGGCTACAGCTGGACCCAGGATCCCGACCAGTCGTCGGTCTGGCACAGCCGCAACACCGCGCCCGGCGGCTTCAACGGCTTCGGCTACAAGTCCTCGGCGATGGACAAGCTCCTCGAGGATGCGGTCTCCACGCTCGACCAGTCAAAGCGCAAGCAGCTGTACTTCCAGATGCAGGACCTCCTGAACGACGAGGTGCCGGCGCCGATCCTGGTCTTCAACAAGGGCATCTGGGTGTTCAGCAAGCGCGTGCAGGGCTACGACGACGCGATGCAGGGGATCGGCACCTACACCCAGTACCAGAGCCGGCCGTGGACGGCCAAGGTCTGGGTCCAGGACGGCAAGTAGCGAAGGGCCGCCGGTCGATCCTGAAACGTCCGGGTAGGCTCGTCTGAGCGGTGTTGGCGCGCTACGTGGTGCGGCGTCTGCTGGCCTCGATCCCGGTTCTCTTCGGGGTCACCCTCATCACGTTCCTCATGCTGCACGCGACCACCGGCAGCTTCGTGCCCGGGCTGGACATCAACCCCAATCTGCGCCCGGCCGACGTGCAGCGGATAAAGCACAACCTCGGTCTCGACCAGCCCCTCTACCTCCAGTACTGGTACTGGATAACCGGGCTTCTGCACGGAGACTTCGGACGCTCGCTGGTGGACGGCAGCCCGGTCTGGTCGCACATCGCCGAGCGGCTGCCAAACACGCTCGAGCTGACGATCACCGCCGTCCTCCTGGGGGTGCTCGTCTCGGTCCCCCTCGGCGTCATGGGAGCGCTCCGGCGGGGCAGCGCGATCGACAGCTTCCTGACGCTGCTGTCGGTGGCCGGCGTCTCCATCCCCCAGTTCTGGCTGGGGCTGCTGCTGATCCTTCTCTTCTCGGTCAGCTTCCACGCCTGGGGCCTGCCCTGGCTGCCCTCCAGCGGAGCCCAGTCGTCCTTCGGGGGAGGTGACCCGATCGACCGCGTGACGCACCTGGTCCTGCCCGCGACCGTGCTCGCCTTCTTCTACGTCGCCGTCTGGTCCCGCTTCACGCGCTCCTCCATGCTCGAGGTCCTGGCCCAGGACTTCGTCCGGACGGCTCGCGCCAAGGGCATGCCCGCCCGCCGGGTCACCTACGTCCACGCGCTCCGTAACGCCGTCATCCCCTTGGTGACCCTGGTCGGCCTCGAGCTGCCCGGCTTCGTGAGCGGCGGCGCCATCGTCGAGATCGTCTTCACCTGGCCCGGCATCGGCCGGCTGCTGCTCGAGCGTGCGCTCCAGTACGACTACACGACCGTGCTCGGGCTGGCCACCTTTGCCGCGCTGCTGGTCGTCGTCGGCAACCTGCTGGCCGACGTGCTCTACGCGCTGCTCGATCCCCGGATCCGCTACACGTGACCGGGATGACGAACCGCGCGCTCCGGCGGCGGGCCGCCCCATGATCGACACCACCGTCGAGCAGCTGGAGCGGGCGCCCTCCGAGTACGAGGGCGGTCTCGGTCGCCCGGCTCAGAGCTACTGGAGCGAGTCCTGGGAGCGGCTCCGCAACAACCGGTTCGGCATGTCCTTCGGCGCCCTCCTGCTGGTCATGGCGCTGATCGCGCTGGGGGCGCCCCTGATTTCCCAGGCGATCACCCATTACTCGCCGTCCGACCAGGACCTGAGCAGCACCTTCTCGTCCTTCACGCGCCAGCACCTGCTGGGGACCGACGAGCTCGGCCGGGACACGCTGACCAGGCTGGTCTACGGGGCGCGGGTCTCGCTCGGCGTGGGCGTGCTGACGGTTCTCCTGTACATCCTGCTCGGCGGCACGGTCGGCACCGTGGCCGGCTTCTACGGCGGCCTGGTGGACGACCTGCTGATGCGGTTGGTCGACGTCATCCTGGCGGTTCCGACGATCTACCTGCTGGTCCTCATGGTGAGCCTGCTGCCGCTCCCGATCGGGCCCAATCCCAGGCACCCCTGGTTCATCCTCAGGCACGATGCGGTCACGCTCTCGATCGTGATCGCGCTGACCGCCTGGGGAGGGGTGGCCCGCCTGGTCAGGGGCGAGGTGCTGTCCATCCGCAATCGCGACTTCATGCTGGCGACCCGCTCACTGGGCGCCGGCGATGTTCGCCTGATGTGGCGCCACCTGATGCCGAATGCGCTCCCGGTCATGATCGTGGCCGGGTCGCTGGGCGTGGGGCAGATCATCCTGCTCGAGGCGGCGCTCGATTTCATCGGCCTCGGCGTCCAGCCCCCCACGCCAAGCTGGGGCAACATGCTGCTCAACGCGCAGACCTACTTCACGCACTCGGCCCTGCTCGTCTACCTGCCCGGCCTCTCGATCGTGATCTCGGTGCTGGCCGCCAACATCTTCGGCAACGCCGTGCGCGACGCCTACGATCCGAGGCTGAGATGACCTCACCCGACCACCTCCTGCAGGTCGAGGACCTGCACACCGAGTTTCCGACCCGCGACGGCACCGTGAAGGCGGTCGACGGCGTCTCCTTCACGCTGGAGCGCGGCGAGACCCTGGGCATCGTCGGCGAGTCCGGTTCCGGCAAGTCGGTGACGATGCTGAGCGTGATGCGCCTGCTCCAGCGTCCGGGCCGAATAACCGGGGGGCGCGTCCTCTCCCGGGGCATGGACCTGGCCCGGGTGTCCGAGTCGCAGATGCAGGAGATCCGCGGCAAGGAGATCGCCATGATCTTCCAGGACCCGATGACCTCGCTCAATCCCGTCTACCGGACCGGCTGGCAGGTGGGGGAGCCCCTGCGCCTGCACAAGGGCCTCGACCGCGCCAGGTCGATGGCCGAGGCGGTCAACGTCTTCCGGCACGTCGGCATCCCGGAGCCCGAAAAGCGCGTCCGCCAGTACCCGCACGATTTCTCCGGCGGGATGCGGCAGCGGTCGATGATCTCCATGGGTTTGACGACCAAGCCCTCGATCCTGATCGCGGACGAGCCGACGACCGCGCTCGACGTGACGATCCAGGCCCAGATCCTGGACCTCTTGCGCAGGGTCAACCAGGAGGACGGCACGGCGACCATCCTGATCACCCACAACCTGGGCGTCGTGGCCGGGATGTGCGACCGCGTGATCGTGATGTACGCCGGCCGGGTGGTCGAGCAGGGCCCGACCGACGACGTGTTCGCCAATCCCAAACATCCCTACACGTGGTCGCTGCTGCGCTCGATTCCGAGGCTCGACGCCGAGGAGCACGAGCCCCTGCGCGCCATCGAAGGGCTGCCGCCCGACCTCACCAATCCGCCCAGCGGCTGCACGTTTCACCCGCGCTGCCCATTCCGGATCGAGCGCTGCTCGGCAGAGGAGCCTGCGCTGGAACCGGTCGGCTCGACCCAGCTGGCCCGCTGCTGGGTCACGCAGGAGGGCGTCGACCTCAACGCCGCCGGCAGCCACCAGCAGCCCGGTGGCACGGCATGAGCGTGCTCGAGGAGCGACCGCCCAGGGCGGCGTGGACCAAGGACGACCCCATCCTCGAGGTGCGCGGCCTCAAGACCTACTTCCCGGTCACCTCGGGAATCCTCCAGCGCACCGTGGCCCACGTCCGCGCGGTGGACGGCGTCGACCTCTCCGTCCGGACCGGCGAGACGCTGGGCCTGGTCGGCGAGTCGGGCTGCGGCAAATCGACGCTCGGCCGGACGATCCTTCGGCTGATCGAGCCGACCGAGGGCCAGATCATCTTCAAAGGCCAGGACCTGGCCAGGCTGTCAGGCGCCGAGATGAGGCGGGTGCGGCGCCAGATGGCGATGATCTTTCAGGACCCGTTCGCCTCCCTCGATCCCCGGCAGACGGTGGGCGACATCGTCGGCGAGCCACTCGACATCCACGGCCTCGCCGCCAGCCGCAAGCAGCGCCAGGAGCGGATCTACGAGCTGCTGCGGGTGGTCGGGCTCAACCCCGGCTTCGCCAACCGCTACCCCCACGAGTTCTCCGGAGGTCAGCGGCAGCGCATCGGCATCGCCCGGGCGCTGGCCGTGGACCCCAGCTTCATCGTCTGCGACGAGCCGATCTCGGCCCTCGACGTGTCGATCCAGGCCCAGATCATCAACCTGCTGGAACGCCTGCAGGAGCAGTTCAACCTGACCTATCTCTTCATCGCCCACGACCTCTCGGTCGTGAAGCACATCTCCGACCGGATCGCCGTCATGTACCTGGGCAAGGTGGTCGAGGTGTCGGGCGCCCGGGAGCTCTACCGCAAGCCCCGGCATCCCTACACGGGGAGCCTGCTCTCCGCCATCCCGATCCCCGATCCCCGGATCGAGCGCGGCCGGCAGCGGATCATCCTCCGGGGCGACGTGCCCTCTCCGGTCAGCCCGCCCAGCGGCTGCCGGTTCCGGACCCGGTGCTTCAACGCCCAGGAGAGGTGCGCCCAGGAGGTGCCGCCGCTCGACACCGTGAAGGAGGGCGACCACGAAGCCGCGTGCTTCTATCCGCTGGGTGACGCGGCCGCCCCGCCGCCGGCGGCCGATCGGCCCTGAGGCGCCGCGCCGCCGCCCGCCACTTGGTTAACCTCGGACGGTGAGCGTCGAAGCGGCCCTGCAGTCGGCGCGCGCCGCTCGGGACCGCGATCTCGACGAGTTCTTCGAAGAGCTGCGCATCCCGAGCGTCAGCACCCTCCCCGAGCACGCGGCCGATGTCCGGCGCAACGCGCAGTGGCTGCGCGATCGGTTCGACCGGCTCGGCTTCCAGACCTCGCTGACCGATGTCGAGGGCGGCCGCCACCCGGTCCTCGAGGCCGAGTGGCGGGGACGTCCGGAGGCCGCCATGGTCACCATCTACGGGCACTACGACGTGCAGCCGCCAGACCCGCTGGAGGAGTGGCAGTCACCGCCCTTCGAACCCACCGTGCGCGACGGGCTGGTCTACGCGCGGGGCGCGGCCGACAACAAGGGCAACCACTTCGCGGCCCTCAAGGCGGCCGAGCACTGGTTTGCCGCCGGGGGTCCCCCGGTCAACCTCCGCTTCCTGCTCGAGGGCGAGGAGGAGATCAGCGGAACCGCGCTCCCGCGCTACATCCGTCAGAACGCGGACAGGCTGCGCACCGACTACGTCCTGGTCTGGGACGGCGGCTTCGCCAACGACGGCGTCCCGGCGCTGATCAGCGGGCTCCGGGGCATCCTCTACACCGAGCTCGTGGCCCGGGGCGCCGGCACCGACCTTCACTCCGGCGGCTTCGGCGGGGTGGCGCCCAACCCGCTCAACACCCTGGCCCGGATCGCCGGTGAGCTGAAGGGCCGCGACGGCGTGATCACGATCCCCGGCTTCTACGACGGGGTGGAGATGCCGGACCCCGAGGAGACGCGCGAGTGGCCGCTCGGCCCCGAGTATGAGCAGACGCTGAAGGAGGTCATGCAGGCCGGGGTGCTGGAGGGCGAGGCCGGCTATCCGGCCGCCATCCGGCAGATGGCCCGCCCGACCCTGGACGTGAACGGAATGATCGGCGGCTTCACCGGCGAGGGGTCGAAGACGGTGATCCCGGCGACGGCCATGGCCAAGGTCTCCATGCGGCTGGTGCCCGGCCAGGACCCGCGCCGGATCTACGACACCTTCGCCGAGTACGTGCAGGAGCTGTCCACCCCGGGGGTCCGGGTCGAGGTGCGCATGCTGGGCGCGGCGCCGCCGGTGCTCACGGGGACCGATCACGCCGCCGCCCGGTCGATGGCCGCCGCCTTCGAGCAGGCCTTCGGCAAGCGCGCCCGTCCGGTCCGGATGGGGGGCTCGATCCCGGTCGCGGTGGATTTCCAGGAAGCGCTTGGCGCACCGATGGTGATCGGCGGCCTGGGCCAGCCGGGCTCCGGCGCCCACTCCCCGCACGAGCGCTTCAGCGTCGACCACTTCCACCGCGGCATCGAGACCCTGATCCACTTCCTGCACGGCCTGGCGGCCGATCGCGGCACAAACGCTTGACGGATCGCGACCTGTCCGAGCTTTTCGAAGAGCTCCGCATTCCCAGCATCTCGGCGCTGCCCGAGCGGGCCGGCGACGTGCGCCGCAACGCCGAGTGGCTGGCCTCGCTGCTCGAGGGCATCGGCTTCCGGGTCGAGCTGGAAAGGAACACCGGCGGGCCGCACCCCGTGGTCCTGGCCGAGCGCCTCGACGCCGGGGCCGGGCGGCCGACCCTGACCGTGTACGGGCACTACGACGTGCAGCCGCCCGACCCCCTGGAGGAGTGGCAGTCGCCGCCCTTCGAACCCACGGTGCGCGACGGCGCCGTCTACGCGCGGGGCGCCGCCGATTCCAAGGGCCAGCACATGCCCTGGATCGAGGCGGCCCGGGCCGAGGTGGAGGCGGGTGGGCTGCCGGTCAACCTGCGCTTCCTGATCGAGGGCGAGGAGGAATCGGGTGGGGAAACGCTGGCGCACCTTCTCCGCGAGCGGGCCGAGGAGCTGCGGACCGACCAGGTCGTGATCGCCGACTCGGTCTTCGCGCCCAACGGGCTGCCCGTCATCGTGACCGCGCTGCGGGGCATCCTCTACGTCGAGATCGAGGCCCGGGGTGCCGCCATCGACCTCCACTCGGGGCTCTTCGGGGGTGTCGCTCCCAACCCCTTCAACACGCTGGTCCACGTGCTGTCCGCGCTCAAGGACCGCGACGGCCATGTCACCATCCCCGGCTTCTACGAAGGGGTGGAGCCGCCTCTGGCGGCCGAGCTGGAATCGTGGCGCCGGCTCGGCGACGACTCCGAGCAGGTGCGCCAGGCGATGGGCGCCCGGGCGCTGGAGGGCGAGCCCGAGTTCTCGCCGCTGGAGCGGCGCTGGGCGCGGCCGACACTCGACATCAGCGGAATGCCGGGCGGCTTCACGGGCGAGGGTTCGAAGACGGTGATCCCGGCGCGGGCCGCCGCCAAGGTCTCGATGCGCCTAGCGCCCGGGCAGGACCCGGACGACATCCTGGCCAAGCTGCAGGGCTACGTGGCCACGCTCGCCTCGCCGGGTGTCGACCTTGCGGTCCGGGCGCTGGGACGGGCGCGGCCGGTCCGCCTGGGCACCGAGCACGCCGGCATGCGGGCCATGTCGGAGGCCTTCACAGAAGGCTTCGGCGCAGAGCCGGTGCTGGCCCGCGAGGGGTTCACGATCCCGGTCACCGCGGAGTTCGCCGAGGCCCTCGGCGCCCCCGTGCTGGTCACCGGTTTCGTGCCCTGGGACGCGGCGCCTCACTCGCCCAACGAGCACCTCCCGCTCGACTTCTACCGCCGCGGCATCGCCACCGCGCGCGCCTTCTACCACCGATTAACCGCACCGATCAACCGCACCGAT
>CAYLIP010000008.1:0-16374 GCA_964383855.1 uncultured Actinomycetes bacterium | reverse complement strand
AACCGCACCGATCAACCGCACCGATTAACCCGCACCGATTAACCCGCACCGATTAACCTGACCGGGATGTCCAAAGCCGCGATCGAGCGCGCGCGCGCCGAGCGCGACGCCTCCCGCGAGGCGCTCTTCGAGCTGATCCGGATCCCGAGCGTGTCGGCCCTCTCCGAACACGCCGCCGACTGCCGGCGCGCGGCCGGATGGATCGCCGAGCGGCTCCGCCGGGCCGGCCTCGTGGCCGAGGTCGTCGACATCGAGGGCGGCTCCCACCCCGTGGTGGCGGCTGAGTGGATGGGCGCCGGGCCCGGCCGCCCGACGCTGGCGATCTACGGTCACTACGACGTGCAGCCGCCGGATCCGCTCGAGGAGTGGCGCACGCCGCCCTTTGAGCCGCAGCTGCGCGACGGCTTCATCTACGCCCGTGGTTCGGACGACAACAAGGGACAGCTGATGTGCGGCCTGCGCGCGGCGGAGCTGGCGCTGGCCACCGGCGGCGCCCCGGTCAACCTGCGCTTCCTGATCGAGGGCGAGGAAGAGGTGAGCGGACCCTCGCTGCCGCGCTACCTGAGGGAGAACGCGTCCAGCCTGGCCAGCGACTACGTGTTCATCGCCGACGGCCAGTTCACGGCCCCCGGCCTCCCCAACCTGCTGACCGGGCTCCGCGGCCTGCTCTACACCGAGGTGGAGGCTCGCGGGGCCGGCGCCGACCTCCACTCCGGCATTTACGGAGGGGTCGCGCCCAACCCGATCAACACGCTCGCCCACATCATCTCCGCCCTCAAGGACCGCGAGGGCCGGATCCAGATCCCAGGCTTCTACAACCGGCTGCAACCGCCCTCGGACGCCGAGCTCAACGACTGGCGGCGGCTGCCGATCGACGAGGAGGAGCAGAAGACCGCGATGGGCGTGCGCGCCCTCGAGGGGGAGCCCGAGTTCGCCCCCGTCGAGCGCAAGTGGGCGCGCCCGACGCTCGACGTCCACGGCATCGTGGGCGGCTTCACCGGTGAGGGCTCGAAGACGGTGATACCGGCCCGTGCCACGGCCAAGATCTCGATGCGGCTGGTCCCCGACCAGGACCCGGTCGAGATCTTCGAAGCCTTCACGAGCTTCTGCCGGCAGGAGTCGACGCCCGGCATCGAGATCACGACGCGGGTGCTAGGCGCCGGCCGGCCGGTCCGGACGGGCACCGACCATCCCGGCGTGGCGGCCGCCCGGGCGGCCTTCAAGGCGGCCTTCGACGCCGAGCCGGTGCTGGTGCGGGAGGGCGGGTCGATCCCGGTTACCGTCGACTTCATGGAGGCCCTGGCCGCGCACCTGCTGGTGACCGGCTTCGGCCTGCCCGGTGATGGGCTGCATTCGCCCAACGAGAAGTACAGCCTGGACCAGTACCTGCGCGGGATCGAGATGGTGATTCATCTCATGGACAGGCTGGCCGATGCGTCCTGAGCTGGAGGCGCTTGCCCGCTCACTGGTCGACGCCGCCTACCTGAAGGGCGACTTCGTGCTCCGCTCCGGCCGCCGCTCGACCGTGTACTTCGACAAGTACCTGTTCGAGACCCGGCCCGTCATCCTGCGCGCGCTCGGTCAGGAGCTGGCAGGCCTCGTCCCCCCAGGTACGGACCGGCTGGCGGCGCCCGAGCTGGGGGCCGTGCTGCTGGGCGGCGCCGTCTCCCTGGAGACCGAGCTGCCGCTGGTGCTCGTGCGCAAGGAGGCCAAGGAGTACGGGACCTCGAAGGGAATCGAGGGCCGCCTGGAGAAGGGCGAGCGCGTCTGCCTGATCGAGGATGTGCTGACCACGGGCGGCGAGGCGATCAAGGCGGCCGAGAAGCTGCGCGCGGAGGGCGCCGAGGTGGTCAAGCTGGTCGCCGTGCTCGATCGCGAGGAGGGCGCGGCGGAGGCGATCGCGGCGGCCGGGCTCGACTACGAGCCGCTCTTTCGGAAGTCCGATCTCCCGCTCGACTAGGTTCACCGGCGGCCTCGTCTTCACCCCGTCCGGGCAGGAGCGGGCCGATGTGCTGGTGCGCGAGGGCCGGATCGTGGCGGTGGGCGGCGACCTTCCCGGCGACGACCTGGTCGACGCGTCGGGTCTCTGGGTGATGCCGGGCGCGGTCGACGCTCACGTCCACTCGCGGGAGCCGGGCTTTCCCCTCAAGGAGGACTGGTCCACGCTGACGGCGGCGGCCGCCGCCGGCGGCGTCACGACCGTGGTCGACATGCCCAACACGCGGCCGGCCACCGACACCGCGGACGCGCTGGCCGAGAAGGTGGCGATCGCCGAGGAGAAGGCGGTCGTCGACTTCGCGCTCTGGGGGCTGCTGCGAGCCGGGACCACGGCCGGCCTCCTGGAGGGGCTCGCCGGCTCGGGGGCGGTCGGGTTCAAGGCCTACCTGGGCTATGCGTTCCATCGCCCGGACCGCTCCGTCACCTATTCCGCCGTGCTCGACGACCCCGACCTGGAGGCGCCCCCCGACTATGGGACGATCGCCCGGCTGGCGCCCGACCTGCGCCGGATCGGCAGACCGCTGGCCGTCCACGGTGAGGACGCCTCGGTGCTGAGGGCGATGGCGCGCGATGTCCTCACGTACGCCGACATCCTCGCCGGCCGGCCGGCGGCGGCCGAGGCGGTGGCCGTGGCCGCCCTCGGCGCGCTGGCCGCCGAGTACGACGTCAAGCTCCACGCCGTCCATCTCTCGAGCGCCGCCGGGCTGGCGGCGGCCACCGCCGCCCGCCGGTCGGGAGCCGACATCTCGATCGAGACCTGCCCCCAGTACCTGTTCCTCACCGGAGCCGACTACGAGCGGGCTCGCAACGCCCTCCGGATGAACCCACCGGTGCGGAGCGACCGCGACCGCTCCGCGCTCAGAGAGGGCGTGGCCGGGGGCGCGATCGACACCATCGGCACCGACCACGCACCGCACACCGACCGCGAAAAGTTCGGCGAACCGCTGGGGTCGTGCCATCCCGGCAGCCCTGGGGTCCAGACGCTGCTGGTCAGCACCCTCCACCTGGGCCGCGAACTGGGCCTGGCGCGGGCCATCGACCTGGTGTCCGCCAACCCCGCCTACCGGCTCGGGCTCTACCCGAGGAAGGGCGCGATCGTGCCCGGCGCGGACGCCGACCTGGTGCTCGTCGACCCCGAGGGCCATACCGAGGTGAAGGCGGACTCGATGCACTCCAGGCAGCGGCGGGGTGTCTTCGAGGGGATGCGCTTCGACTTCAGCATCCGCCAGGTCTACTCGCGCGGCGACCTGGTGGCGCGCGACGGCGAGGTCGTGGGCCGGCCCGGCCGCGGCCGCTTCCTGCGCCCGGCCTGATTGCCGACGACGCCCGCCATCCAGCGACCTGTGTGCCGCGGGTTGGGAGACCAGGCCAGGCCTAACGTCCGGCCTGGAAGATCGGGTTCTGGCGGAGCTCGGCGTCGAGGCTGGTCACCGGCCCGTGGCCGGGGTAGAGCGTGGTCGAGGGCGGCAGGGCCAGCAGCCGGGTCCCGATGCTGGTCATCTGGCGGCGGAGATCGGTCTCCGGGCTCTGCTTGCCGATGCCGCCGGCGAGAAGGGTGTCGCCGGTGAAGACGTGGTTGCCGACGGAAAAGCAGAGGGAGCCCGGCGTGTGGCCGGGTGTGGCGATCACCCTCAGCTGGAAGGCTCCGAACTCCAGCTCGTCGCCGTCCAGCAGGTAGCGGCCGGCTGAGCGCAGGTACTGCTTGGCATCCGCCATGCTCATCGCGGTCTCACCGCCGGCCGCGGCGACGACCTGATCCTTGCCGGAAACGTGGCCAGGGTGCCCGTGAGTGGCGACCACCCAGCGGACGCGCAGGCCGCCCAACTGGGCGACTATCTTTTCCGCCGGATCCCCGGCATCGATGACGACCGCCTCGCCGGCGGCGGCATCGGACAGCAGGTAGCAGTTGACATCGCGGTCGCAGCGGACCTTCACGATCGAGAGCTTGGCCACGCTCTATAGATTTAGCGCGTGCGGGTTGGCGCTGTCGTGTTCGGGGTGCTCATTCTCCTCCTGATGGTCTGGTGGACCCTGGGCTACCTGGTCCGGCGGTCGCGCGGACGGCGGTGATTTCTGGCGGCCATGGGGGGCCGTCAGGGCAGACCGTTCAGGAGGAGGTCGAGGCCCTGGCCGCCGCCGGCTGAGAGGCGCGCGGCCGGGCTCCGCGCGTCGCAAACCACGACCCGGCCAGGATCAGGGCACCCCCGATCGCGATCGAGACCGTGAAACGCTCGCCGAGCACGACCACGCCGAGCAGGACCGCGATCAGCGGGTTGATGTAGGTCACGACGGTCGCCCGGCTTGGCCCGGCCTCGGTGATCAGGAGGAAGAACGCCACCATGGCGATGGCCGTGCAGAGCACGCCCAGCGCGGCCAGCGCGCCGATCGTGCCCGGCGACGGCGGGTGGTGGGGAAGGGTGAGTGCGGCCGGCACCGCCTCCACGACCGCCCCGATCGCAAGGGCCAGCGAGATGACGCCGATCTGGTCCGTGCCCGATAGCTTGCGGCTGATGATGATCGGGGAGATGGCGTAGCAGAGGATGACGCCCACCAGGCAGGCGGCGCCGATCAGCTCGGCCGGCCGTCCGGCGACGTCGACGCCGACCATGATCGCGACCCCGGCCAGGCCGGCCACCAGCCCCGCCAGCTGAACGGGCTGGGGCCGCTCCCGCCGGAGCGAGAGGATGATGACCATCAGCGGCACGCAGGCGACCATGACCGCGGCCAGGGAAGAGCTGATGTAGGTCTCGCCGAGCGGGATCAGGAGCCAGGCAATGGCCATGTACTCGACTCCGATCAGCGCCACCCACGGCAGGCGCCTCCAGGCCGGCCCCAGGGCGCCCCGCCGCCACGCGATCGGCAGCAGGATGGCGGCGCCGAGCACGAGCCGCGAGAGCGCCACGATCGCGGGCGAGACATCCGCGACCGCGACCTTGATCAGGAAGTAGGGGATGCCCCAGAGCAGGGCGACGGTCGCGAAGGCGACCCAGGCGCGGCCGGTCACAGAGAGTGGAACCCGCGATCAGTCTTTTGGTTGCAGCTTGTCGCGGAGCGCGTCCAGGCGCTCGTGCTTCTCCAGGGGCGGCTTGGGTCGCGGCCGGTCCGGGTACTTGGCGACCTGGATCGCCTCCAGCAGCAGGTCGACCTCGGGCGGCGTCAGGTGGAGAGTGCGATAGTGCTTGTCGCCCCGCTTGGTGTCGACGACCTGGGTGATCGTGTCCTCGGTCGTCACCACATCCGGGCGCGTGGGCCTGAAGAGCTCCTCGGAGCCGACCAGGGAGATCCGCTTGAAACCCTTGCTCATCCCGTGAACCTCAGGCGTGATTGCTGCCGTTGAGGACGGCCTCCGCCAGCTTCCGGTAGGAGGATGCGCCCTCCGAGGCGCCGGAATACTGGAGGATGGACTGGCCGGCCAGGGGCGACTCGGCAAACCGGATGGAATCCTTGACGGCAAAGTCGTAGACCTTGTCGCCGAAGTGCTGCTTGACCAGCTGGAGCACCTCCTGCGAGTGGAGCGTGCGCGCCTTGTAGATCGTGGGCAGGATGCCGGCCACGTGCAGCTTGGGGTTGAGCTTGGCCCGGATCCGCTCGATCGTCCGCAGCAGCTGCTGCATTCCCTTCATGCCAAAGTACTCGCACTGCAGCGGGATGATCACCTCGTCGGAGGCGACGAAGGCGTTGACGGTGAGCACGTTCAGCGCCGGTGGGCAGTCGATGATGATGAAGTCGTAGCGGCGCTCGATCGGCGCCAGCTTCTCCTTCAGGATCGATTCGCGGCCGAGCTCGTTGAAGAGCTGCGCCTCGGCGCCCGCCAGCTCGATGTTGGCGGGGATGAAGTGGACGGACATCGTCTCGGCGGCCAGGATCACGTCGTTGGCGGTCACATCGGGATCGACCAGAAGTTCGTAGATCGTCTTCTCGAGCTCGTCGGGAACCTTGACGCCCATGTTCACGGTGAGGTGGGCCTGGGCGTCGAGGTCGAGGAGAAGCACCCGCTTTTCGCGCTCCGCAAGCGCGGCGCCGAGGTTGACCGCGGTCGTCGTCTTGCCGACACCGCCCTTTTGGTTAGCGACCGAGATCACGCGCGCCATTTAGTGCGGTCCGAGTCTACCCGAAGGCCTGTTGCCCAGCGAGCGGCTTCGAAGACCACCTGACGTGCCATCCGTACAATTCCCGCGATGTTCGTCATCCCGCTCGTCGCCGGCCTGGTCGGCGTCGTGTTCGGTGGCCTCCTGCTCCGCCAATACCTGGCGCGCCGGCGACCCTACCAGCTGGCGTGGGCGTTTGCGCTCGAGCTCTTCGGCCTGGCCGCGTTGCTGGAGGCGGTGGGCGTTCTCAACGGCTGGAGCGGCGGGCTCTACAAGGCCTACTACCTGCTCGGCGGCATCTTGAACGTGGGCTGGCTGGCGATCGGCGAGCTCTACCTGCTGGCGCCGCGCCGCTGGGCGCACCTGGCGGCCGCGCTCATGGGCGCGATCACCCTGGCGGCGCTGGTCGCGGTCGCCGCCTCCTCGACCGACGCCCACCTGCTGCGCGACTCGATCCCCGGGCGAGGCGCCATCTCGGCCCCGGCGGCGCCCATCTTCCCGCTCGTGACCAACCTCACCGGCACCGTCATCCTGGTCGGGGGCACCGCCTGGTCGGCCTGGACAGGATTACGGCATTCGGCCCCATGGTCGCGCGTCGCCGGAACCGCGATGCTGGCCGCCGGCGCCTTCGTCGTCGCCGGTACTCACAGCATCGCGCAGGCTCGGGGCGCCTACGCCGTTCAACCGGTCGGTGAGGCGGTGGGGATTCTCGTGATGTTCCTGGGATACGTGCTGGTCGAATCGCAGCCCGGGCGCAGCGCGCTGCCCACGCCCGCTTAGCCCCCAGATGCTGATCGACATCGTCGTCGTCATCCTGCTCCTGATCGCGGTCTGGGTGGGTTACCAGCAGGGCGTGGTCAAGCCCCTGCTGGTCGAGATCTTCTTTCTTCTCGCGGTCGTGATCATCATCCGCGACCGCCACGCATACGAAAGCGCGATGCAGAAGTACCTCCACGCCAACGTCATCATGTCGGTCTTCCTGGCCCTGGTCGTGGCCGTGGTCGCCGGTTACATCGGCGGCATCCTGGGCGGGATGATCCACCGGATGCCTGTGGTTCGCGGCGTCGACGGCTTCCTCGGCGTCTTCGTGCACGCGGCCGTCGTCCTCGTCGTCGCCTATGTGGCGCTGTCGGCGCTGGTCTCGCTCGACAAGGCCTTCGCGCCGACCCTGTCGGCCACCAGCCTGACCGCCAAGCAGGTGCAGTCGCTGGCCGCCAACGTCCGGGGCAACCCGCTGACGGCGATGCTCGTGGACGAGAAAGACCTCAACAAGCTGAAGGGCCAGACCGCCAAACCGGGCTCGACCGCGCACATCGAGACGGTTCCGCAGCTCGACCAGCTGCAGACCTTCTACGAGCAGTTCCTGCAGCCTCAGCTGGTGGGGTCGCGGACGGCGCCGATCGTTCTCCGCGTCGGCCAGAAGATCCCCCTGCTCGGCCACTGGGGACCGGCCGACCTGCCCAGGACCTCCGCCTCGCCCACGCCCTCGGCCTCACCCAAGGCTTCGCCGACGAAGTGAAGGCCGGCGGCCGGCTCAGCCGAGCCGGTGGGAGCAAACAGCTGATGTCGAGGATGCCTCGGTGATCTCGCAGATGACCCTGGAGGGCCTCCCGCCCTGGGCCGGGCTGGCCTGGGCGCGCCCCGACAACGCCGACGTGGTGGTGGCGGGTATGCCGTACGACGGCTCCGCGGTCTACCGGAGAGGCGCGGCGCTGGCGCCCACGGAGATCCGCAGGCTGTCGGCCGCGATGCCACCGGTCACCGAGTCGGGCACGGCGCTGGTTGAGCTCGGGCTGCACGACCTGGGGGACATCGACCTGGGAGACTCCGTCGAGACCGGCTGGCGGCGGGCGGCCGATTCGCTGGCCGAGGTCCCGGAGGGCGCCCTCCTCACCGTGCTCGGGGGCGACCACTGCACGGCGGTGGCCACGCTGGCGGCGCAGGCGCGCCGGCACCCCGATCTGAAGGTGCTCTGGATCGACGCGCATCCCGACCTCTGCGACCACTCCCGCGGGGGCGCCTGGACCTGTGGGTGCGCCCTGCGCAGGGCGCTCGAGGTGACCGGGATCGAGCCTTCGCGGGTGATCCTCGCCGCCTGTAGAGATTTCGACCTCGAGGAGCTGGACTTCATCGGCGAAGCGGGGATCACGATGCTGCCCATCGGGCAGGTCGCCCGTGACCCCCGAGCGGCGGGCGAGGCGCTGTCGGAGGCGCTGGGGCGCGGGCCGGTCCACGTCTCTTTCGACATCGACGCGCTCGACCCCTCCTTCGCGCCCGGCACCGAGATCGCATCGGCCGGTGGGCTCAGCACCCGGCAGGCGCTGGACATGCTGGCGGCGGTCGCCGGCCGGACCCGGCTGGTCGGGCTCGACGTGGTCGAGGTCTCGCCACCCCTCGACCAGACCGACATCACCTCGCTGGCGGCGCTCAAGCTGGTCTTCGAGTTCTGGGGCATGGCATGGAAACCGCGGACGTAGTCATCGCGGGAGGCGGCGTGATGGGCTGCGCGCTCGCCTACCAGCTGGCGCGCCGAGGCCTGGACGTGGCTCTCATCGAGCGGTCGGAGCTCGGCTCGCAGTCGACGGCGCGCTGCGCCGGCGGCATCCGGCAGCAGTTCTCGACCGAGCACAACGTGCGCGTCCAGAGGCTGGCAGTACGCCTGCTGAAGGAGTTCGACGCCGAGCTCGGCATGCCTGCGGACTTCAGGCAGGTCGGCTACCTGTTGCTCCTCACGCGACCGGAGGACGTCGAGGGCTTCCGCGCCCAGATGGAGATGTGGCACCGGGCCGGCCTGACCGAGGCACGCTGGCTCGATCCCGAGGAGGCGCGGCGCCTGGTCCCGGTCCTCAACGTCGACGACGTGCTCGGCTGCACCTTCTGCCCGACCGACGGCATCGCCAGCCCGGCCGGCGTCACCGCCGGCTATGCGGCCGGCGCCCGCCGGCACCGGGCGCGGCTGCTGGAGGGTGTCGAGGTGACCGGCATCGACGTGACCGGCGGGAGGGTGACAGGCGTGCGCACCACGGCCGGTGAGATCGCCACGCGAGTGGTGTTCGATTGCGCCGGCGCCTGGTCGGCGGAGGTGGGGCGGATGGCGGGGATGGAGGTGCCGGTCAAGCCCTACCGCCGCCACGTTTTCGTCACCGACCGCTTCGATGCGCTGCCGCGGTCGGCGCCCATGGCCGTCGACTTCGCCACCTCCTTTTACTTCCACACCGAGGGCGAGGGCGTCCTCTTCGGCATGAGCGACCGCCAGGAGCCGTCCAGCTTCAGCCTCGAGGTCGACTGGGGCTTTCTGGAGCGGACGGTCGCCGTGGCGGCGGTCCGGGCGCCGGAGATCGCGGAGCGAGCGGCGGTCAAGACGGCGTGGGCGGGCCTCTACGAGACCTCGCCCGACAACCAGGCCATCCTCGGCCCGGCGCCCGGGATCGAGGGCTTCTGGTGCGCGTGCGGCTTCTCCGGCCACGGCTTCATGCAGGCGCCGGCGGCGGGCCTGCTGCTGGCGCAGCTGCTGGTCGAGGGCCGCTCCGAGATCGACCTGGCGCCCTTCGCCATCCAGCGTTTCGCCCGGGGCGAGGTCGCCGCCGAGCACGACGTGATCTGAGCCGCCGGCCGGGGTGCCTAGCAGCCTGGGCCGGCGGACAGCACCGGCTCCGCCATCGCCGCGCGCGCCTGGGCGTCGGTCGCGTAGCCGAGCTGGGCCATCTTGAGGAGGACGACGTTCCGGCGGTGCCGGGTGCGATCGGGGTCGAAGCGGGGGTCGTAGTTGGACGGCGCCTGCGGCATGCCCGCCAGCTCCGCCGCTTGAGCGAGCGTCAGCGAGCCGAGGTCGTGGCCGAAATAGACGCATGAGGCCTGCCGGGCGCCGACCACGCCGCGCCCCATCGGCGCAACCGAAAGGTAGTCGGACAGGATCCGCGCCTTGGGAGTGCGGGCCTCGATCCGGAGCGCGACCACCATGCTGGGGAACTTGCGCAAAAAGTGGTTGGTGCGGTCGTAGTAGACGACGTCGGCCAGCTGCTGGGTCAGCGTGGCACCGCCCTCGCAGGCGCAGAGCCGCGAGACGTCGACCCAGGCGGCGCGGAGCAGGCCCACGCTGTCGAGGCCGTGGTGAGAGTAAAACCGCTCGTCCTCGATCGCGACCATGGCCTGCCCCATCACCTCGGGAACGTCCGCCGGCGTCACCACCGGCTGGCCCACGCCGGTGGCGATGGTGGCAACGCGCGGTTCCAGGTCGGTGGCCGAGGGGGTGTACAGGTAGAGCCCGGCCGCGGCGACGACGCCGGCTGCGAGCACCGCCGCGATAGCCGCTCGCAGCAGGTTGCGAAGGATCAGCGCAGGCCGCCTTCGATCAGCATCCCGACGATCAGCCCGATGCCGAGCAGGATCATGATGGCGGCGCAGCCGAACTGGAAGACGCTGTAGGCGGCGCCACCGGCGGCGGTATAGGTGGGGGAGATCTCGCTTCGGCGGCGCCGGGTGGACACAGCGCCGAAGATCCATCCGAGGCCGATCAGCATTGCGAAGCCGCCCATGACGAACGCTGCCAGAGCGCTTGCCCTCACCGCCACGAGTATCGTCCTTTCCGGTGATACGGGCCTTTGCCGCGCTTGCGCTGCCCGACGGTCACCGCGTCGCCATGGCCGCGCACCTGGCGCTCTGCGCGCGCGCCGCGCCCGGCTTTCGGTGGGTCGCGCCGGAGAGCCTTCACCTGACGCTGCGCTTCGCGGGTGATCTGCCCGAGGAGGCGGCCGCCCGGCTGGCGGCGCGCCTGGGCGAGATCCGGCGGCCGCCCTTCGAGGCCCGGCTGGGTGAGCGCGGAAGCTTCGGCAGCCGCCGGGCCTCGGTGATCTGGCTCGGGCTGGCCGGCGGCATCGAAGAGGCGGCCGTGCTCGCCGGCGCTTGCGAGGCGGCTTGCCGCGAAGCCGGGCTCGACCCCCAAACGCGGCGCTTCCGCCCACACGTGACCCTGGCCCGCGCCCGGGATCGGCGGGGTGCGCCGATGCCCGCGCTCCCGCCGCCGCCGGAGCTGCCGCCGTGGCGGGCAGAGGAGTTCATCCTCTACCGCTCCGAGCTGCACGGCAGCCGGCCGCCCGTCTACAGGGTGCTCGAGCGCTATCCCCTACGCGATTGAGTCGAGGCCGGCCTGCGCGCAGGCCTTGTCCTGCTCGGGCGCGGCCCCGCTGACGCCGACGGCGCCCAGCACGCCTCCATCGCGGCGGATCAGGAGCGATCCCAGACCCGGCACCATGGGAACCCTCACCAGGCGGTCGACCTGTTCGAAGAACTTGGCGCGCTGCTGGTAAACCTCGGCCAGCGAATCGCCGTCCCGGTGCCAGAGCGCCGCTCCGACCGCCTTGGCCTCAGCGATCTGGGAGGCGAGCGGCGGAGCGCCGTCCATCCGGGAGAGGGTGATCAGGGTACCGCCCTCGTCGACCACGGCCACGGCCACCCGGAGGCCGTCTGCGGCCGCCCGAGCGTGGGCTGCTTCGACCAGGCGCTGCGCTTGTTCGAGTGGGAGCGGCATACGCTGTAATACTGGCATGGACCTCAAGGGCGCCGTGGCGATCGTCACCGGCGGCGGCACCGGTATCGGCCGCGCCGTCTGCCTCGACCTTGCCCGGGCCGGCGTGCGGGGTCTGGTCGTCAACTACTCCCGCTCGCAGGCCGATGCCGAGCAGACGGCTCAGCTGGCCGCCGGCCTGGGCGCCGACGCCATCGTCCAGCAGGCCGACGTGGCATCCGACGCCGGCTGCCGGGCCCTGGTCGCGGCCGCGGTCGATCGCTTCGGCCGTCTCGATGTCCTGATCAACAACGCGGGCACCACCCGCGTCATCCCGCACGCCGACCTGGAGGCGGCCGACCAGGAGGCGTGGGACGAGATCCTCGGCGTCAACGTGCGGGGAACGTTCCAGTGCAGCCGGGCGGCGGCGGCCGAGCTCCGCAAGGCGCGCGGAGCGATCGTGAACGTGTCGTCGATCGCCGGCCAACTGCCCGGCGGATCCTCGATCCCGTATGGCGTGTCAAAGTCCGGCGTCACCCACATGACGCGCATCCTGGCCCGCGTGCTGGCGCCGGAGGTCCGGGTCAACTCGGTCTCGCCAGGGCTGGTCGCCACCCGCTGGTTCCGGCAGCGCTCGGGCGATGAGGCGGCCGAGCAGCAGGAGTCGAGTTTTGCGGCCACCGCGCCCCTGCGCTCGGTGGTGACGCCCGAACAGGTCTCGCAGGTCGTGATGGGGCTGCTCGGCATGGACATGGTGACCGGCTCGGACGTGATCGTCGACGCCGGCATGCACCTCGTGTACGGCCCCGCCACTCCGCCTCGAGAGAGCTGAGAAAGGCTACTTTCCAGAGCCTGGCGGCGAACCGATTTTCGCGGTTGCGGAGCCATTAACGCGCCGTTAAAGTTCGCTCCGGCCCCGAGGGATACGGGCGAGGGGGCCGGGCGAAGCCGAAAGGTCGAGGCCGGTTCCGCAGCCTTGGTCCGTCGGGGTCATTCCTATTTTTCCCGGGCTTTTCCACAGTCTGCGGGGCCGCCGCCGGGCCACTCGCGGTAGCCTGGCTGCGAACTTGTTTTCGGGTCTTGCGGGCCGCTCGAAGCGGCCGCCTACAATACCCGACGGCCCCTGAGGTAAACGTTCACGGGCGCCGGGCCACAGCCGCTTGGGCAGTGCCGGCGCCGGCTGGCGACGGCCCGCAGCACCGTCCTGTTGGCGACTTTTCCACACGTGCGCGCCTGGCGGCTACACGTCGTCGGACAGGATCCTGGCCAGGAGCACAAGCCCGCCGCCCGCCGCCAGCAGGAAGCAGACGATGGCCAGCCCCGGATAGCCCATGATCTTGAACGGCGTCTCGACCCTCATAAGAAGGGCGGCGCCGATGATCAGGGCCGAGAGCACGAGGCCCACCGTGATCCGGTTGGCGATCTTGTGCATCCCGGCCAGCAGCCGCGTCTCGTCGATGGCGTGGACCCGCAGCTCGATGTCGTTGTTGGCGACCGCGTCCATGATCCGGTTCACCCGTCCCGGCATCTGCATCAGGACGTCGCGGATCTCGAGCACGCTGCTGAAGAGATTGCCGGGGGAGAGATCGTGGCGAAGCCGCTCCTCCATCAGCTGCGGAGCCACCTTGCGGATGGTCGCGTTGGGGTCGAAGCCGGGGTCGAGCTGCCAGGCGACCTGGTCGAGGTTCAGGAGGGCCTTGCCGAGCATGGTCAGCTCGATCGGAAGCCGGAGGCCGCTGCGGCCCGAGAGGTTGGTCACCTCGAGCACCACCCGGCCGACCTCGATCTGGTTCAGGGTCGTCTGCTGGTGCTCGCCGACCAGCTCGGTCACCTTGCGCTGGAAGGCGTCGGCGTCGAAGTCGTCGGTGCGCTGGCCGATCCGCACCGCGATCCGGCCGGCATCATCGCTCCGACCCTCGGCGACCGCCATCAGCAGCTGCAGCAGGTTCTCCTGCGTGCCCGGCGCGATCCGCGCGACCATGCCCAGGTCGATCAGGGCGATCCTGTGGTCGGGCGTCATCAGGACGTTTCCCGGGTGGGGGTCGGCGTGGAAGAGACCGTCGGTCAGGATCTGCTTGAGATAGGCGCGGAACAGCTCCTCGGCGAGGGCCCCGCCGTCGAGCTCGAGGCGGGCCAGCGGTCCCAGGCGGCTGATGTTGCGGCCCTTGACGTACTCCATGGTGATGACGCGCGAAGTCGTGAAGTCGTCGATCGGCGCCGGCACCAGGATGCGTTCGAATCCGGCCAGGTTCTGGCCGATGGCGACCAGGTTGCGAGCCTCGTTCCGGTAGTCGAGCTCGCGGATCAGCGAGCGCCGGAACTCGTCGAACATGGCGGCGAACTGGAAGTGCCGGCCGGTGCGGGTGTGCATGTCGAGAAAGCTCGCGATCTCGCCCAGCGCCTCCAGGTCGTCGGCCACCTGCTTGCGGATGTGCGGGCGCTGGACCTTCACCGCCACGTGCCGCCCGTCTCGCATCACGGCGTGATGCACCTGGCCCAGCGAGGCGGCGGCGATCGGGACCTCGTCGAACTCGGCGAAAGCCTTTGAGATGCGCACGCCCAGCTCGGACTGAACGATCTCCTCCACCTCGAACATCGGAAATGGCTCGACGCGGTCCTGCAGGCGCAGCAGGGCCTCGAGGTAGGGTTCGGGGAGCAGGTCGGGCCGCGTCGAGAGAAGCTGGCCGAGCTTGATGAAGGTGGGTCCCAGGCGCTCCAGGTCGTCGGCGAGATCCTGCGCCTCGGGGTGGGCGGCGCTTTCGGCGCTCTCGTCGCTGAGTCCGCCCAGCGCGCTCTCCAGGCCGGCCTGGCGCACCAGGTCGGAGTTGCCGTACTTCAGGAGCAGGCCGGCGATGTCGCGATAGCGCTTGAGAACGCGCGGATGGATGGCGATGCCCATTTCTATGTGATAGTCACGATATCACATAAACTGCTGGAATCGGTGCAGAAATTGCCGCAACCGGTGGAGGACGGATGGGCTACTCCGAGTCGCCTGGCGGCGAACTGAATTTCGGCGTTGCGCTGGATGCCCCGCCGCCCCTAGTCTTGGCGACGGCCCCGAGGGACGGGAGCGAGGGTTCAGGTGAGGTCGCAAGACCCCTGCCAGTTCCCCTGCGAAGGTCCGTCGGGGCCATTTCTATTCCGGCTCAGCCCGCGGGCGGCCGGGCGGTCGAGATCCACCATCGAGGTGCCTCGACCTCCTGCCAGATCTCGCCCCGGAGCTCATACGTCCGCTGCTGGCCCGGGATGACCGCTCCATCGTCGATGGCGGCCGTGATCCGGCTCAGCGCCAGGTCGGCAAGCCTTCCCTCGTCGAGCGGCGCGGGCCGGCGATCCAGCTCCGGGAAGGGAAACATGAAAGCGAACACCGCGGGGTCGGCCTGTGGCGGGACGACGAGGTAGGCGCTGATCTTTCCCAGCAGCATCGGCGTGAACTCGAACCCCGGTTCTCGACGCCTGATGACGTGACCGCGATGGGTCCTCACCTGCTCGAACATGCGGCCTCCAAGGTTGAGCGGTTGTGGATGAACCGCGGCTACTTCCAGTGGCCAGGCGGCGAACGGATTTTCCGGCCTTGCGGCGCCCGTTCGCCAACGCTAATCTTCGCGTCGGCCCCGAGGGAAGCGCGCGAGGGAGCCGGTTGGAACCGCAAGGTTTGGGCCGGAGCCATCGAGGCGGTCCGTCGGGGTCACTTTTTTACGCTAGACCCGCTCCAGGGCCAGTTCGGTGAGCCGCATCGAGAGGTCGAGCGCCGCGCGCTTGGACACCCGGAGCCCGGCCAGCCCCTCTAGGCGTGAGGCCTTCCAGTCCCAGAGGTAGGGATCGTGGGAAGCCGCGAGGTCCACGACTTTGAGATCGGGCTGGCGACCGTCGGCTAGGGCCGCCGCCACCGAGTAATGGGCGGCGACCACGGGGTCGGTTTCCGAATCTGCCATTTCTCTCAGCCGGCGCGCCCAGGCCCGTGGCGGGGAGGAGAAGGCGCCGGCCAGCCCCGCGGCGGCGGCGCGGAGGTCGGGGTCGGGCGCGTCCAGAAGCGGCGCCAGCTCGGACCGCGAAGCGTCGAGGTGCTCGGCCACTCGCTGCCGGTCCGCGGCCGCGCCGGCGCTCGCGGCGCCGATGCGCGCGAGAAGGACCAGGACGTCGACTCGCCGCGCCGGCTCGACCTCGCCGGCGGCCGCGATCTCGACCAGGAAGGGGATCGCCGCCGCCGTCGCCGAGTGAGTCCGGCCGTCGTTCCAGAGGCTGCCGTAGAGCTCGTAGAGCGCCTGCTCGGCCTCTGCCCGGCCCCCCTCGGCGACCGCGCGCAGCTGGTCGGGCACGTCCACGGCCACCCCGTGGGCGTGGGAGAGCGCCGTCCAATCCACGGCGGCCAGACCGCTCAGCATCGGGTGCCCGCCTTCCGGCAAATCCCGCAGGCCCGCGGCCGCGTGCGCCGATCCGCGGGCAGGCCGTATCCGAACCCCTGCACTAGAAGCGCCGGCCGCGGACCTTGTCGATGGAGAAGCGCGCGGTGTCGGCGATCAGCATCACCGCCATCACGCCCGCCTCCAGCGGGTCGGTGACGACCAGGTCGGCCGCCTCCGGCAGCGAGCCCGCCATCGAGAGCGAGACCACGAGGATGCCCGCCCGCTGGATCTCGCGCACCGCCTCGGTGATCTCGCCGCCCATCAGCGCCCCGGCCAGCACCAGCACCCGAGCGCGGTGCAGGCGGGCGACGGCGCGCACGGCATCGGCCAGCCTCTCCTCGCCGACCAGGGGGATGGTGTCGACCGAGATCCGCTCGCC
>CAYLIP010000007.1:13043-57456 GCA_964383855.1 uncultured Actinomycetes bacterium | reverse complement strand
TCGCTGACGAAGAAGCCAGGCGGCTGCACGCGTCCGTGCAGTGCCTGCGGGCCGAACAGCTGCACTGCGAGTGGCACCGCCATCAGCGGGACGAAGACCACCAGCGCCCAGCCCAGCGCGCGGAGCGCTCGCCCGACAACCTCGCGCGCCGCACCGCGCTGCGTACCCCACAACACTGCGACGAACGCCGCAGTTGCGAGCGCCGACGACGCCAACATCTCCTGCGACACGAAGGCCTGCAGCACCGCGACACCGCCGAGCACCAGCCCCGCCCGCCGTGCACTCCACCGCCGCCGCACCAGGACTTCATGGAGCAACAGGAGCAGCAAGGGCGGGAGCACAGCGACGGTGAGGTTGAGCTGCCCCAGGGCGTGCGCCGTGGAGTAGGGCGAAAACTCGTAGAACAGCGCACCAAGCATGGCGGCTGCACCCGGCCCGACCAGGCGCCGCAACGCCAGGTACGCCGCGTACCCGCTGGCCGCAAACGCCAGCGTCAGCGCCACGTTGTAGGCGACGATCGGTCCCAGGGTCAGCGTGATCGGTGCCAGCAGCACGCCGAGCAGCAGCACCGACGTATTCCATGCCAGGTTGGCGCCGCCGGGATAGGCGATGTGGTCGGTGAGCAGCGGATTCTGCCCGTGGGCGACGGCGTACGGCGTCCAGCGCAGGAACCACGTGGTTTGCTGCGGATCGCCTGCGTAGCCCAGCCACCGCGTTCCGGCATGCGTCCACACACCTGCGGCGAACAGCACCGCGACCGCCGTGCACAACGCGGCGGCGATCAGCGCACCCCGGCGCCACACCCGCTGCGGCCCATGTGTCAGCGCAGGTGCGCCGGAAACCCGCGCCTCGCAAAGAGTCGCCGCGGCCACGGCCGTCCTACCGTGCGCCGAGCGCGGCAACCGGCGACGCCGCCACGCCAACCCCGCCGCCCACCGCATCCGGCGCCAAGGCGGCGTCGCCGCGCAACCACACGGAGAACGTCGCGCCCGCGACCACGGCCAGCACGGACAGCACCGTCGCCGGCGCCATCGCCCCCGGCATCCACGCGTCGACCTGATAGGCGACGCTCGGCGCCAGCATGCCCGCGATGGCGGCCCCCGGGGCGAAGCGCGCCCACACCACGGCGGTCACCGTTAGCAGCATCAGGTCGTCGGGGAACACATGGGGCGCGAAGGCCAGCGACGCCGCGATGCCCAAGCCGATCGCCAGTGCCGGGTCGCGCCGCAGTCGGGCACGCAGCAACCACGCGACCAGCACCGCACCGCCCGCCAACACCGCCGCCGCCGCGAAGGCGGCAACGCCACTTCCGGCCACATCGGTCACAAACCCGGGCAGACCGGCGGTCCTGAACGCCTCAGCGACGTGGCGCTGCAGGATGAGTCGGGGCAGCTGCAGCATCTGGCCGGGACCCACCAGCAGAACGCCGGTTAGCAGCCACGCGCCCGCGCCGCATGCGAAGCCGAGCAGCACCCGCCACGACCGCGCAACCACCAGCGCGGGCAGCACCAGCCACACCGTCTGCGGCTTGATGAGCAACACAGAGAGCAGCAGTCCCGCCACCACGGCGCGGTCGCGCCGCAGGACGTACAGGGCTCCGAGCGCCGCGAGCACCAGCAGTGGCGCCCACTGGGCCAGTCCCACCGCGGTCGCCGCAGGCAGCGAGAGCAGGCCCCCGACCACCAACAGCACCCGGGCGGCACCGGGAATGGAGCGCGGGAGCAGCCGGTCGGCGAGCCGCGCCGCCGCCACCAGGGCCCCGAGCAGCACCAGCAGGAGCACCAGCAGTCCCGTCCGCAGCGGCAGGGCGGCGAGAGGCTGCAGCAGCCAGGCCACCAGCGGCGGGTTGACGAACGGCTTGGGGAAGCCAGCGCTGGGGACGTAGCCGAGAATCGACGCCTGCGCAGCCGCCTGGACGTCGTTGCAGTACAGGCAGCGCGGGTCCGCCTGGAGGACGCGTGTGCCAGTCGCGAAGGGGAGATAGTCAGTCTTCGGCGGAGCGTCGAGAGCCCAGGTGAGCTGGAGCAGCAGGCCGACCAGGGCCAGGACGCCCGCCGCCAGGGCGAGCAGGGTCAGCCACCGTCCGCCGCCGGACCGGGGGATGCGCCGCGCAGCTTGTGTGGACATGCCGCCGCAGCATCCCATCGCGTGGGCGCGCGCTCGCGGGGCTTGTCGTGCCTGTGACCGAACCGCAACCCAGCCGCCGCTCGGGGCGGCAGTGATGGGCGTCTGACGGTCCGCCCGACGATCCTGTCCGCGTTCTGTCAACAAACGCCGACGCCGCGGTTCCGCGCGGGCGGGCCGCCTACGATCGCGCCATGGACACCAAGCCCGCCCAGCCGGACGCCGTCGACGTCCAGTCCTCCCCCCTCGCGGAGGAGGAGGGACAGGGGATGATCGAGTACGCCCTGGTCATCATCCTGGTGGCCATTGGCGCGCTGCTCGCCCTGCAGGTGCTGGGCCACGCCACCAACAACCTGTACAGCAACATCCAGAGCTCCTGGCCCGGCTGAGGTCGGGCTTGGCGGGTGGCGGGTGGCGGTACGGGGTTTGTGCCTGCGCGCGCGTCTCTGCGGCCGGCCTTCGGCCGCGCCTGAGATCGGCGCTTGCGGGCGGCCGCATAGAATGGGCCGCAAGCCGGGCCTCCGTTCTTCAGTCGGAGGGCGGTGACTCGAGGTGGCAGCCATGAGCGAGAACGGCGCAGGCGCGTCGCGCAACGGAACGACCGGGGGAACGCGCGTCAAGCGCGGCCTGGCGGAGATGCTCAAGGGCGGCGTGATCATGGACGTGGTCACCCCCGAGCAGGCCAAGATCGCCGAGGACGCCGGCGCCGTCGCGGTGATGGCCCTGGAGCGGGTCCCCGCCGACATCCGCCGCGACGGCGGCGTCGCCCGCATGAGCGACGTCGGCCTGATCAAGGAGATCATGGCCGCGGTCACCATCCCGGTCATGGCCAAGGCCCGCATCGGCCACTTCGTCGAGGCGCAGGTGCTGGAAGCCCTGGGCATCGACTACGTGGACGAGTCCGAGGTTCTCACTCCCGCCGACGAGGAGAACCACATCGACAAGTGGCAGTTCAAGGTGCCCTTCGTCTGCGGTGCGCGCGACCTCGGCGAGGCCCTGCGCCGCATCGGCGAGGGTGCGGCGATGATCCGCACCAAGGGCGAGGCGGGCACCGGCAACGTGGTCGAGGCGGTGCGCCACATGCGCGCGGTCAACGCCGGCATCCGCACGCTCCAGGGGATGGGCTACGCCGAGCTGGTCCGCGAGGCCAAGGACATCGGCGCCCCGGTCGACCTGCTCGCCGAATGCCAGCAGCTGGGACGGCTCCCGGTCGTCAACTTCTCCGCGGGCGGCATCTCGACGCCGGCCGACGCCGCGCTCATGATGCAGCTCGGGTGCGACGGCAACTTCGTGGGGTCCGGCATATTCAAGTCCGAGGACCCGCTGCGGATGGCCAAGGCCATCGTGACCGCGACGACGTACCACGACCAGCCGGAGGTGCTCGCCGAGGTCTCGGCCGGCCTCGGCGCCCCCATGCGCGGGATCGAGATCGCGTCCATCCCCAAGGAGGAGCTGCTGGCGGGACGCGGCTGGTAGCGAGATGACCGCCGCCAACCCCTCGCCGCTGGTCGGAGTCCTGGCCCTGCAGGGCGCCTTTCAAGAGCACATCCGCGCGCTCGAGGCGGCCGGCGCCCGAACCCGGCTGGTCCGGCTGCCCGCCGACCTGGACGGGCTCGACGGGCTCGTGATCCCCGGCGGTGAGAGCACGACCATGCAGATCCTGCTCGAACGGATGGGCCTCTGGGAGCCGCTCCGCGCGCGCCTGGCCGGCGGCCTGCCGGCCTTCGCCACGTGCGCGGGGATGATCCTGCTCGCCCGGGAGATCTCGGACGGCCGGCGCGACCAGCGCGGCCTCGGCCTGCTCGACATCGCGGTCCGCCGCAACGGCTACGGCCGCCAGGTCGACAGCTTCGAAGCCGACGTCGAGGTGAGCGGGATGGCGAGCGGGTTCCCTGGCGTCTTCATCCGGGCCCCCTTCGTATCCGGCACCGGCGGCGCCGAGGTCGTCGCCACTCTCGACGGCCACCCGGTCGGCGTTCGCCAGGGCCGGATCACCGCGCTTGCCTTCCATCCCGAGCTGAGCGGCGACCTGCGCCTGCACGAGCGGTTCGTCCGCTCCCTGCAGCCCGCGGAGGCGGGCGCGTGAAGGTCCGTTCCGCCAACCTGCTCGATCTCGGCCGCGTGGAGGAGATTCACCGGCGGTCTGGCCAGCCACTGACCGAGCAGCCGCCCTCGGTGCGGCTGTGGTCCCTGGTCTCGCACACCCTTTCCGCGCTGCTTCCTCTGTCGCAGGAGACGCTGCTCTATGTGGCCGAGGACAGGGGCAAGATCGTCGGCTTCATCCAGGCCTCCTCGAGCGGTCCCACCATCAACCTCCAGGCGGGTGCCAAGGCGCTCCAGGTCATCAACCTCTGCGTGGCCGCGGGCCAGGACGTGGACGAGGTGGTGCCGCGGCTGGTCGAGCACCTGGCGCAGCGGGCGGTGCAGCGCGGGGTCGTCAGGCTGCTGGTGCGGGTGCCCCTCGACGACCCGGTGACGACCGAGCTGCGCCTGCAGGGCTTCCGCCAGTACGCCACCGAGAACGTGCTCTTCGCGGAGTCGCCCGAGTTCCGGGAGGTGGTGCCGGCCGGCCTTCGCCCGGCGCGAGGCCGCGACGGCCGGATGCTCTACCAGCTCTACCGCAAGGTGACCCCCCAGGGCATCTCCATGGTCGAGGCTCCGACGTACCGTGACTGGAAGATGCTCCGCGAGGACGCCGGGGGCCAGCAGTTCGTGGTGGACCGGGTGGAGGTCGTGGCCTGGTCCGGCATCGTCCGGAGCGCCGAGCCCTCGCGGCCGCACACGATCCGGCTGCGGGCGCTTCCCGAGCCGGGACTGGCCGAAGATCTCGCCGACCATGCGCTGTGTCAGACGGGCGGCGGTCCGGCCTGGTGCAACCTCCGCCACTATGATTCGCAGATGATCGACGCCCTTCGCGGGCGCGGTTTCTCGAACCTGCTGACGCAGGCTCTGCTGGTCAAGGAGCTGGCGCTGCGAGAGCCGGTTCGCGAGAAGGGCCTGGTGCCCTCTTTTGGGTAAGCAATCCCCCGGCAACCAATCCCTTGTTAAGCAATCCCGCGAATGGAAGAGAGAGTAGACGCGCCCTGGCCGGATGAGCTGGAGCTCATGGCCAAGTCGCTACCACCGCACATCTACCGGTCGCTGCACCAGCAGACCGACCCCGCGCAGCTGCTCGAGATCGTGCTCGACCTGGGCCGCGAGCCCGAGGCGCGCGTTCCCGGCCGGGAGGTCCTTCTGAGCGACCTGCCCGTGACCGACGCCGACCTCGAGTACGTGACCGAACGGGTGGGGGAGTTCGGCGGCGACAACCGCGCCGGCATCGAGCGCACGCTGCACCGCGTCTCGGCGATGCGCAACCGGCAGGGGCGCGTGGTCGGGCTGACCTGCAGGGTCGGGCGCGCGGTGAGCGGTACCGCCGAGATCATCCGCGACATCGTGACCAGCGGCCAGAGCATCCTGCTCCTCGGCCGGCCGGGCGTCGGCAAGACGACGATCCTCCGCGAGTGCGCGCGCATCCTGGCCGACGAGCTGGGCAAGCGCGTGGTGATCGTCGACACGTCGAACGAGATCGGCGGCGACGGCGACATCCCCCATCCGGGCATCGGACGCGCCCGGCGCATGCAGGTGTCGACGCCCGCCCTCCAGCACGCCGTGATGATCGAGGCGGTGGAAAACCACATGCCGGAGGTGATCGTGATCGACGAGATCGGCACCGAGCTGGAGGCGGCGGCGGCCCGCACGATCGCGGAGCGCGGCGTGCAGCTGATCGCCACCGCCCACGGCCAGACGCTCGACAACCTCCTCGTCAACCCGACCCTCAACGACCTGCTGGGCGGCATCCAGAGCGTGACGCTCTCGGACGAGGAGGCACGCCGGCGAGGAACGCAGAAGTCGGTGCTCGAGCGCAAGGCGCCGCCCACCTTCGACGTGCTGATCGAGATCCAGGACCGGGACCGGATGGCCATTCACCAGCCGCTCGCGGACGTTGTCGACCTGGCCTTGAGGGGACCGGTGCCCAATCCCAAGCTTCGGGTGCGGACCAAGGAGGGCCGCATCATCTCAAACGTCGAGGAGCGGCTGGCCGCAGAGCGCGACGTGCCACGACCTTCGGCGGGCACCCCGGCTGGGGGAACGATCGCCTCGGTCCTGCAGAAGCCTCGCACCGTCTTCCCCTACGGCGTCAGCCGCAACTACCTGGAGCAGGCGGTCCGCGACCTCGACCTGCCGGTCCGGGTGGTGAACAACCCGGAGGGCGCGGAGATGGTGCTCACGCTGAAGAACTACTACCGGCGGCGGCCGGACAGCCTGCGCCAGGCTGAAGCGGCGGGGATCCCCATCCACATCCTTAAGAGCAACACGGTCACCCAGGTCAAGGAGGCGATGGTGCGCGTCTTCGGAACCGAGCGCCACGACGCCGCGACCTCCCGGGCGCTCCTGGAGGCGGCCGACGCCATCCGGCGGGCCAAGGCCACCCTGCGGCCAATCGAGCTGGCACCGCAGAACGCCTTCGTCCGGCGGCTCCAGCATCAGCTGGTCGCCGAGAACGAGCTGGTCGCGCGGAGCACCGGGAAGGAGCCGCAGCGGCGCCTGCGCATCTTCCCGTCCGCGGAGCTGATGGACTGAGCGGCCTCTTTCTGACCCTCGAGGGACCGGACGGCGCGGGGAAGACAACCCAGGTCGAGCTGCTGGCCAAGTCGCTGGCCGACGCCGGCCCGCTCTTTCTCCGGGAGCCCGGGGGAACCGACCTGGGCGAGCGCATCCGAGCGCTCCTGCTCCACGGGGACGCGATGGCGCCCGCGGCCGAGATGTACCTGTACATGGCCGCGCGCGCGCAGCTGCTGGCCGAGGTCATCGAGCCCGCGCTGGCCTCGGGTCGCACGGTCGTGCTCGATCGCTATCACGACTCGACACTCGCCTACCAGGGCGGCGGCCGGGGCCTGGAGGTCGATTGGCCGTCGACCTTCCGCGTGCCGGATCGCACCTATCTGCTCATCGTCGATCCGCATGCGGCGCTCCGGCGGGCAGGCGGGCGCCGCCCCGACCGCCTGGAAGCTGAGCCGCTAGAGTTCCATCAGCGGGTGGCGGCCGCCTACGAGCGGCTGGCGGCGGCCCGGCCCGGGCGCTTTCTCAAGATTGACGCGACGCTCCCAGCTGCTGAGATCAATGCGACGATCACCGCCGACGTGCACCGCCTGCTGAAGGAGAGGAGGCTTCTGCCATCAAGCTCGTAGTCGCATTCGTGCAGGGCGAGGATGCCGGCCAGACGGTCCAGGCGCTTTCCTCGGCCGGGATCAGCGTGACCCGCCTCAACTCGACCGGCGGGTTCCTGCAGCAGGGTAACGCCACTCTGCTCAGCGTCGTTGACGAGGAGCGGGTGGAGCAGGTGGCGGCGATCATCCGCGAGAACTGCCGCGAGCGGACCCGGTACCTGACGCCGATGCCGCCCATGGTCGAGCCAGGCGAGCTCCTGATGCCCTACCCGGTCGAGGTGCAGGTCGGCGGCGCCACGGTCCTGGTCGTGAACGTGGAGAGCTTCGAAAAGCTGTAGGCGGCGGCGCCCCCGCGGAAGCCGCCGGGATCCGCCGGCCCTAGAGATCCAGGTGCTGCGCCACCAGCTCGCGGTGGAAGCTGGCGTCGCCCAGCGTCACCTCGGACGACTTGGCCCTCTTGAAGAAGAGGTGCATGTCGTGCTCCCAGGTGAACCCGATGCCGCCGTGGACCTGGATTCCGTTGCCCGCCGCCCGCCGGTAGGCGTCCGACACGTAGGCCTTGGCCATCGAGCAGGCGACGCTGCGGTCGGGCGCGTCCGCCTCCACGGTCCAGGCCGCGTAGTAGGTGGCCGAGCGGCCGCTCTCCGTCTCCAGCAGCATGTCCGACAGCTTGTGCGAGATCGCCTGGTAGATGCCGATCGGCTTTCCGAACTGGTGCCGGGTCTTGGCGTAGTCGACGGATCGCTCGAGCACCGTCGAGGCGCCGCCCACCATCTCGGCGCAGAGCGCCGCCTGGGCCCACTCCAGGGCGCGCCGCAGCGGCTGCCACCCGGCGCCCTCCCGGCCCATCAGGGCGTCCCGGCCGAGGGTGGTGCTGTCGAAGCGCACCTCGTACCAGCGCCGGGTTCGATCGAGCGTCTTCATGGGCTTGATCGACATGCCGTCCGGCCGGCCCTTGACGAGAAAAAGGCTGATCCCATCCTCGCCGTTGCCGCTGCCGCCGCCGCTCCCGCCGGCGCCGCCACTGCCGCGCGTGCGGGCGGCCACCACGATGTAGTCGGCCACGCCGGCGTCGGGTACGAAGAGCTTGACCCCGTCCAGCGTCCAGGAGTCGCCCGCCTGCGTCGCCTGCAGGGTGATGCCGGCGGCGTCCCAGCGGCCGCTGGGCTCGGTCATCGCCAGCGTGGCCCTGGCCTGACCCCCCGCGATCGCGCTTAGCGCCTCCCTCTTCTGAGACTCCGTGCCGGCCTCGATCAGGACGGGCACGGCCAGGCCCATGGTGCTGAAGAAGGGCCCCGGCAGCAGGTGGCGCCCGGCCTCCTCGAGGATCACGATCAGGTCGAGAAAGGTGCCGAATCCGCCGTAGTCCTCGGGGATCCCGAGGGAGGTCCAGCCGTTCTCGGCGAGCTTGGCCCACAGCGCCTCGTCGTGCGCGTCCTCGGTGTCCATGACCTGCCGGACGCGGGTGGTCGGACACTCCTTGGCGAGAAAGCTGCGGGCCTCTTTTCGAAGCTGCTCCTGCTCCTCCGAGAAAGCGAAGTCCATCCGGGCTCGAGTCTACGGTTTCCCCGAAGGCGGCACGGAGAGGCCGCTCAGCGGGAGCGGGGGAGGCCGAGGACCCGCTCGGCGAGGATGTTGCGGAGCACCTCGGAGGTGCCGGCCTCGATCGTGTTGGCGCGCGCGCGCAGGAACTGGTGCTGCCAGGTGCCGCCGTTGTAAACCTGCCCCATCGGCCCGGCCAGGTCGACCGCGGTCTCTGTCATCCGCTGGTTCAGCTCCGACCACGCGAGCTTGAGGAACGAACCCTCCGGCCCCGGCGTACCGGTCTTGAGCACGCGGGTCAGCCCTCGGTAGGCGTTGAGCTGGATGGCGCGGGCTTCGATCCAGTGCTGTGCGATGCGCTGGCGGACCAGCCGGTCGCTGCCGCGCCCCAGGCCGCGGGCGTGGTCGGCCAGCTCGCCGATCGTGATCTGGGCCTGGGTCGCCAGCGCCATCCCCAGGGTGCCCCGCTCGTGCAGGAGCGTGGTCATGGCCACCTCCCAGCCCCGGCCGGGCTCGCCCAGGACCTGCGTCTTGGGCACTCTGACGTCGGTGAAGTAGACCTCGTTGAACTCGGCGTCGCCCGTGATCTGAACGAGCGGCCTGACCTCGACCCCGGGGGCCTCCATGTCGACCAGGAGGTAGGTGAGGCCGTCGCGGGGGTTCTCAGCGCGGCGCTCCCGGGCCAGCAGCATCATCCACTTGGCGACATGGGCGAAGCTGGTCCAGACCTTCTGTCCGTTGACCAGGTAGTGATCTCCCGTGTCCTCGGCCCGGGTCTGGAGGCCGGAGAGGTCCGAACCCGCGTCGGGCTCGCTGAAGCCCTGGCACCAGATCTCGTCCGCCGAGAGCAGCGGCGGGAGGTAGCGCTCCTTCTGCTCGGCCGTGCCGTGAACGATGATCACCGGACCGCCCATGCCGAGCCCGATCACGTTCACGGGCCGGGGCGCCCGGGCCAGGATCATCTCCTGGTCGAAGATCAGCTGCTCCATCAGGGTCGCGCCCCGGCCGCCGTACTCCCTCGGCCAGCCGATGCCGACGTAGCCCGCCTCGTGCAGCTTCTTCTGCCAGGCCCGGCGCGCTTCGATCCACTCCCGCTGCCCGGGCGATTCGAGCTCCCCGTCCTCTCGAGGGGCGTTGGCGGAGAGCCAGGCCCGGACCTCGTCGCGGAATTCGCGCTCAGCCGGGCTGAGATCGAAATCCATGCGCCGTAACCTTAAGTGATGCGGCTTTTGCTGACCGGCTTCGAGCCCTTTGCCGCCATCAGCGTCAACCCCAGCCAGCTGGTCGCCGAGCGCCTGGGCGGGGTCATCCTCCCGGTCAGCGTGGCCCGCATGCCCCGCGATCTCGAGCGCGCCGTCAACGAGACCGCGCCCGACGTCGTGCTCGGGCTGGGGCTGGCCACCCTGCGCACCCAGGTCGCGGTCGAGCGGGTGGGTATCAACCTCCTCGATTTCACGCTGCCCGACAACGACGGCGTGTTCCTCGAGGGCGAGCCGATCGACTCCTCGGGCCCGGCCGCCCGGTTTGCGACCGTGCCCGTCAAGCGCATCGCCGGGCGCTGGCTCGAGGAGGAGATCCCGAGCTACCTGAGCAACACCGCCGGCACGTACATCTGCAACCAGATGCTCTACACGGCGCTCCGCCTGGGCCAGGCCCGAGGTTTTGCCGCCGGCTTCATCCACCTGCCGCCGCTGGAGCACGTCGCGCTCGAGAAGCAGGTGCGGGCGGTCGAGCTGGCACTCGACGTGATCGAGGCCGAGCTCGCGGTAAGCGCCCTCTAGCCTTCTCCGGGGCGTCCGCCTCAGCGGACCGCCGGCGCGACCTCCTCGGCGAGCACGCGCATGTGGTCGCGGTCATCCATCAGGAAGTGCTGGAGCATGAACAGCTCGGCGCCCGCCTCGACGAACGGCCGCATCTTCTCCGCCACCTCCTCGACCGTGCCCCCGAACGTGACGCTCTCCAGCACCCGGTCGGCCGGCATCTCCTTCAGCCGCGGCAGGATCGGCCTCAGCGCCTCCGCGCGCTCGCGGGCCTCGGCCCGGGTGCGCCCGGTGCAGATCGTGCCCATGACCGACCGCCTGACCTCTCGCGGATCGCGTCCGATCTCGCGGCAGCGCTCGTCCACCGCCCGGCAGGCCTCGGCAAAGGTGGGCGCGTCGGCCGCCGCGATGTTCCACTCGACCGCGTAGCGGGCGGCCAGGCCGGGGGTCCGTCCGGTGCCCTTGCCCCCGATCAGGATCGGCACCCGCCCGCCCCGCACGGGCTTTGGATTGGTCTTTGGCCAGGTCTCGCCGACCTGCTCGAGAGCGGCCTCGAGCATTCGAAAGCGCCTTCCGATCGGCTCCGGGAACTCGACCCCGAAGTACTGGTGCTCGTTGAGGTTCCAGCCCGTGCCCAGGCCGAGGAGCAGCCGGCCGCCGCTCAGGGCGTCGACCGCGGCCGCCTGCCGCGCCAGCACCGGCGGATGGATCCAGGTCACCGGGGTGACCATGGGGCCGAACTCGATCCGGGAGGTCCACTCCGCCGCCAGCGCGAGTGACGTCCAGCAATCGATGCAGTCGCGGGTGGGATCGCCCATCAGGGAGACCAGGTGGTCGCTCCTCCGGAGCGAGGCGAACCCGAGGTCCTCGGCGTCGCGGCAGATGGCCCGCCACCGATCCCAGGTGAGCCCCTCCTGGCCCTCGATCATGATTCCGAGCTCAGCCACGCTCCCTCAGCGCCTCCCTCAAGCGATCCACCGGCAGCCAGTTGACGATCTTCTCAGTTGGGATGCCCGCCCGTCGGGTGACCCAGAGCGCCAGGTCGACGTAGACGAACTGGTCGGTGTAGTGGGCGTCCGAGTCGAGGCTGAACCGGCAGCCGCGGTCGAGTGCCAGGCGCGCCAGCTCGGGCGACAGGTCCATGCGGGCGGGGTCGCAGTCGATCTCCATGAGCACGCCACGCTCGGCAGCCTCGGCGAAGACGCGCTCGAAGTCGTACTCGGCGCCGGCCCGGCTGCCCGGGCGCCGGCCGGTCGGATGACCGATCACGTCGACGTGAGGGTTGGCCACCGCGCGCAGCATCCTCTGCGTCATCTGCGGGGCCTCCATCCGGAGGTTCAGGTGTGGGGAGGCGACGACGACGTCGAGCGCAGCCAGCGTCTCGTCGGGAAGGTCGAGGGAGCCGTCGGGGAGGATGTCCACCTCGACGCCCTGCAGGATGGTGAAGCCCTCGCCGACCTGCCTTTGGACCTCCTCGATCACCTTTCGCTGCGCGGCCAGCCGCTCCGGTCCGAGGCCGTTCACGACCGTGATCCGCGGCGAGTGGTCGGTGACCGCCAGGTACCGGTAGCCGCGGGCCTGGGCCGCCTGCGCCATCTCCAGCACCGAGGCACCGCCGTCCGACCAGTCGGTGTGCGTGTGCAGGTCGCCCTGGTAGCCCTGCTCCACCAGCGAGGAGAGGACGGGCTCGAAGCTCTCGCCCGCGCCCGATTCCTCGCGAAGCCGGTCCAGGTATTCGCTGCGCTCCTTGTCCACGAGTTCGGCCAGCACCTTGGCGATGCCGGCTCCAACGCCTTCGATCGAATCCAGGCGTCCCGACCGCCGCAGCCGTTCCAGGTCGGGCCGGTCGCGCAGCAGCACCGCCGCCACCTTCGAGAAGGCACGCGCGCGGTGCTGGTCCTCGCGGTGGCGCAGGTGGTAGGCGATCTCGGCCAGGTAGGCCGCTGCCTCGTCGGGGCTCACCGGCGGCGCAGGAGCAGGGTGCCCGGCGGGTCGAGCGGCCCGAAGAACTCGAGCACGCCTGCGGGCGTCCTCACCGCCGGCTTCTCATAGTCGCGGCGCTCAAAGCCCTGGCTTGCGAACCATTCCGGCGCCTCCGGTCCGACGATGGCGATCCACCCGCCCGGGCGGGTCACCCGCTCCAGCTCCCGGAGCGCGGGCTGGCCACCAAGAGGTGGGTCGGGTGAGAGGGAGGCGCAGGAGGTGGCGAGGTCGGCACAGCCGGTGGCCAGGGGGAGCGACTGTGTGGCGGCGGCGACCGTTGTGACCGAGGCCGGCATTCCCGCCCGGAGCCGCCTGCAGAGAGGCAGCGAGCCCTCGACCGCCAGCACCCGCCTGACCCGGGCGGCGAGGTGCCGCGTCAGCCGGCCCGACCCGGCTCCCACCTCGACCGCGGTCTCCGCCTCGGGCAGGTCCGCGAGCAGGGCCTCCGGCAGCACCTCGAGCTCGGCCAGCTCCGCCCAGCGATCCGGCTCCAGCTCGTAGACGAGCGGCCAGAAGAGTCCGCGGACCAGGCGGTCCGCCGCCTCCTGACGCCGCGCCTCGGCCAGCGGCCGCTGCGCGAGCCGCAGCAGCCTCTCACCACGGCTTGGATCGAGGGCGCGGGCGACGGTGAATAGGTCCTCCGAGCTGAGGGCGGCGGCCACGTCCTCCAGCGGGGGCGCCGACGGTCCCGGTGCCAGCGCGGCGCGGAGGGTGGCGGGCGGAAGGCGGGCCACATCGGCGGCCCGGAAGCCGGCGCTGCCCGGCGGTGCTGACATCACAGCCTCCGAATAGCGCACAGCGTTCGTTCAGTATATGAAGCGTGTGGATGCTCAGGACCCGGGCGCAATCGCGGTTGCTCGACGGCTCGCAGCAACCGCCCCCGGCGGCTGTGACGGTCGTTCGCCGCGCCACCTTTGCCGCCGCCCACGTGCTCCGCAACCCGGACTGGGACGAGGACCGCAACCGGCGGACGTTCGGCGCCTGCACCGGCGACCACGGCCATAACTATGTTCTCGAGGTGGCGGTCACGGGCGTCCCGGACGGGGCCACGGGCATGGTCGTGAACTTGCGCGAGCTGGACGCCGTCATGCGGTCGGCGGTGATCGAGGACGTCGACCACCGTCATCTGAACCGCGACGTGCCCTGGTTGGAGGGGACGATTCCCACCGCCGAGAACCTGGCCCTGGCCTTCTGGGACCGGCTGGCGGCGGCGCTTCCCGCCGGGTCTCTGACGCGGCTGCGCCTGATCGAGTCGGAGAACAACTCGGTCGAGCTGTGTCGATGAGCGTTCCCCGCCCGCTCTTCGACGACGATCTGCCTCAGGTGATCGAGCAGATGCTGCGGTCGCTCGGGGAGGATCCCGAGCGCCAGGGCCTGGCCGGCACGCCGGAGCGGGTGGCACGCTCGCTTCGCTTCCTGACCGAGGGCTATGGGACCGACCCGCTGGACGCGGTCGGCGACGCGCTCTTCGACCAGGACTACGACGAGATGGTGGCCGTCCGCGACATCCCCTTCTACAGCCTATGCGAGCACCACATGCTCCCCTTCTTCGGCACCTGCCACGTCGCCTACCTGCCGGCGGGGCGCGTCATCGGGCTGAGCAAGATCCCGCGGCTGGTCGACGTCTTCGCCCACCGGCTGCAGCTGCAGGAGAGGATGACCAGGGAGATCGCCGAAGCGCTGGATGAGGTCGTGCGCCCGGCCGGGGTCGCCGTGGTGGTCGAGGGCCGGCACCTCTGCATGGAGATGCGGGGGGTGGAAAGGGCGGCGACCACGGTCACCTCGTACATGCTCGGAGCGTTCCGGGACGACGCCCGGACCCGATCCGAGTTCCTGGAGCTGGTCCGGCGCGGATAGCCGTCGTCGCGCCTCTCGTGAGCCCGCTGCACGAGGCGCAGCTGGGCGGCGCCCAGGCCTTCGTCACCGACCTTGCCCGCGCGCTGGCCGCTCGGGGTCACGACATAACGCTGTACTGCGCCGCCGGCTCGACGGTCGCCGGTCTGCGGCTGGTGCAGGTGGAGACCGCGGACCTGACGGCGGCCATGGTGCGCCCAGCGGGCGGTGCGGTGAGAGAGCTCCCGGCCTTGCGAGATGCATTCCGGCGCTGCTACCGCCTGGTCGCCGGCGACGCGCCGGACGTGGTCACGCAGCACGCCTTCGACGCCGAGGCCATCGAGGAGGCGGCGGCCCTCCGGCTGCCGGTGACGCACACGCTGCACCTGACCCCGGGCAGCTCGGCCCGCGTGCTGGCGGCCGCCCGGCTGTCCCCGCAGCCGATGGTGACGGTCTCCGAGGCGGCGGCACGTGAGTGGGCGGCCCACGGCCTGCACGCGACCGTGGTCCCGAACGGCGTCCCCGACTTTGAGGCCCGCCCGGCCGCGGTGGAGCCCTGGGCCATGGTGGCCGGCCGCGTGTCACCTGAAAAGGGCACCCACGTCGCGATCCGCGCTGCTCGCGCCGCCGGGCTGCGGCCGCGGGTGGTCGGCAGCGTCTACGACACCGGGTACGCCGCCCGCGAGGGCATCGTCTCGGAGGGCGTGCTGCCGCGCCCGGAGCTGTGGGACCTGATGGCGCGCTGCGCGGTCACGCTGATGCCGGTGGACTGGGAGGAGCCCTTCGGATTGGTGGCGGCGGAGTCGCAGGTGGCGGGCGCACCCGTGGTCGCCTACGCCCGCGGCGGCCTGGTCGAGGTGGTCGGCAACCGCGGTGGAGGTTGCCTGGTCGACCCCGGCGACGAATCGGCCTTCGTGGCCGCGATCGGGCGGGCGTGCCGGCTCGAGCGGGCCGAGGTTCGCCGCCAGGCCCGCGAGCGCCTGCTGATCGAGCGGTGCGCGGCCGGGTACGAGCGGGTGCTGCGGGCATGATCGCGGTCGTCACCGGCGGTTCCGGCGGCCTTGGCCGGGCGATCTCCGGCGCGCTCCGGGAGCGCGGTTACGAGGTGGTCGACTGGAGCCGGCGCTCGGGCGTCGACGTGTCGCGCTTCGATGAGGTGGAGGCGGCGGCGGCGCGCCTGCACCGCCTCGACGTGCTGGTCAACAACGCCGCCCTGCTGGTGCCGCGATCGGTGCTCGACACCGAGCCGGCCGACTGGGAGTCGACCATCGGGGCCGGCCTGACCGGCGCCTTCGCCTGCAGCCGGGCCGCCTTCCGGCGGATGCGCCCGGGCGGCGCGATCGTCAACGTCTCCTCGCTCTCGGGGTGGCCGGGCGCCGAGAAGTTCGCCGGGATGGCGGCCTACGTGGCCGCCAAGTCAGGGCTCTTCGGCCTGACCGAGGCATCGGCCGTCGAGGGGCGTTCGCTGGGGATCCGGGTCAACGCCGTCAGCCCCGGCGCTATCGCGACGCCCATGCTGGAGCTGAGCGGCGCGCCCCGCTCACCGGCGCTCGAGCCGGCCGCCGTGGCCCGGATCGTGGCCTGGCTGGCAGGGCCCGAATCAGAGCCCTTGACCGGGGCCAACATCCGGCTCGACCCGTAATGCGGCCGGGATTCCGCGCATGTGCGGGCGCCTGCGCCGAATTCGGGCCTCGATTTCGCGCATGTGCGGGCGCCTGCGCCGAATTCCGGGGCCCGGTCCGGCTAGGCCGCCTTCCCCCGCCGCCCCGCGACCCGGCCCAGCATGCCGGAAAGGAGGGCCCCGGCCATCGCCGTCCCCGCCGCCTGCGCCGCCCTGACCGCGATCTTCTCGACCCGGCCGGAGGCCGGCTGCTCGCCCACCTGCTGGTCGCCCACGTAGAGCCGCACGGGCGGCAGGCTCCGGCGATAGCCGAGCTCGAACTTCTCCCGAGCGTTGCGCACCCAGTTCCACCAGCCCGACGGCAGCGCTCGCTCCATCCGCTCGTTCAAGGTTGGCGGCCGGCGCAGGCGGTAGATGAAGATCGCGGTCACGGCGGCGGCGCCGATGCCGGCACCGATCCCGGCCGCGACGATCAGGGTCCGCCGCGTCCGGCGGATGGTGTCGCGGCTCCGCTCTCGGAGCTCCACGATCCTCGACTCCATCGACCCGCGGACATCGGCTATCTGCTGTTCGTAGTCAGCTGACGAAGTGCCCATGACTTGGTCTCCTTCAGGGTGGTGAGCGTCCGCCGCGGCCCCTGGATCCGGAGCCTTGACCTGCCGAAGAGCGCCAGTCCGCCCGCCAGCAGCACGTAGATCACCAGCCAGATCAGTGCCGCCAGCACGTGGTTGGAAACCCAGGCCACGATCAGCACGGGAAGGGCGACCAGCAGCGCCAGGAGCAGGAGGATCCCGGCCACCGCAAAGGCGCCGGCCGCTATCCCGTTGGTGATCGCGAGCTCCTTCAGCTCCTGCTTGGCGAGCGCCACCTCGAGGTGAACCAGCTGCTGCGCGCTCTCGACGATGTCGTGCGCCAGGTCCGCGGTCGAGTCGTCGTAGTTGTGTTTGGCCATTCTCGCTGTCAAGAAATCCTACGCGGGGCTGACAGAACACGGTCGTTGGACCTGGAAACGCTCGGCTCGCATACATAAGCAATTCCTTATGGCTTAAACAACGTATAAACTGACCGTTATGTATGGGCCGCCCCAGCGCCAGGAGCTGGTTTCGCACTTCTCGGCGCTGGCCAACCCGACGCGCCTGCGCATCGTGGAGACGCTCGCGCGCGAGGCGCATGGGGCCTCAGACGTGAAGGTGAGCGACCTCGCCGCCGCGCTCCGGATGAGCCAGCCGCGCATCTCGTGGCACCTGAGCCTGCTGCGCCGGGGCGGGGTGGTCAGGCAGCGCAAGGAGGGACGGGCGGTCTACTGCTCCCTCGACCTCGACAACGTTCGCCGGCTTCAGAACGCCGTCTGGGCGATGCTGACCGAGCACAGGCGCATAGGAGTGAACGTATGAAGAAGAACGGCAACGGCAAGGTCCGCGTCGCCATCTGCGGCGTCGGCAACTGCGCCTCCTCATTCGTGCAGGGCGTGCACTACTACCGTGACGCCTCGCCCGACGACTTCGTGCCCGGGCTGATGCACGTCGATCTCGGCGGCTACCACATCCGCGACATCGAGTTCGTGGCCGCCTTCGACGTCGACAAGACGAAGGTCGGCAAGGACCTCTCGGAGGCGATCTGGGCGGGCCAGAACAACACCGTCAAGTTCGCCGACGTCCCGCACCTCGGCATCAAGGTCCACCGCGGCATGACGCACGACGGCATCGGCAAGTACCTCTCAGGCGTGATCGAGAAGGCGCCCGGCGAGACCGACGACGTGGCCGGCATCCTCCGCGAGACGGGCGCCGACGTCCTCGTCAACTACCTCCCGGTCGGGTCCGAGGAGGCGACCAAGTGGTATGTCGAGCAGTGCCTGACCGCCGGCGTGGCGCTCGTGAACTGCATTCCCGTGTTCATCGCCCGGGAGCACTACTGGCAGGGCCGCCTCGAAGCGAAGGGGCTGCCCATGATCGGCGATGATGTCAAGTCGCAGGTCGGGGCGACCATAATCCACCGCACGCTGGCACGCCTGTTTCGGGAGCGGGGCGTGCGTCTGGAGCGCACCTACCAGCTCAACTTCGGCGGCAACACCGACTTCCTGAACATGCTCGAGAGGGAGCGGCTGATGTCCAAGAAGATCTCCAAGACGCGCTCGGTCACCAGCCAGCTCGACTACGAGATCGGTGACGACAACGTGCACATCGGCCCCAGCGACTACGTGCCCTGGCTGCAGGACCGCAAGTGGGCCCAGATCCGGCTCGAGGGCCGATCCTTCGGCGACGTCCCCCTCAACGTCGAGCTCAAGCTCGAGGTCGTCGACTCGCCCAACTCGGCCGGAATCGTGATCGACGCCGTCCGCTGCATCAAGCTCGGCCTCGACCACGGCCTGAGCGGCACCCTCGAGGGCCCGAGCGCTTACTTCATGAAGTCGCCGCCCATCCAGCACACCGACAACGAGGCGCGGCGGCTGACCCAGGAGTTCATCGAGAACAATGCCCGGATCGCCGGGGCCCCGGCCAGGGAGGCCGCGCCTGCCGGCGCTGCTGGGGAGTAGCTACCGGGCCGCGGCGCGAATCGCCGCGGCCCTTCCCCCGGCTCCACGCTATGCCGCCGCGGGCGCGGGCACGGCCCTCTGGTACCGCCTCAACCCCGGCCGCTGGGGCGTCACGCTGGACAACTACGCCGCCGTTCTCGGCCGCCCGCGCAGCGACCCCGAGGTGGCGCGGGTGGCCGGCGCCGCCGCTCGCAACTACGGCCGCGTGCTGGCTGATTTCGTGCTGATCGGGGCGATGGGCCGGGAGGAGGTTCTGGACCGCGTCGCAATCGAGGGTCTGGAGCGCGTCGACGAGGCGCTCGCGGGCGGTGCCGGGTGCATCCTGGCCGTCCCTCACATGGGTTCCTGGGACATGGCCGGCTCCTTCGCGGGCGCCCTCGGCTACCGGATCGCGGCGGTCGCCGATCGAATGCCGGGCAGCCTGGATGCGGCCGTGGTCGCCACGCGTCAGGCCCTCGGCCTGAAGGTGATCCCCCTCGGCCGGTCCGCGGTTCGGGTGATCCAGGACGAGCTCGCCCAGAACGCGATCGTGGCGCTGGTCTGCGACCTCCCGCATGGGCCCGGGGTCTCCGTCCAGATGTTCGGGAGGACGGTCACCGTACCCGCAGGCCCGGCCGCCCTTGCCTGCCGGGCGTCGGCGCCCCTGCTTCCCGGCTACGTCGTCCGGACCGGGCCGGGGCGGTACCAGATCCATGTCGAGCCCCCGATCCCGACCGCCGGGCGCTGCCGCGGCAAGGATGCGCATCGCCAGCTCATGCAGGAGGTGGTGCTCCACTTCGAGCGCTTCATCAGGCAGCATCCTGAGCAGTGGTTCGCCTTCAGCCGGCTCGGCTAGCCGATTGATCCAGTACCGCGGCTTTCGGGCCCTCCAGTGGGTGATGGAGCGGCTTCCGCGCCCCTGGGCCTACGCCCTGGCGATCGTGGTCGCGCGGGTCGCCTTCCGGTTCGCACCCGCCTCCCGGCGCCGGATCGAGTTCAATCTCCAGCGAGCGCTTCCCGACCGGACGGGGGCCGAGATCGAGCGCCTGGCCTGGCTCAACTTTCGCAACCACTCAAAGGCCTACGCCGACCTGATGCAGCTGCCGAAGGCGCGTGTCGAGCAGCTGCGGCCGCTTCTCAGGGTGGAGGGCGCCGAGAACCTCGAGAAGGCGCTCGCCCGCAGCCGGGGCGTTCTCGTCGTCTCCGCCCACATGGGCTCATGGGAGATCGCGGCCGCGATCTGGTCGGCGACCATCGCTCCGGTCGCGCTCTTCGCCGAGGAGCTGGATCCTCCCGAGCTCTACGACTGGTACCGCAAGACGCGCCAGCGCCTGGGCATCAGCGTGCTCCCGCTCAACCGGAGCGGCCTGCGCCAGGTCGTGCAGGCGCTCGCCGCCAACGAGATGGTGGTGACCGCGATCGACCGCGACATCCTCGGCACCGGGGTCGAGATCGACTTCTTCGGCCACCCCTGCCGGATCCCGACCGGCCCGGCGGCACTCGCCCTGAAGCACGGGACGCCCATCCTCCCGGTCGCCGTCTGGCGGCTGCCGGACGACACCTACCAGGCGCGCGGCTGGCCGCCCATCTTCGCCGAGCCGACCGGCGACCGCGACTCCGACGTAAGGGCGGTGATGGCCGAGCTGGTGCGTCACCTGGAGCAGATCATCCGCGACCATCCCGAGCAGTGGCACCTCCCGCACCGGATCTGGGCCGACTCCCCGTGACGCCGGCGCTTACCTTTAGCCGCAAATGAAGATCGGACTGGTCTCGCCCTACGACTGGTCGCATCCCGGGGGCGTGAGCGAGCACATCCGCCATCTCGGCGAGCAGCTCCGGCTGCTCGGCCACGAGGTTCGGGTGATGGCGCCCTCCAGCCGGCGTGACATCGACGACCCCGACTTCACCCGGATCGGCGGCGTGGTCTCGATCCCGGTCAGCGACACCGTGGCCCGGATCACCCTCAACCTGAACCTCTCGCGCCAGGTGCAGCAGATCCTCGAGCGCGAGCGGTTCGACGTCATCCACCTCCACGAGCCGTTCATGCCCGCGCTGCCCCTGACCGTGCTCCGCATGTCGAAGACGGCCAACGTCGGCACCTTCCATGCCTACGCCAAGCGAAACCTCGGCTACTACTACGGCCGGCCCTTCTTCCAGGGCTACCTCCGCCGGCTGCACCAGACGATCGCGGTCAGCAAGCCGGCCCGGGACTTCGTCTGCCACTACTTTCCGAAGGCCGACCCCGCCATCGTCCCCAACGGCGTCGACGTCGACACCTTCCGGACCGGCCACACCCCGATCCGGCACCTGCGGGACGGCATGACCAACGTCATATTCGTCGGCCGGCTCGAGAAGAGGAAGGGGCTGCGGGACCTGGTTCTCGGCTTCCGGGAGCTGCAGGAACGGGTGGGACGGGCGCGGCTCATCATCGTGGGAGATGGGCCCCTCCGCTCTCAGGTCGAGAACCTGGTCGCCCGGCGCCACATCGAGAACGTGGTCATGGCCGGCTACGTGCCGCGCTCGGTCCTGCCGCGCTACTACGCCACCGCCGACATCGCGTGCTTCCCGGCGACCGGGGGCGAGAGCTTCGGCGTCGTCCTGCTGGAGGCGATGGCAAGCGGGCTCCCCGTGGTGGCGACCGAGGTGCCCGGCTACCTGAGCGTGGTCGACGCCGGCCGGGACAGCCTCACCGTGCGCCCGCGCAGCCCGGTCGAGCTGGGCGCCACGCTGACCGTGCTCGCGCGCGATCCCGAGCTGAGGCGCCGCCTGGCGGAGAATGCGCTGGCCAAGGCGCAGAAGTTTGCATGGCGAGAGGTCGCCGCGCGCGTCATCGAGGTCTATCAGTCGGCGCGCTCGCGCGCCCCGGAGGTCATGAGTGTTCACGAGCCGATTCCAGGCGTGGGTTAGAAGGAAGGCGCAGCGCGCCGCGGGGGCGCTGGCCCGGTCGGGGATCACCCCCAACCAGGTCACCATCGTGGGCATGCTGGCGACCTTCGTGGCCGGCATCCTGGCCGGCCTCGGGTACCTGGTGCCGGCGGGAATCGTGCTCGCCTTCAGCGGCACCTTCGACATCATCGACGGGGCGCTGGCCAGGGCGACCAACCGGACGTACCCCTACGGCGCCTTCCTCGACTCGACGACCGACCGCTACTCTGAGGTCGCGGTCTACCTTGGCATCGCCGGCTACTTCCTGGGCCACCCTTCGCGGTTCGGCCCGGTGACCGTGGTCGCCGTCTTCGCGGCGCTGTCCGGGTCGCTCCTGGTCAGCTACGTTCGGGCCCGGGCCCAGAGCCTTGGTTTCAAGTGCGACACCGGCCTCTTCGCCCGCCCCGAGCGCGTGGTTGCGATGGTGGCCGGCCTTCTCATCGGTCCACCGGTGCTCGATCTGCTCGTCTTTGTGCTCGCGGTGCTGACCAACCTGACCGTGATCCAGCGGATCAACGAGGTCTACCTGCAGGCCCGGGCCCAGCGCCGCGGGACCGAGCGGGCGCCGGAGGCTCCGACCACCGCCGAGACCTCGAGGCCCTAGGCGGTGCCCGATCCCTTCGCCGGCCTTGCCGGCCACGGCGCCGCGCTCGCCCACCTCCGGAGCCAGCTCGAGTCGGGGCGCCTGGCGCACGCCTACCTGTTCGTCGGGGAGCCGGGCGTCGGCAAGACGCAGGCGGCGCGCCGGATGGCGGCGGCGCTCCTGCCGCAGCTGCCCCTGAGCCGGCATCCCGATTACTGGGAGGACGACCGCCGCGACGCCCTCAAGATCGACGAGATCCGGCTGCTGCCCGACCGCCAGCCCGAGTACCATGCTCAGTCGCTCCAGGCGTTCCTCGCGCTCAAGCCCGGGTTGGGCGAGCGCAGGGTGGCGGTGCTCGCCAACGTGGGCCGGCTCGCCGACCCCATCCAGGGCATCCTGCTGAAGACCCTCGAGGAGCCGCTGCCGGGCCGCGTGATCATCCTCACGACGCCCTCGCTGAGCCCGTTCGTGGTCCTGCCCACGGTGGTGTCCCGCTGCCAGCGGGTTCCCTTCCACCCGGTCGCGCTGGAAGACGTCGAGGCGCTGCTGCGAGAGCGCGGGGTGGAGGAGGACCGCGCGCCGGCGCTCGCCGAGATGTCTCGCGGTAGGCCCGGCTGGGCGCTCAGCGCCGCCTCTGACCCGGCGATCGTGGAGAGGCACCGGCGCTGGGCGGAGCGGCTGGAGGAGGTCTTTGGAGCACCCGCCGACGTGGCGCTGCGGCTGGCCCAGGAGCTGGACGCCGCCAACTTCCAGTGGCGCGGCTCCGACCGGGCCGTCGAGGAGCCGGTGCAGTTCGCGCTGGGCGCCTTTCAGCTTCATCTCCGGCGCCGGATGCTGACCGCCCGGCGGCCGGCTCCGATGGCGCGCCTGCTCGAGCTGTCCTATGACGCGGCCGGCCAGCTCGAGCAGAACGTGAGCCCCCGGCTGGTGCTGGAATGCTTCCTGCTCGAGTGCTCGCGCGCGGCTTGAGGGGCCGCCCTCGCCCAGGCCTTCCTGGCTTGGCCCGGCTTCGCGGGCAGGGCATGTGCTACTAACCTTGCTCTAAGTGCCCCCGCGCTTTCTGAAGCCCGCCCTCCGGGGCTTTGCCCCCTACACCCCGGGCGAGCAGCCGCCGGACGGGGAGGGGTGGGTCAAGCTCAACACCAACGAGGCACCGTGGCCGCCCTCGCCCAGGGTGCTGGAGGCGGTGCGACGCGCCGTCAACGACGATCTCCGTCTCTACCCGAGCCCGACCGCAAGCGCCGCCCGGGCGGCGGTCGCCCGCTCGACCGGCGTCGACCCGTCGATGGTCGCGATGGGCAACGGCGGCGACGAGCTGATCGCGATGTGCATCCGCGCCTTCGCCGGCGCCGGCGACCGCTGCGCCTGGCCGTGGCCCACCTACCCGCTCTACGAACCCGTCTGCCTGATGCACGAGGTCCAGCCCTCACCGCACGCCACCGGCCGGGACGGGCAGCTGCCCGAGAGCTTTCTCGACGATCCGGCGCCGCTCAAGTTCCTGTGCAACCCCAACTCCCCGACCGGCAGCTGGCAGCCGCGAGAGGTGGTGGAGGAGGTGCTGCGGCGGGCGCGGGGAGTGGTCGTCCTCGACGAGGCGTACGTCGACTTCGCACCCGAGGAGCGCTCCGACCTGCTGGAGGCGCATGACAACCTCGTCATCCTGCGCACGCTCTCCAAGTCGAGCGCGCTGGCCGGGCTGCGCATCGGCTACGCGCTGGCGCCGGCCGGCCTGGTCGAGTCGCTGGACGTGGTCAAGGACTCCTACAACCTCGACCGCCTGGCCATCGTCGCCGCCGTCGCCGCCGTCGAGGACGTGGAATACCGCTCCAACCTGGCCGAATACGTCGTCGACGAGCGGCAGTGGCTGGGCGACCGCCTGCGCGACCTGGGCTTCGAGGTGACGCCCTCGGCTGCCAACTTCCTGTTCGTGCGGCCGCCCCGGCCGGCGGCCGCTCTGTACGCCGAGCTTCGCGCCCGGCAGATCCTGGTCCGGCATTACGACCGCGAGCCGATCGCCGGCCACTTCCGCATCACCGTCGGCACCCGCCAACAGCACGAGCGGCTGCTGGACGCCCTGGAGGAGATATTGGGATGACCGTTTCGTGACGCCCACCAGAGACGACGCCTGGGCCCTGGTCCAGGAGAGCACCCAATCCGAGCAGCTGCGGCGCCACATGCGGTCGGTGGAGGCGGCGATGCGCGCCTACGCGCGCCGCTTCGGGGAGGACGAGGAGCGCTGGGCGGTGATCGGCCTGATCCACGACTGGGACTACGAGATGCACCCGACGCTCGACAAGCATCCCCAGGACGGGATCGAGATGCTGCGGGCCCGGGGCTGGCCCGAGGACTACCTGCGCGACATCGCCTCGCACGCCGACCACCTGCATGTCGACCGCGACACCAACCTCCGCCGTTCGCTCTATGCGGTAGACGAGATGTGCGGGTTCATCATCGCCTGCACCCTGGTCAAGCCCGACCGCAGCCTGTCCGCAGTCGACGCCCGCACCGTGCGCAAGAAGATGAAGGACAAGGCCTTTGCCCGGGGCGTGCACCGGGAGGAGCTGGTCGCCGGGGCGGAGGCGCTGGGCGTACCCTTCGACGAGCACGTGGAGATCGTGAGGGATGCCCTGAAGCCGATCGCCTCCGAGCTGGGCGTCAACCCGTGACCGCCCCTGGAACGCGCCCACGGGTGCTGCTCATGCACCCGATCCTGGATCCCGGCCCCGCCCTTCTCGAGGAGGCTGCGGAGGTCGTCCACTTCCCCGCCGGCGGCCAGCTGACGGAGGCCGGCATCCGCGAGGCCGCTCAAGGCTGCGCCGGGATCGTGACCATGCTCATGGACCCGATCCGGGACACCGTGCTCTCGCTTCCCGGCCTGCGCTGCGTCTCCAACGTAGCCGTCGGCTTCGACAACATCGACGTGCCGGCGGCGACCCGGCATGGCGTGATGGTCACCAACACGCCGGGGATCCTGGACGAGACGACCGCCGATTTCGCCTTCACGCTCCTGATGGCGGCGGCACGCCGGGTGGCCGAGGCCGACCGGTTCGTCCGTGACGGCCGGTACGGAGGCTGGGCGATCGACATGCTGCTCGGGCAGGACGTCAACCACGCCACCCTCGGGATCGTGGGCATCGGGCGCATCGGCCGCGCCGTCGCCCGCCGGGCGCGCGGGTTCAACATGCGCGTCATCTACTACGATCCCAACCCCCTCGAGGCAGACGTCGAGCGCGAGATGGGCGTCCAGCGAGCCGATCTCGACTCACTGCTCGAGACGAGCGACTTCGTCTCCGTGCACGTGCCGCTGACCGAGGGCACGCACCACCTCCTGAGCACGGCTCAGTTCGAGCGCATGAAGCCGACCGCCGTGCTCGTCAACACCTCGCGGGGTCCGGTCGTCGACGAGGCGGCGCTGGCGGAGGCGCTGCGCGAAGGGCGCATCTTCGCGGCCGGTCTGGACGTCTACGAGCGCGAACCGGCGGTCCACCCGGACCTGATCAACGCACGCAACGTGGTGCTCGCGCCGCACATCGCGAGCGCCTCGGTCCGCACGCGGTCCGAGATGTGCGCGATGGCGGCGCGCAACATGGCCACGGCGGTGCGCGGGGGCCGGCCGGCCAACCTGCTCAACCCCGAAGTCCTGAACGCGCCCCGCTGACTCCGCCCAAGCTCCTCGCCCTCGACCTCGACGGGACCATCCTGTCGCTCGACCTGAAGGTCGACCCGCGCGACGTCGAGGCCCTCGACCGCGCTCGCGCCGCCGGCCTGCACGTGGTCGCCTGCACCGGCCGCCCGTTTCCGGGTGCGCTGCCCTGGGCGCAGCGGCTGCACCTCACCGATCCGCTGGTCTGCTACCAGGGCGCCCAGGTCCGGGGCCTCGACGGCGCCACGCTGCTCGACCACGGCGTGCGGCACGGGCTGGCCGCCGAGGTGGTGGGCTGGTGCCTGGAGCGGGACCTCCACGTCCAGGTCTACCGCGACGACCGCCTGCTGGTGCAGCAGGACCGGCCGGAGGCGCACGAATACGCAAACCATGCCGGAATGCAGATCAACCTGGTGCCCGACCTCGACCGCGCGATGGGCCCGACCACGCCCAAGGTGGTGATCGTGAGCACGCGCGAGAAAGTCGAGGGCGGGCTGCTCCGAGCCGTGCGCGAGGCCTTCGACGGGCGCCTGTACGCCGCCACCTCGATGCCCAACTACATCGAGCTGACCAGTCCCGAGGCCGACAAGCGGAAGGCGCTCGAGTTCCTCTGCGGCCGGCTCGGCTGCGACGCCGCCGGCGCCGTGGCCATCGGCGACGGGCGCAACGACCAGCCGATGATCGACTGGGCCGGGCTCGGAGTCGCCGTCGAGACGGCACCGCGCGAGGTGCTGGAGTCGGCCGACCGCGTGATCGGGCCTCCGGGAAGCGGAGGAATCGCGGCGCTGATCGGAGAGTTGCTCGAGAGTGAGAGCCCATGAGCACCCTGTTCCTGGTCCATGCCCACCCCGACGACGAGTCCATCAGCACCGGCGGCATCATGGCCCGGGCCCATGACCAGGGCCGGAGGGTGGTGCTCGTCACCTGCACCCGGGGTGAGCTGGGCGAGATCCACAACATGGACGAGGCGCTGACCCGGCCGCGACTGGGCGAGGTGAGGACCGAGGAGATGGCGCGCGCCGGCAGGATCCTGGGCGTCGACCGCCAGGAGTTCCTCGGCTATCGGGACTCGGGCATGGCGGGGACGGCCGGCAATGAAGATCCCGCCTCCTTTCACCGCGCGCCCCTGCTCGAGGCGGCGCAGCGGCTGGCAGGACTGCTGCGCGAGGAAAGGCCGGACGTCGTGGTGACCTACGGTCCGGACGGCCAGTACGGCCACCCCGACCACGTGAAGGCCCACCACGTCACGGTGGCCGCCCTCGACCTGCTCGCCGCCGAGGGGTGGCGGCCGGCCAAGGCCTACCACTGCGTGATCCCCCGCTCGTTTGTGGAGCGGATGGTGGAGCAGGTCGCCGAGCGCTTCCCCGACGATCCCGGCGTACGGCAGATGGCGGCGCTGCTGCAGGGCGTCCCCGATGAGGAGATCACGACCATCGTCGACGTGAGCGAGCAGGTGGACCGCAAGCGCGAGGCCTTCGCGGCGCACGTCTCCCAGAACAACCCCGGATCCCCCTTCCAGACGGCGGCCAGCCAGATCTTCGAGGCCGCGTTCAGCCGCGAGGCGTATGTGCTGGCCCGAGGCGCGCTGGGCGAGGAGAGCCCGGAGCGCGACGTCTTCGATGGGATTCCGCTCCAAACCAGTTGATCAAAGCCCGGCCGGCTTAAGCCCGGCCGAGCGCCGCGGGTAGACTCGGGCACGCATGGAAGTCATCCGGATCACCCCGCGCGGGTACTGCCACGGCGTGGTCGACGCCTTCCGGATCGCGCGCCGCGTGCGCGAGGAGACCGAGGGGCCGGTCCATATGCTGGGCCAGCTGGTCCACAACACCCACGCCACCGACGACCTCCAGCGCCAGGGGGTGAGCCTGGTCGACCCGCCCAACCGCCTCCAGGGTCTGGAGCAGATCTCGGGCGGCACCGTGATCTTCACGGCCCACGGGGTGTCGCCCCAGGTCAAGGCACGAGCCGCCGAAAAGGGCCTGCGCGCGGTCGACGCCACCTGCTCCGACGTCGTGCGCACGCACGAGCTGGTCGTCCAGCTCGCCGGCCGGGGGTATGACGTGGTCTACATCGGCCGCAAGGGACACCCCGAGCCGGAGGGGGTGATCGGCGAGGCCCCCGGGCGAGTCCACCTCGTCCAGGATTTCGACGACATCGACGCCCTCGAGATCAGCAACGAGCGAGTCGCCGTCACCTGCCAGACCACGCTCTCGGTCTGGGACACCGACGATCTGATCGCGCGGGTCAGGCAGCGCTGGCCTCACGCCGAGGTCCACAACGAGATCTGCCGGGCCACGCAGGAGCGGCAGGAGGCCGCGGTCGAGGCGGCCAAGCAGGTCGACATGGTGATCGTGGTCGGCAGCCCGCGCTCGTCGAACTCGCAGCGGCTGGTCGAGGTGGTGCGCAAGCTTGCCGGCAAGCCCGCTCACCTGGTCAACGACCTGGACGATCTCCGCATTGAGTGGTTCGCCGGCGTCCGCCGGGTGGGTGTCACCAGCGGGGCCTCAACGCCGAGCCAGCTGACCCGGAAGGTGATCGAGCACCTGGAAGCCCTCGAGGTCCCGGAGGCGGTCTAGCCCGGGAAGCCTTCTCCCTGGAAGGTGGTCAGCTTCCGCGGAGGCGGCGGAGGACCCCGCGCAGGCGGCTGCTCGGCAGCGGCGCGGGAAGCGGGGGCGGAGGCGAGGGGACCACGGGGGCCGGGGCAGGCTCCGTCCGCTCAGCGGCCGTCTGCTGGCCGCCGCCCCCGTTCCCATGGCCGTTGCCGCGCCGCCGGCGCCGGCGGCGAGACGGTGCGGGAACATCGGCGGGCGCGGGCTCCGGGAGCGGCTGCGACTCGACGACCTCGGCGACTCGCTCCCGGTCCGGGCTCGAGCGCCGGCGGCGGCGCCGGGAGCGGGTGGGGGCCGTAGCCTCTTCGTCCTCTGCTGCTTCGGCTTCCTGCGGGGCGGGGGCGGCCACCGCCTGCCGCCGCCGGACCAGGCGGCCCACCTCTCCGGTCGCCACCACCGTCCCGTGCTGGTTCAGGACATCGATCTGCCAGAAGCAGAGGCCGAGGGCCGGATTCTCAACCGGGCGCTTGCGGTTGAGGCGCCAGCTTCCCTGAAGGCTGTCTCCCGGGCGCACCGGGTGCAGGAATCGCCAGGTCATCCCGACCATGCCGGCGGTGGCCGGGATGGGGACGTCCAGCGACCCCAGGCCGACGGCCACGGCGGAGATCAGCGTGCCGGGCACGACCGTCCCCCCAAAAGACGTCTGCTGCGCGTAGGTGGCGTCGATCAGAAGGGGATTGAAATCGCCGGCCACCCCGACGAAAGCCGTCAGGTCGGCCGGTGTGATGGTGCGGCGTCTGGTGGTCCAGTGGCCTCCCAGGGGGAGGTCTTCGAAGTAAAGCGAGTGCAGTAAATCTCTCCCTTGGGCGGGCCCTGCGAGTATAGCCGTCGCGCCGCCCTGATCTGGGGCCGCAGTAGGCTCTGTTCATATGGCTCGCTTCTGCGTGAACTGCGGCATCCCGCTCGAGGCGCGCCTGGTCGAGGACCATGAGGTCGACGCCTGCCCCCGCTGCGACTTCATCCTCTGGCGCGATCCCAAGGTGGTCACCCTGGTCGCGATCGAGTCCGGGGATGGGCTGCTGCTCGGGCGTCGCGCCATCCACCCCGGCTACGGCCTCTGGTGCCTGCCCGGCGGCTTCGTCAACCACGATGAGGACCCCCGAGATGCCGCCGTGCGCGAGTGCCTGGAGGAGGTCTGCGCCGAGGTCGAGATCCTGAGCCTGCTCGGCGTGTATCACATCCCCAAGCGCGATGCGGCCAGCCTGGTCGCCATCGGCTACCGCGGTCGCCTCCGCGCCGGCGCTCGCCCCATGCCGGGCCCGGAGATGCTGGAGGTCGGAGTGTTCGACGCAGGGGCGCTGCCCGACCTCGCGTTTCCGAGCCACGCACAGGCCGTGCGTGATTGGCTGCGGATTGGGGAATACGAAGCCTTGAGAGAGCGATGAACAACCTCAAGACCGCGTTCTACATGACCGTTCTGACTGTCCTCCTGGTGCTGCTCGGCAGGCTCTTCTTCGGTACCGCGGGCATGGTCGGCTTCCTGCTCCTGGCCGCCCTCCTCAACGGCTTCGCCTACTTCTTCTCAGACCGCATGGCGATCGCCGCCGCCCAGGCCCAGGAGGTGACACCGGACGAGGCTCCCATGCTGCACAGGCTGGCTGACCGCCTCGCCCAGGAGTACGGAGTGCCCAAGCCGCGGGTCTATGTCTCCCCGGATCCTTCGCCGAACGCCTTCGCCACCGGCCGCAATCCCAACCACGCCGCCATCTGCGTCAACCAGGGCCTGCTCCAGATCCTCGACGAGGAGGAGCTCTACGGCGTGCTTGCGCACGAGTTCGCCCACGTGCGCAACCGCGACATCCTGATCAGCTCGGTTGTGGCCGTGATCGCGGGGGCGATCACCCTGATCGCCAACGTCCTCCAGTGGGGGATGTGGTTTGGCGGCGACCGGGAGGAGCGCGACAACCCTCTCGGCATCGTGGGCGTCCTCGCGGCCGTGATCCTGGCGCCGCTGGCGGCGCTTCTGATCCAGCTCGCCGTCTCCCGCTCCCGCGAATACCAGGCCGACGAGACGGGCGCCCACGTCAGCCACGATCCGCTGGCCCTCGCCAACGCGCTGCGCAAGCTCCAGCGGGGCAGCCAGGAGGTGCCTTCGCCGATCGCGCAGCCCGCCTTCGCGCATCTCTACATCGTCAACCCGCTCTCCGGCCAGACCCTGGCCGGCCTCTTCTCGACGCATCCCCCCCTCGAAAGGCGCATCGAGCGCCTGGAAGCCATGGCCGGAGCCGATCCCAGGCGGACCCTCGACTGACGCGCGGCGCCTGCCACCGATGTCGGCGGCCTGGATCCACGCCGGGTGCCGTCAGGCGGGCGCGCTACGCCCCTGCCCGGTGCGGCCGAGGTCCAGCCCCAGGATCCGGTAGCGCTCCGACACCCCGTCGAAGAGGTGGCCTTCGGCCAGCTGCTCCCAGCCCCGGCTGCGATAGAGGAGCATGGCACGCCCCTCCCGCGCCGGAGTCGAGAGGAGCGCCGACCGCGCGCTGAGGCCTTCCAGCAGGAGGTCGTGCAGCCGGCCACCGAGGCCTCGACCCTGGTGCGAGGGCCGGACATGCAGCTCGACCAGCTCGAAGGCGTCCTCCAGCCACCGCCGCCGGCCCTCGGGCGTCAGGGCGCGGGCGACCTGTTCGCGCCACCAGTGGCCGGGCTCGCCCAGCTGCCCGTAGGTGAATCCCACCAGGGACTCACCGTCGAAAGCCGCCGCGGCCCGGAATCCTGTGCGGCCGACATGGCCACGGGCGACGGGCACGAATGACATGACGCGCGGCTCGAGGGGAGGGTATTCGAGCGCCTCCTGGAACACGTCACGCATCGCGGGCAGGGCCTCGACGAAATCGGCGGGCGAGAGCCCGCGGACCTCGATCACGTCCCCGGCGCCGCCGGCGGAAGCAGAACCGCGGCGCCCCTGGCCCGCGACTCGACGGCGCGCATCATCAGCATCAGGGCCGACAGGCCGGCCGAGGCGGCGGCGCAGGCCGTGAAGCCGGTTGCATAGCCGCCACGCTGCATCACGGTGCCGAAGACGGCGGGGCCGGCAGCCAGCCCGCCGAACAGGACCGCGCTGTAAACGCCCATCGCCGTCCCCCGCGCCGCGGCCGATCCGAGCCGGCTGAAAACGACTCCGAGGGCGATGAAGGCGGTGGCCAGGAAGGGCACGCCGGCCACCAGGAGCAGGGTCGGTGCCCAGAAGCCCGAGGTGCGGGGAAGCAGCAGCATGGCGATGGCATACCCGGAGGTGCCGATCGCCACGATCCAGCGGCGCCGCCTGCTGCGGTCGACGATGCGGCCGCCCGGAATCCGGCTGGCGCCGTTGGCGAAGGCCTGGAGGGTGAGCATGTAGCCGATCGCGGCCGGGGATAGGCCGAGGTGCTCCCGGCCGAAGAGCGGCAGGTAGGCCTGGGCGGTGCCCCAGAGCATGGTGGCGCCAAAGAGCCCGACCGCGATAGGCAGGAAGCCCGGGGTGCGCACGACCTCGCCGAGCGCCGCCAGCAGGCGATGACGCTGGCGGCGATGGCGATTGGGACCCAGGAAGAAGGAGGCGGCGATCGGCACCAGGCACAGCCCAGTGGTCAGGACCAGGTCGATCCGCAGCGTGGTGAACGGCGAGATGACCCCCGCCAGGGCGGGACCGGCCAGGAACCCGACCTGCATCGAGAGCGTCATCCAGCCCATCGCCCGGCCCACCTTCCCGGGCGGGGCATGGTCGACCACGGTCGCATAGAGGGCGGTCTGCGCAGCCGCCGCGCCGAAGCCGCCGATGAACTGCATGGCCAGGTAGACGCGCACATCGGCGGTGAAAGCGATGCCGAGCTGGCTGGCGCCGGCCAGCAGCGCGCCCAGAATCACGATCTCGCGGCGCCCGAAGCGGTCGGCGAGAAACCCGGAGGGAATCGAGAGGACGGCTCCGGCCAGCGTCGAAACCGTGAAGAGCAAGCCCACCGTGAGCCGGTCGGCTCCCAGCTCGTGGGCGATCAGGGGCACCAGGAAGCCCCGGGCAGCGAGTGCCGCGAAGAATGACGCGAGCGCGAAGTACACGGCAAGCAGCGTCAGCTGCACCGACCGTCCAGCCATCACCCCCGAACTCAACGCCGCTCTTACGATAGCCGCGGGTCGCGGCGCCGCCGAGCCGCCTGCGGCCGGGGGTGGCAGCCGGTAGCCTCGGGTCCATGACCACCCCTCCCGGTCCCGATTATCCAGGCCAGCCGCCGGTGCCCCCGGTCCCCGGGCCCGACAATCCGCCGTCGCCGCCGCCCGCGCCGGTCCCGCCTCCAGGACCCCGCTAGTGGTCTGTCTGGGAATTAGCTCGACAAGGCGCGGCCCAGACCGCCGGAGCCAAGGAAAGGGTGGCGTGAGGAGGAGCGCACCAATGGGTGCGCGACGACGAATCGCCGGGCCCCTTGACGCCGGCTTCAGCGACCGAAGGGAGCCCGGCGGAGATGGGCCGATGGATTGCCGAGTGGTTTCCCGGACGGACCACTAGACATGGCCGGCGGCGGGCTCGAGGCGGCGGCGCGGCTGCTGGCCGGCGCGCGCCACGGCGTCGTCTTCACGGGCGCCGGCGTGTCGGCCGAGAGCGGACACCGGACCTATCGGGGCGAGAACGGGCTCTGGAAGGAGTACGACCCGGTCAAGGTCGCGTCGATCGGCTTCTTCATGGAGCACCCGGAGGCGTACTGGGAGGTGGCCAAGGTTCGATGGCAGTCGTACGTGACGGCTCGCCCCAATCCGGGGCACATGGCGATCGCGGCCATGGAAGACGCCGGCCACGTCAGCGCCGTCGTCACGCAGAACGTCGACGGCCTGCACAGCCGCGCCGGCAGCCGGCGCGTGATCGAACTGCACGGCAACGGCACCACTGTCGTCTGCCTGGACTGCGGAGCCACCGAGCCCCGCGCCGACGTCCAGGCCCGGCTGGAGGCCGAGATGCCGCCCAGGTGCCGGCTCTGCCGCGGGCCCTTCCTCAAGCCGGCAGCGGTTTTCTTCGGCGAACCGCTTCCCAGCCAGGCCATCAGCGAGGCCTACGACCTGGCGGCGGCGAGCGACTTCATGCTCGTCGTCGGCAGCTCCCTGGTCGTCTACCCGGCCGCCGACGTTCCGCTGGAAGCGGTTCGCAACGGCGCCCCCATGGTCATCGTCAACGACGAGCCGACGCCCCTCGACGACCGCGCCGCTGTCGTGCTCAGGGGGAGGTCGGGCGAGGTGCTGCCGCTCCTCCTGGACCGGGCAGCGGCCGGAGCAGGGTGACGTCGCCGGCCAGGACGCGACGCCCGTCCACGATCAGCGCGCCGTCGCCGTCGACGTCCTCGGCCAGGCCTTCGATCACCTCCTCGCCGAGCTGCACCCGCACCTGGCGGCCGAGGGTGTCGGCCCGCTCGCGCCAGGCCTCGAGCACCCGCTCGGGCGGCCGCGCGAACCACCGCTCCAGCGCGGCCGCCAGCCGGTCGAGCAGCGCTTCTCGGTCCTCGCCCAGCATCGAGGCGCCGGCCGGGGCCGCGGTCAGGTTTACGCCGATACCAACCACGCAGCGGCCACCGGTCAGCTCGACCAGGACGCCGCCCAGCTTGGCGCCCTCCAGGAGGAGGTCGTTGGGCCACTTGAGGCGGACCCCGTCCCCGCAGGCTTCGGCGGCGGCGACGCCGGCGGCCAGGCTCGCCAGCGGGTGGGAAGCCAGGACGAAGGAGGCCAGCAGGGCGGTGCCGGGCGGGGCCTCCCAGGCCCGGCCGAGGCGGCCCCGACCGGCCGTCTGATGGTCGGCGACGATCGCCGAGCCGACCGGAAGCTTGCGCGCCAGGTCCTGCGTCGAGGGCGTGCTGGCCACCCGCGTCACGTGCACGGGACGATTCTCGCCTCCGCCACCGGCGGCGATGAGGCGGGCTGCCGGCTCGGACTCCCGTGTGTCCGGGTGGGGATCATGGGAGGGCTAAGCTAGCTCTTATGGCCGGGACCTCCTGGGACAAGCTCGGGCAGATGGATGCCGCCTTTGAGATCGTGGCGCCCGCGCTGCGACGGGTGGCGGCGGCGGAGGGCGCCCGCCTGCACGAGTTCTTCCGCGACGACCCGGTCTGGCGCATCGACTTCACCCGCAAGCGCCCCGGCGACCCGGCGGTGGACGTCTCCTGGACCGAGGATCAGCCGGACGAGTACGCGGTCAGCGCCCTCTGGTGGGAAGGTGACAGCGTGACCCGGGAGGACGTCGGCACCTTCACCCGCGAGCGCTCGCTCGACGACCTCGAGGCGCTCCTGCGGGAGGCGATCGCCAAGCTCCCGGGCCCGCAGTGAAGCTCCACCGCGCGGTCACGCTGGTGGTCATGATGGTGGGCTCGCTCCTCCTGCTGGTCCTGATGCTGGCCGGCGGCATGGCGCAGACGGGCGGCCAGAGCCTGGCCGCCCTGGCGATCGTCGTGGTGGCGGCGGCGATCGGGGGAATCGCCTTCAGCTGGCGCCGGTATTTCCCCAAGAACCCATGACGCTCAGGCTCGGATGGAAGGCGTCGGCGGAGCAGTTCGCTCCGCGCCGGCTTCTCGACTTCGCGGTCGAGGCCGAGCGCCGGGGCTTCGACTCCGTGTGGGTGAGCGACCACTACCAGCCCTGGCGGCACACCGACGGCCATGCGCCCTTCGCGATGGCGTGGATGGCGGCACTCGGCGAGCGCACCCAGCGCGTACAGATCGGGACCAGCGTCCTGACGCCGACCTTCCGCTACCACCCGTCCGTCGTGGCCCAGGCCTTTGCCACGCTGGGCTCCCTCTACCCGGGCCGCATCGTGCTCGGGGTGGGCACCGGCGAGTCGATGAACGAGGTGCCGGTGATCGGGATCGACTGGCCCGATCAGCGCGAGCGCTTCCGCCGGCTGAGCGAGGCGGTGAAGCTGATCCGGAAGCTCTGGACCGAGGACTTCGTGGAGTGGGACGGTGAGTACTACCGGACCCGCGGCGTGACCGTTTACGACCGGCCGGAGCAGCCGGTTCCCATCTACATAGCGGCGACGGGGCCGGCCGCGGCCAAGCTGGCCGGGCGCTACGGAGACGGGTTCATATGCACGTCGGGCAAGGGTGTCGAGCTCTACCGCGACACCCTCCTCCCGGCGGTCCGGGAGGGCGCGGAGGCGGCGGGTCGCGAACAGAGAGCGATCGAGAAGACGATCGAGGTGAAGGTCTCCTTCGATGCCGACCGCGACCGCGCGCTCCGGGACACCGGCATCTGGGCCGCGCTCGCTCTTCCCGCCGAGGACAAGGTCGACGTCCACAACCCGAGAGAGATGGAGGAGCGGGCGAAGAAGGTGGAGCATCCGGAGAAGCGCTGGCTGGTCTCCAGCGACCCCGAGGAGCACGTCGAGCAGATCCGCCCCTACATCGAGCTTGGGTTCACCCACCTCGTCTTCCACTCTCCCACCGACGACCAGGCGCGCTTTCTCGAGGTCTACGCGGAGCAGGTCCTTCCCCGGCTGCGGGAGCGCTTCGCCTGACCGTCATCGCCGTCCTCGTCAAGGACTTCGACAGCGCCAAGCAGCGGCTCCAGCCCGCGCTCGGGGCGGGGGAGCGGCGCCGGCTGGCGATCGCCAACGCGCGGCGGGCGCTGCGGGCGGCGCGCCGCGCGTCGGAGTCTGTGCTCGCGGTCTGTGGTAGCTCGGAGGCCGCCACGCTGGCCGCCGAGGAGGGCGCCGAGGTCGTCCTCGAGGCCGAGCCATCAGGCCAGAACGCGGCCGCCCGTGCCGCCGTCGAGCACGCCCTGCGCCTGGGCGCGAGCGAGCTGCTCCTGGTCTCGAGCGACCTGCCGCTGGTCACCGGCCAGGCACTGCGCAAGGTCCTGGCGGCGGCCGGGGCGGCAACCCCGAGCGCGGTCGCCGCGGCCGCCACCGGCCGCGGGGGCACCAACGCGCTCCTGATGCGGCCGCCCGGAGCCCTCGCGCTCTTCTTCGGCGACGACTCCCTGGCCAGGTTCGAGCGGGACGCGCGCGGACGCGGAGTCCCCTTCGAGGTCGTCGACCTACCCGAGCTGGCTCTGGACCTAGACGAGCCATCCGACCTGGAGGCCCTCCACAAGCTCCCGGCCGAACGCTCTTGATCGAGATCCTTCCCATCGAGGGAATCCCGGAGGTGGTGGAGGGGGACGACCTGGCGGAGCTGGCCGCCGCTCGGTTCGGTTTCCAGGCCGGCGACATGCTGGTCGTGGCGCAGAAGGTGGTCTCCAAGGCGGAAGGCCAGGTCCGCCGGCTGTCCCAGATCGCGCCCAGCCCCCACGCGGTGGCCCTGGCCCAGGAGATCGGGCACGACGCGCGGCTCGTCCAGGCCATCCTCGACGAGACGGTCAGGATCGTGCGGCGGGAGCGGATCCTGATCGTGGAGACGCGGCACGGCTTTGTCTGCGCCAACGCCGGAATCGACCAGTCGAACGTTCCCGGCGAGGATGCGATCACCCTGCTGCCGGAGGACAGCGATGCCAGCGCCGAGCGCATCCGGGCGCGGCTCCGTGACCTGACCGCGACCCCGGTCGGCGTGATCGTGGCCGACACCTTCGGCCGGGCCTGGCGGATCGGCATCGAGAACGTCGCCCTGGGCGCCGCCGGGCTGCCCGTGCTGGTCGACTATCGGGGCCGGCTGGACGACCACGGCAAGGAGTTGAGCGTGAGCGTCGTCGCGGTCGCCGACGAGCTGGCGGCGGCGGCCGAGCTGGTGATGGGCAAGACCGCGCGCCTCCCCATGGCGGTCGTGCGGGGCTACCGGGCCGAAGGGCCGCCGGGCAGCGGCCGCGACCTTGTGCGACCGGCCGAGCTCGACCTCTTTCGGTGAGGCGGCGGTGAAGGTGGTGCTCGTCGCCGGCGGCACCGGCGGCGCCAAGCTGGCGGTGGGCCTCAAGGCCGCGCTGCCGCCGGGCAGCCTGACCGTCCTGGCCAACGTGGGCGACGACTGCGTGGTGTGGGGGCTGCACGTCAGCCCCGACATCGATTCCGTGCTCTTCCGGCTGGCCGGCATCTTCGACGACGAGAAGGGCTTTGGGATCGCCGGCGACACCTTCGCGACGATGGGGATGATGGAGCGCCTGGGCGCGCCCGCCTGGTTCGCCCTGGGCGACCGCGACCTCGCCTTCCACGTGCTGCGCACCGAGATGCTGCGGCGCGGCGCCCGGCTCACGGAGACGGCGCGGGAGCTGGGCCGCCGTCTGGGCGTTCCCTCGCCGGTGATCCCGGTGACCGACGACCCGGTCCGGACCTGGTTCGAGACCGACCGGGGACCGCTCGCCTTCCAGGACTTCTACGTGCGCCATCGAGCGCAGCCTCAGGTGCGGGGGGTCACCTATGCCGGTATCGAGCGGGCCCGCGCAGCCCCAGAGGCGGTGGCCGCGCTGCGCGACGCCGACCTGGTCGTGATCGGGCCCTCCAACCCCGTCGTGAGCGTCTGGCCGGTCCTCGAGCTGGTCCGTGCAGACCTCGACCCGGCGCGAACCGTGGCCGTCTGCCCCACGGTCGGCGGCCGGGCGCTCAAGGGGCCCACGGTCGAGATGATGCGTTCGCTGGGCCGCGATCCATCGCCGGCCGGCGTCGCCGGCGAGTACCAGCGGCTCGCCACCACCTTCGTGCTCGACGAGTTGGACTCGGCGGCGGTCCCCGCCGTCCAGGCCCTGGGCTACCGGGTGGTGGTGGCCGACACGCTGATGACCGGCCCGCTCGAGGCAGGGCGCCTGGCAGGCATTCTGCTGTCAGAGGTCGAAGGAGGCCTCTGACACGGCCTTTCCGCCGGAAAGCACGCGGCCGTCATCGGTGAGCAGGAGGGGCCGCCGCAGCAGGCGGGGTTCGGAGAGGATCAGCTGCAGCTCCGGGTCCCCGACCTCGTCCGGGTCGCGCCCGAGCTTTCTGAAGCTCGGCGAGTTGAAGGCGAAGATCCGGCGGACTCCTCCAGCCCGCCGGGCCAGCTCCTCCAGCTCCGCACGCTCGAGGCTGCGGGCGAAGAAGTCGCGCTCCTCGAGGTGGAGGCCCCTTTCAGCAAGCCGCTCCCGGGCCTGCCTGCAGGTGCTTCACTTGGCCCAGTGGTAGATCCGCATGTCCGCAGGCGAGTCTACGGCGCGGCGGCGGCGATACTGGTCACGGCCGGGCTGCTGCTGGCCCGTGTCGGCGCCGCGCCCACGGCCGAGGGCTACCGTCACGCGATCGCCGCCGGTCCGGGCGACACGCTCTATGCAGTCGAGCAAGGGCGCCTCCTCCAGGTCGGCGCGCAGGGGGGCGTGAAGCCACTGGGCGCCACCGGGCCGGGGACGCCGCTCGCGCTGGCGGCGGAGGGCGGACGCCTCCTGCTTGGCACCGACCATGGTGTTTCGGTGTCGGTCGACGGCGGCGCCAGCTGGAGGCCGGCGCCGGTGCCGGCGGGCCGCTATCCGGCGGTCTGGCTCTCGGGCAGGACGATGGTCGCCGGCCAGTGGGCGGGCCGGATCTGGCGATCAGCCGACGCCGGCGCCTCCTGGAGCTCGGCGGGCTCCCCGGGCGGCGGCGAGTACCAGGCCTTCGCCGAATCGCAGGGCAGCCTGTATGCCGCCACGCTGACCGGGGTGCTGCGGTCGGCCGACGGAGAGACGTGGGAATCCACGGGCCTGCCCTCGCGCGTCACGGCGCTCTCGGCGGCACCCGGCGGCCTGCTCGCCGGCGACTGGCGTGGCGACCTCTATGCGCTGGATCTGCCAGGGCCGCCCCGCCGGCTGCAGAGCACCGGAGCGGGCGTCTGGGCGCTGTCCGGGTCGCTGATGGCGACCACCGACGGCATTCGGGGCGGTGCGGTCGTCGGCCTCCGGGGGAAGGAGATCTCGGCGCTGGTCTCAGCCGGCCGGGTTCTCTACGCCGGGGTCGCTCGCGGTCCGGTCCTGGATTCGATCGACGGCGGGCTCACCTGGCGCACCGTCCTCGAGGGCTGAGGTCCAGGCGAGCAGAAGGAGGATCGCGAGAAGCGTCACGTAGTTGGGCGCCAGGGTGCGCCCGAGAAGGAAGAGCACGCCCGCGATGGCGGCGGTCCAGAGCCAGAGGCGGGCCCAGCTGAAGCGGCCGAGCCAGCGCCAGCCGGCGGCCAGGACCACCGCGCCGGCGACCGCCTGGACAGCGGCCGCCGGGTAGGCGGCCCAGCGGCTCGGGATGAGCCCGGCGTCGAGCAGAAGCCCGGGCAGGCCGGGCCCCCGGATCGGAAACGAATCGACGCCGGCGCCGTAGAAGTAGGCCGCCGTGTCCGCGAGGAAGGCACGGGGCGACGCTGCGATGAAGGGAAGGACGGCCAGGGCGAGGAGCCCGCAGGCGCCGGCTGCCAGGAGCGCCGTCTGGCGGCGGCCGTTGCCGGCGGCGACCAGGAGAAGCGGCGGGACGAAGACCAGGGCTGTCTGCTTGAGGCAGAGCGCGGCGCCCACAGCCAGCCCGGCGGCGAGGGCGCGCCGGCGGATCAGAAAGCCGAACGCCAGCAGCGCTGCGGTCAGGGCGAAGAGGTCGTTGAAGAGGTAGAGGTAGTCGAGCAGCAGCAGGGGGCTGAGCGCTGCCGCCAGCACGCCGGCCCACCTTGCGGCAAACCACGCGGCGCCGGCCAGGGCGGCCAGGCCGGGCAGCCAGAGCCAGGCCGCCGTCAGCCCGGCCGCCCGCAGGGGCAGCGCGAGCAGGATCATGCCCGGCGGGTAGACGTAGTGACCGAGCAGCGGGTTGACGGGCAGCTCGGGAAGCCAGAAAGCGCGCAGCGGCGCGCTATCGATGTAGTCGTGGCCGTACGGGTCGGCGCCGTGCAGAAGGCGTCCGGCGGCAGCGTCGGTGATCAGCAGCCCGTCCTGCACCGGCGCCTCGGGCGCCCGGCTCAGGAGCAGCACGGTCTCGGGCAGCAGGAAGGCGCCGGCGATCAGCACGCCGGCGGCGGCCGGGCGCCGGCCCTGGCGGTCCAGGACCACCGCCGCCACCGCCGCCGCCAGCGCCACCGGAGCCAGCCAGGCCTGGTGCCCGGCGAGCAGAACGCCCGCCGCGATCAGGCCGTCGGCGAAAGCGAAGGCGAGCAGCAGGTCGCCCAGTGCGGCGCGCGGCACCCGGTCCCGCTAGCGCGAGGTGGCGAACATGAGGAGGATCCCGAGCAGCACGACCACCAGCGCGCCGAGCAGGACCAGGTAGCCGGTCACAGACTGAACGGCCCGCCCGGCCGCCGGCTCCGGTTCGGGCGCCTGGCCGCCGGCCGCCAGGTCGTCCTCGACCACCGGCGGCGGAGCGACCTCGGCGGTCCCAGGAGCCACCTCGGCCGCCTGGGCGGCCTCGGCCGCGGCTGCCGGCGGCGGGAAGGCGGGCGCCGACGACTCGAACCCGGGCGGCGCCGCCCCAGGCCCGGCGGCCAGAGCTCCGGCGGCACGGGGCGGGAGGGGCGAGCTGTCCCACGTCGAAGCGGGCGGGGAAGGCGGGACCGCCGGCGGCGCCTCGGGCTCCGCGCTCGCCGCCGGCTCAGGCGCCGCCACCGGCGGCGGGTCGGGCTGGGCGGGCGGCTCCGGTGCAAGCGCCCGCTCCCGCCGCACGCTCGCCCGCTCCTGGAGCAGGCTCCGGCGCACCGAGTAGAGGGACTCCCGGTGGCGCGCGCGCGTGCGCAGGACGAGGTAGGCGAGAAGGACGCCGAGCAGGGCGACGACAGGACCCAGGAGCAGACCCATGCGCGCGCAGGTTAACAAGCGGAGCCTGCGACAATCGCTCGCGTGGGGCTCTTCGAGAGGGTCGATTCGGACATGTTCGAGGCGCGCAAGCGCCGTGATGAGCTGGCTGTGAGCACCCTGGGCATGCTCAAGAGCGAGGTCGTCAAGGCGACCAAGGCTCCGGGCGCGGCACCTCAGCCGGACGACGCGCTGGTGCTGCGGGTACTCCGGCGCGAGGTCAAGCGCCGAGAGGAGGCCTCCGAGGCGTACCGGTCAGCCGGCCGCCCCGAGGCGGCCACCAAGGAGCAGAGCGAGGCCGAGATCCTGCGGGCCTACCTCCCCGCCGGCCTCAGCCAGGCCGAGCTGGAGTCCGAGATCCGCAAGGTCATCCAGGAGGTCCGGCCCGAGGGCCAGGGCGCCCTGGGCCAGGTGATGAAGGAGGCGTCGCGCCGCCTCGCGGGCAGGGCCGAGGGAGGCGAGATCGCGGCGGTGGCGCGCAGGCTCCTTGCCGAGGGCTGAGCCGCCGGCGCCGCCGCGCGGGGCCCGCACCCGGGCCCGCCTGGCCGTCGAACGCCTCAAGGGAGCGTACCCGGCCGCCTGCGAGCTGGACCACCGCAGCCCCTACGAGCTGCTGATCGCCACCATCCTTTCCGCCCAGACCACCGATCGCAAGGTGAACGAGGTCACGCCGGTCCTCTTCGCCCGCTATCCGGAGCCGGCCGATCTGGCCGCCGCCGACCCCGCCGAGGTCGAGGTCATCGTCAAGGCCACCGGCTTTTTCCGAGCCAAGACGCGGGCCATCATCGCCTGCGCCCGCCGCCTGGTCGAGGATCACGGCGGGCGGGTGCCGCCCGACATGGACGCCCTCACCGCCCTGCCCGGCATCGGCCGCAAGACCGCCAACGTCATCCTCGGCGTGGGCTTCGGGATCCCCGGATTTCCGGTGGACACCCACGTCAACCGGCTGACCAACCGGCTCCGGCTGGCCGGCACGACCGATCCCGCGAAGATCGAGAGGATCGTCTGCGCGATCGTCCCCCGGCGCGAGTGGACGGACTTCTCACTGCGGCTGATCCTTCACGGGCGCCGGGTCTGCCTGGCCCGCCGGCCTCTCTGCGAGCAGTGCCTGCTCAATGACTTCTGCCCCTCGTCCCTGGTCAGGCCATAACCCAGGCCCGAACGTTTGTTCTAGACTCGGCGGATGGCCGCCCTCGACCTGGAGCCCCGGCGCGCGGACGTCGAGCTGCTGGAGCAGCCCTGCAAGGTGGCGCTCAACCGGGTCAGGGGAATGCCCTTCAACTGGTCGCTCAACCCCTACATGGGCTGCGAGCACCGCTGCACGTTCTGTTACGTGCGCGCGTTCGAGAGGCGCGCCGACAGGCCCTCGGACGATCGCTATGGAAGGGCCATTCGCGTCAAGACCAACGTCGCGGCGGTTCTCCGCCAGGAGCTCGGACGGCGAAGCTGGAAGGGTGAGGGAGTGGCGGTGGGCGCCGCCACCGACCCCTACCAGCCGGCCGAGGGCCGCTACCGCCTGACCCGGGCCTGCCTCGAGGTCTTCGCCGACTTCGCCAATCCGATGGGGCTGATAACGCGCGGGCCCATGATCGTGCGCGACATCGACGTTCTGAAGACGCTGGCCGGGCGCGCCGAGGCGACGGTCACTTTCAGCATCCCCACCCTGGACGACGAGGTCTGGCGGCGCACCGAGCCGGGCACCGCGCACCCCCGGCAGCGGCTGCGCGCGCTCGAGCGGCTGGCCGCCGCCGGCATCCGGGCCAGCGTCGGCATGGCGCCCATTCTGCCCGGGCTCTCCGACTCGCCCGAGCAGATGAGCCGGGTCGTGCAGGCCGCCCGGGCGGCCGGCGCGGCCGGCATCTGGGCCAATGTCCTCTATCTCCGGCCGGGCACGCGCGAGCACTTCATGGAATCACTGGCGCGCCACTGGCCCGAACTGGTGGAGCGCTACCTGGAGCTCTACTCGCGAGGTGCCTACCTGCCCCGTGAGCAGGTGGGGCCGGTGCAGGAGCGGGTTCGCGAGCTGGCCCGCCGCAACGCGGTCGCCCCGCGGCGCGTCGAGTTCCTTCGCCCGGCGCCGCGCCCCCAGCAGCTGTCCCTCCTCACTTAGCATGGGCAGCGATGCGCTCACCCCTCGACGTCGTGTTCGGGCGGGTCGGAGGGTTTCCGGTCCGCGAGCTGACCCGCCGGGCCGTGCCCTGCTTCAAACACGTCATCGAGGACGAGCGGGAGGTGCTGGCGATCTGCCTGCTGATCGACGGCCGCTACCTCTATCGATACCCGTCGGCGGAAGGCAGCGTGAACATCTCCGGCGCCAAGGTCCGTCTCGCCCAGGACCGGGTTGCCGCTTACCTCAGGGGCGAGATGGAGCACCTGCGGCTCCGTGAGTTCCAGCCGGGGGTCTGCCGCTACGTCAACCAGGGGGAGAGAACCGGCTCGGCCTCCTGACAGCGAGGGGCCCCCGGGCGTGATCCAGCAGCTGCTGGCCGATCGGCGCGAGCTGATGGTGGCCAATGAGAGGCTGCGGCTTGAGGCTGAGGACCTGCGGCGGTCGGCCGGCCGCAACGATCCCCGCATCAGGCGCCTGGAGGACGAGGTGAGCCGCCTCCGAGCTCTGCTCGAGGAGGCTCGGGCGGCCCGCGACGAGCTGCAGGCCGGGATCGAGTCCGCGTTGGCGGCGCTCCGCTCGCCGAAATAGAAAAGGGCCCCGCCGGGCGGGGCCCTTTGAGGTGTCGCTGTCTAGTTGACCGCGTTCATCAGCTGCTCGACGTAGGGGCGCAGGAAGCTGCCCAGGACGGGAGCCTCGAAGCGCTGGCCGCCGCCGGTCCAGGCCTTGTACAGGCAGATGATCCAGTAGATGAACATGACCACGGCGACCAGGAACGCGAGGAGCCCGAAGATGCCAACGATGGCCGCCAGGATCTCGAACGCGAAGTAGAGGACGGAGAGGCCGCCGAAGAGGACGACCGACTGCGCCGCGTGGTACTTCACGTCCGGGTCGTTCTTTCCGACGAACAGGAAGATGATCCCGGTGACCCATGTGGCCAGATAGCTGAGCAGTGCGCCGGTGCGCTTGTCGACGCCGGTGGACGCCGCCGGCGGGTTACTCTGCGGCGGGCCGGGGGGATTCTGCATCTGGTGTTGACCTCCGATGAATGTATTCGGCTGAACCCGGCCGCATTATCTGCCAAAAAACCCAAACTGCCAACCTGCGGGGTGCCGTGACCGGCCTTCCGGGTGGCCCTGCGAGATGCGTCTGGTAGGCTCCGACGGCGTGACCGACAGCGGCGAGCCGAAGCCTCCCGGAACTCCTGGCGGCCAGGCGCCCGGCCCGCCGCCCGGTCCACCACCGTGGGCACCCTCGCCCCCGCCGGCTCCGCCACCCCAGGCTCCGCAACCGGGACCGCCTCCCCAGGCTCCGCGACCGGGACCGCC
>CAYLIP010000007.1:0-12943 GCA_964383855.1 uncultured Actinomycetes bacterium | reverse complement strand
ACCGGGACCGCCTCCCCAGGCTCCGCGACCGGGACCGCCGCCTCCCCAGGCTCCGCCGCAGGGCCAGCCGGCGCCACCGCCGGTGACGCCTCCGCGCCCCGCCAACCCGGCGGCGCCGCCCTCCAATCCGCCCGGCCCGCCGCCGGGGGCCCGGATGATCGGCAAGTATGTGGTCAAGCGCGAGCTCGGCCGCGGAGGCATGGGTGCGGTGTACCTGGCCGAGCATCCAAGCCTGGGCCGGGAGGTCGCGATCAAGGAGCTGATCGTGAGCCCGGGCGCCGATCCCACGGCCCTCACCCGCTTCCTTCAGGAGGCGCAGGTGATGGCCCGGTCGAACCATCCCAACCTGGTCCAGGTGCACGACATGGAGCAATTGGGAAACGCGCGGTACATCATCCTCGAGTTCGTGCGCGGCCGCTCTCTCCGCGACATGCTGAACCGGGGGATGGTGCCCATGCCCCAGGTCTTCGCGATCATGCATGCCGTCCTGCAGGGGCTCAATTACGCGCACCGGCACGCCATCGTCCACCGCGATATGAAGCCGGAGAACGTGCTGGTCAGCGAAGAGGGCGACGTCAAGGTGGCCGACTTCGGTATCGCCCGGCTCACCGACGACAGCGGCGGCGGCTCCACAGCGACCAGGACAGGGACGACCGTCGGCACCCCGCAGTACATGTCGCCGGAGCAGGTGTCGACCAGCAAGGTCGACGGACGCAGTGACCTCTACAGCGCGGGAATCATGCTCTACGAGATGGTCTGCGGCCGGCCGCCGTTCACGGCCGCCACCGGCGATGGTCCGTTCACGCTCATGGCCAAGCACGTGCAGGCCCCGCCCCCGCCGCCGGCCATCCACCGGCCCGACGTCGACCAGGAGCTCGAGCAGGTGATGCTTCGCGCGCTGGGAAAGAGGCCCGAGGAGCGATTCCAGACCGGCGCCGAGTTCGACGAGGCCCTGACCAGAGTCGCCGATCGCATCACGCCTGGCTGGCAGCGGTCGCTGGAGCCGGGCGCCGATCTCACGAAGATGGTCCCCGCCGCCGGCCCCGGGCCGGTCAGCGCCGCGCCCGCCGGCTACGCCGGGCCGATCGCGGCTCCGGCGCCGGCTCCCGCGATGGCGCCGATGCCCCCGGTCGCACCGCCGACAGGCGCCGTTCCGCCACATCAGCAGAGCGGGCCGCCAGTTCAGGCCGGCGCCTCCAGTCCCAGCCCCCCGGCCAGGCCGATAGCCGTCAGGCGGGCCCTCGGCTGTCTCGGGATGGTGATGCTGGCGGCGGCGGCGTCCGGCTCGGCGGCGCTGCTGTCGGCTCAGCTGCTGCGCTGATCCGGGGCAGCACCGGCGCCGCCGCCGGCGGCGGTCACGACCCGGTGAGCTTGCGGCGCCGGATCTCGCCCAGGATGTGGTCGAGCGGCCCCCCGAGGACCGGCTCCGCCAGCATCGCCAGGCGGTAGGGCGCCAGGACGACATCCCGCCGCGGCCAGCGGGCAGTCCTGACCACCGCGCGGGCGACCCAGTCGGCGGTCTGCGCCACCCCGCTCGGCTCCATGCCCTTGAAGAACTCGGTGTCGGTGGTCCCGGGATAGACCGCGCAGACCTTGACGCCCGTCCCGCTCAGCTCGCCGCGCAGCGCGTGCGAGAGGCCGACCACGGCGTGCTTGGTGGCGCTGTACCAGGCCGAATAGGGCACCGCCCGGAAGCCGGTGACCGAGGCCACGTTGATGATCACGCCCGAGTTCTGCTGCAGCATCACCGGAAGCACGGCCTGGATGGAGGCCCCGAGCCCGACCAGGTTGGTCTCCAGGAGCTCCCGGATGGCCTCGTCGGGCATTTCGGCAAAGCGCCCACGCCAGCCCACGCCGGCGTTGTTGACGAGGACGTCCACGCGCTCGAAATCCCGGAGGGCGCCGGCGACGAAGGCGCGCACGTCGGACGGACGGGAGACGTCCGTCCGACGCACGGAGACCGCCTGCGCGCCCAGCGCCCGGCACTGCTCGGCGACGTCGTGCAGGCGGTCAAGCCGGCGCGCGCAGATGCACAGCCGCGCGCCGGCCCTGGCGAACCGGCGCGCGGTGGCGGCCCCGATCCCGGACGAGGCGCCCGTGACCAGGACCACCGCTCCCTTCAACCGCATTCCCGGCTAGCCTAGCCGGGCTTGACGGCAGGCTTGCGCTAGCCGGCGATCTCCGGCCGTGCCTCCTCGGACTTGGATTCGCTGCCGTAACGCCGGCGCGCCTCGCCGACCAGGTCGCGCGCGGTTTCCAGATAGGCCTGGAGCGCACGGCGCAGGTCCTCGGTCGAGGGGTCCGACTTGAGCGAGGTCGCCAGCCGGTACCGGTCGGCATGGGTCCGGTTGTTGTGGCGCATGTCGCGCACGCGCTCCTCGTTGCTGATCCGGACCGGGTAGCCCTGCCGGGTGAGCATGTCGTCGACCAGGAGCTTGGCGGCGGCCACCGCCTCCCGGGGCTGGTTGACGAACATCCTCTCGATCTCGTCGATTCGCCGGTGATAGGGATCGATGTAGTTCTCGGGGAACATTCGTGTCTCGAACGGTGCCCGCCGGCGCCGTCCGAGGGCGCCGAACAGCGCGATCGCGAGCAGGATGGCAATCGCCGCCACGACGACGACCAACCAGACCATCTGATGCATGAGTAAACCTCCCGCACTTAATAAATGTGATAGTGCGTTTATCACTATAGCCGGGCATTGGGCTTTCGCCAAGGCCCAATTCGAGAGCCCGGCTACAATCCGGCCGGTGAAAGCAGTCACCTACCAGGACGTTGGCGATTTCAGGGTCGTCGACGTCCCCCGGCCCTCCATCCAGGGCCCCAACGACGTTCTCGTGCGAGTCACGCTGGGCGCCATCTGCGGCTCCGACCTCCACCTCTACCACGGCAATGTCCCGGTCAACCCGGGTGCGGTGATCGGCCACGAGTTCGTCGGCGTGGTCGAGGAGGTGGGAGCTGACATCCACCGCTTCCGCCCAGGAGACCGGGTGGTCTCCTCCTTCTACGCCTCCTGCGGGCACTGCTACCTGTGCCGCCGCGGATGGCCCGGGCAGTGTGTCGACAGGCGCATCTTCGGCCATGGCGAATACCTGGGCGACCTCGGCGGCGGCCAGTCGGAGTACGTGGTCGTGCCCAATGCCAACCACACCCTGGAGATGATCCCCGAAGGCGTGTCGGATGAGCAGGCGATCTTCGTCGGCGACATCCTCTCGACCGGGTACTTCGGCGCCGAGCGGGCCGAAATCCGGCCCGGCGACACGGTCGCGGTGATCGGAGCCGGCCCGGTCGGCCTCTGTGCGGTGATGACCGCCCAGCTCTTCGGCCCGGCCCGGGTCTTCGCGGTCGACGCGGTAGAGGCGCGGCTGGAGCTGGCCCGCGAGCTTGGCGCGATTCCGGTCAACATGGCGCAGGTCAACCCGGTGGAGTTCCTGCAGGCCCAGACCGAGGGTCATGGCGTCGACTCCGCCATCGAGTGCGTCGGCCAGACGGCCGCCGTCGAGACCGCCGTCCACTGCGTTCGCGGCGGCGGGACGACGTCCATGGTGGGGGTTCCCAGCCAGGTCCAGTGGGACTTTCCGCTCATGCACTACTGGATGAAGGACCTGACCTTCCGGTCGGGCATCTGCAACGTGACCGCCTACATGAGACCGCTGCTGGACCTGATCGTGGCCGGGCGGCTGCACCCCGAGCGCATCATCAGCCACCGGATGCGGCTCGACGACGCGGTCGAGGCCTACCGGATGTTCGACGCCCGCGAGGCCACCAAGATCGTCCTCTCGCCGTAGCGGACCCGCCGCAGGCCTAGTCGGGCTCGCCGTCGAGCGGGCCGCCGGCGCGGTGGTCGACCGCGATCAGGTAGCCCCGCGCCCTTTCGGCAAGCGGATAGGCGCTGACCACCTCCCAGAACTCAGGCCCGTGCTCGGGCACCTCCAGGTGCGCCAGCTCGTGGACGATGATGTAGTCGAGCACCCAGGGCGGCAGTGGCCGCGCGCGCTCGGCGATGTTGATGAGCTGGGCGCCCGGATCGCAGCTACCCCAGCGGGACCGGGTGGGCGCCCAGCGGATCGAGTTCCAGTGCAGGCGGCCGCGGAAAAGGCGGTGGTTGAGGGATTGCGCGCGCTCCTGGAGCCCCTCGTCGGCGGGGCGGGCGCGCAGCATCTGGCGCTCGATGCGCTGGCGCATGCGCTCGGCCCAGCGCTGGCGCTCGGCCATCGGCATCCACTGCGGCACTCGGAGCTCGAGGATGCCGTCGACGACGCGTGCGCTGACCGTCCGCCGGCGGCGGGAGGACGTGACGACCCTGATCTCCGGGTTCCAGGGCGGGCGGTCGGGGTCGGAGGCCATGCCGGGCGATTCTAGGGAGCGCCGCCGGGTCTGGCACCGGTCCCTGTTAAGGGCTAAATTGCCCGAGCCATGCCTCGCAGCATCGTGATCGGAAACGGCAGCGTGCTGGCCGGCTTCGACGCCTCCTACGCGCTGCGCGACCTCTACTACCCCCGCGTGGGCGACGCCAATCAGACCATGGGCAACCTCTGCCGGACCGGCTTCTTCGTCGACGGCAAGTTCGCCTGGGTGGCCGACGAGGGATGGGAGCGCGAGCTCGCCTACGAGGAGGACGCCCTCGTCACCAGGGTCACGCTCCGGCACCCGGGCCTCGGCGTCACCGTCCTCTTCGGCGACTACGTCGACATGGCCCGCAACCACCTCATCCGGCGGCTGACCGTCACCACCGAGACCGGCTTCCAGGTGGCGCGGGTCTTCTTCCACTACGACTGGTGGATCGGCGGCACCGACCTCGGCAACACCGTCTTCTACGATCCCAAGCACCGGGCCGTCACCGCGTACAAGGACAACCGCTATTTCCTGCTCGGCGGGCGCTCGGGCGCCGAGCACGGCCTCCACACCTGGGCCTGTGGCAAGAAGGGCGGTCAGCTCGCCGGCACCTGGGTCGACGCCGAGGACGGCGAGCTGGGCGGCAACCCGATCGACCAGGGGTCGGTCGACTGCACGATCGGCTTCGAGCTGCCGGCGGCCGCCGCCGGGGAGTCCAGGGACCTGACCCACTGGGTTTGCATGGGGGAGAGCTGGGAGGAGGTCTCGCGCTTCGGCCAGGGCCTGATCCTGAGCCGCGGCGAGGAGACCTACCGGAACCGGACCCAGGCCTACTGGAAGGTCTGGTCCGACAAGGACCACCGCCGCATCGAGGACGAGCTTGGCCGGCCCGCTCGCGACCTCTTCCGCCGCAGCGTTCTCACGGCGCGCGCGCACGTCGACAACGGAGGCGGCATCATCGCCGCGACCGATTACGACATCACGAAGTTCGCACGCGACACCTACGACTACGTCTGGCCTCGCGATGGCGCGCTGGTCGCCAACGCCCTCGACCGCGCCGGCCACGAGGACGTCACCCGCCGATTCTTCACCTTCTGCCGGCAGGTCCTGCCCCGGGAGGGGCACTTCCTCCACAAGTACACCGCGGCCGGCTTCATCGGCAGCTCATGGCACCCGTGGATGAACGCCGCCGGCGAGCGCGTGCTTCCCATCCAGGAGGACGAGACCGGCCTCGTCCTCTGGTCTCTCTGGAGGCATTACCAGCTTCACCGCAATCTCGACTTCGTCGTCGACCTCTACTCGGCGCTGGTGGTTCCGGCGGCGGACTGGATGGCCGGCTACATCGACGGGCCGACCGGCCTACCCCTGGCCTCCTGGGATCTCTGGGAGGAGCGCCACGGCGTCCACGCCTTCACGGTCGGAGCGGTTCACGGCGGCCTGCAGGCGGCGCTCAACTTCAGCCGCCTCTTCGGCGACGTCGCCGGCGCCGAGCGCTACGCGGCGGCGCTCGCCGGGCTCAGGTCGGCCGCCGATCAGCATCTCTACCGGCCCGAGCTGAATCGCTTCGCGCGCCGGGTCACGGTCAGGAGCGACGGCTCGGTCGATGTCGACCCCGCGCTGGACAGCGCCATCTACGGCCTCTGGCGGTTTGGGATGTACGAGCCGGACGAGCCGCGGATCCGGGCCACGATGGAGGCGATCTCGACCGAGCTGGCCAACCATGCCGCCTGCGGCGGGATCGCGCGCTACCCGAACGACTACTACTTCCAGGTCGAGCGCGACACCAAGGTCAGCCCCGGGAACCCGTGGTTCATCTGCACCCTGTGGCTGGCGCAGTGGCACATCGCAACCGCACGCGTGCTCGAGGACCTGGAGCCGGCGCGCGCGATCATCGATTGGACGGTCCAGCACCAGATTCCGGGCGGCCTTCTCTCCGAGCAGGTCGACCCTCACAGCGGGGCGCCGCTCTCGGTCTCGCCGCTGACCTGGAGCCACGCCGAGTACATCGTGACCGTGGACGACTACGTCCGCCGCTCGGCGGAGCTGAGGAGGGCGAACGGGCGCCGCGCCCCGGAAAAGGGGGTGCTTTCCGGCCCGCCCGGCCGCTAGGGTTGGGGATCGGGGCTGGCTGGGTGCAAATCAGCGTTCCAGTACGCGTTGCCGGGCGGGCCGATCCTGACCCAGCCCGCCTCGCAAACGCACTCGCAAGAACGGCCTGCCGGCGCCGTTGCGCTGCACAGGTGGATCAGATGATCAGCCCAGCGGCCAACAGTGCCGCTGCCTTCGGGCTCGAGCCGACGTGGACGTCGGTCGAAGTCTTCACAGGCGAGCAGCGGCTCACCTGCGAGATCCGGGTATCCGGGCGCCTGCGCACCCGCCTGCTCGACGACGAGCCGGTGATGCGAGTGCGCAACGTGAACACGATGCAGTCGGGGCCCTCGATGCCGCGCCTGAGCGCGCTCCAGGAGGGGCTTCTGCACAGGCAGTACGTGGTCGCATGCGCGGTGGCCCAGACTGAGCAGCCGGATCCCGACGCGCCGGCGATGGCGGCCCGGCCGATCCTGGTGGAGGGCCACGGCTGGTCCCTCACCGGGCAGGCCCTGTTCCCGGCCGGCGTGGAGCGTGAGCGCCACCTCGACCAGCTCATGCACGCCAGGTTCTGGCCGGTGCGCGAGGTGACGGTGACCGCCGAGTGGGGACCGACCCCGTCCAGCTGGCAGATGTCCGAGGCATACGTGAACCTGAGCCTGGCACTCGGCGTCTACCTGGGCTGAGAGAAGGCGGCGGCGGGTTAACCTCCCGGCGTGCAGTTCTCACCCGACGGCGAGTGGATCTGGGACGGAGCGCAGTGGCGCCCGGCCTACTCGCCTGACCGGCGGTGGCGCTGGGACGGCCGCGCGTGGGTGCCCGCCGGTCCGGTCCCGGGTGAGCGCTGGCGGTACGAGCCCACCGTCTGGACACGGCGGCTGCAGCTGATCCTGGTCGGGCTCATGGTCCTGGGGCTCCTGGTGGCCGCGGCCATCGTGCCCACCGTGCTGATGCCGGTGATGCAGCAGTCGATCGACCGGTCGCTGGCCGCTCAGCCGGCCGGCTCCAACGTCGACCCGGCCCAGTTCAGGGCCTTCATGAACACGTTCGTGTGGACGGTCATCATCGCCGGCCTCGTGGTCGGGGTGGCCGTCGACGGGGTCATCCTGGTCGGGATCCTCCGCCTCTGGCGCTGGGTCTACTGGTACTTCACCGTGCTCTGCCTGCTGGCCGTGATCGGCATCCCCCAGGACGTCGTCTATGCCATGGGCGTCGGGCCCGTCCGGCTGCCCGCCTGGCTGTTCCTGGTCCAGATACCGCTCGCCCTGGCCGAGGCCGCGCTCGGGGTCTGGATGATCCTGCTCTACCGGCGGTACGGCACCTGGGCGCGCCGGCGCGTGCCGGCCTGAGGCGCGCCGGCAACCAGGAAGGGTGCTGGTTAGAGCGGGATGTTGCCGTGCTTGCGCGGCGGCCGCTCGACCGTCTTGCTCAGGCAGAGCTGGAGGCCGCGGATCAGCTCGCGCCGCGTCTCCCGCGGCTCGATGACGTCGTCGATGTAGCCGCGCTCGGCGGCCACGTAGGGGTTGGCGAAGCGAGCCGTGTACTCGGCGACCAGCTCGCGGCGCCGCGCGTCGGCGTCCGGGGCGATCACCAGGTCGCGCTTGTAGATGATGTTGACGGCCGCCTCCGGGCCCATGACCGCGATCTCCGCGGTCGGCCAGGCCAGGTTCAGGTCCGCGCCCATCTGTTTGGGCGCCATCACGCAGTAGGCGCCGCCGTAGTCCTTGCGCGTGATCACGGTCAGCTTGGGCACGGTCGCCTCCGCGTAGGCGTAGAGCAGCTTCGCTCCGTGGCGGATGATCCCCTCGTGCTCCTGGGCCGTGCCCGGAAGGTACCCGGGCACGTCGACGAGGGAGATGATCGGGATGTTGAAGGCGTCGCAGAAGCGGATGAACCGAGCCGCCTTGACCGAGGCCCGGATGTCGATGGCTCCGGCCAGCACCTTGGGCTGGTTGCCCACCACGCCGACCGTGTGGCCGCCCAGCCGCCCGAAGCCGACCACGATGTTCTGCGCGAAGAAGGGCTGGACCTCGAGGAACTCGCGGTCGTCCAGGATGCGCACGATCACCTCGCGCATGTCGTAGGGGATGTTCGGGCTCTCCGGGACGAGTGTCTGGAGCTCGCTGTCGGCGCGCTCGGGGTCGTCGTCGGTGGGCTTGACCGGAGGACGATCCTCGTTGCTCGAGGGGAGGTAGGAGAGGAGCTGGCGGACCATGGCCGCGCATTCGGCCTCGTCCCGAGGGAGGAAGTGCGCCACACCGGACTTCAGGTTGTGGACATCGCCGCCGCCCAGCTCCGCGAAGCTGACGTCCTCGCCGGTGGTCACCCGCACCACCTCGGGCCCGGTGATGAACATGTAGCCGATCTGGTCGACGATGAAGATGAAGTCGGTGATGGCGGGCGAGTAGACGGCCCCGCCCGTGCAGGGGCCGGCGATCACCGAGATCTGCGGGATCACGCCCGAGGCGCGCACGTTGCGATAGAAGATGTCGGCATAGCCGGCCAGCGCGACGACGCCCTCCTGGATGCGGGCGCCGCCGGAGTCGTTGACGCCCACGATCGGGATCCGGTCGCGCAGCGCGATCTCCTGGATCTTCACGATCTTCTCGGCCGTCACCTCGCCGAGGGAGCCGCCAAGGACGGTGGCGTCGTAGGCGTAGACGGCGACGTCCCGGCCGTCGACCGTTCCAAAGCCGGTCACCACGCCGTCGCCGGGGACCCGGCGCTCCTCCATGCCGAACCCGTGGGCTCGATGGGTGGCGAAGGCGTCGGTCTCGACGAAAGAGCCGCTGTCGAGCAGCGCGTCAATCCTCTCCCGGGCGGTCAGCTTGCCTTCCTTGCGCCGCCGCTCGACCACCTCCCGGGGCATCGTGTGGAGGACCTCGTACCGGCGCTTGCGGTACTGGTTCAGCTTCTGCTCGGAGACGCTGGCCGGCTTCAAGTCGGGCGCCTCGGTGTCGGCGCGCTTCTGCCGGGTGCGGCGGACGGGGCTCAGACCCTGCGGCTTCTTGGCAGCCATTGCCCGATATCGTAGGGCCCGTGCCGGAGAGGCCCGAGCCGCCATCGCTCCAGCTCGATCGCGACATCACGCTGCACCAGCTCCGGGTCTTCAAGGCGGTCGCCGATCACCGCAGCTTCAGCACCGCCGCCCAGCAGCTGCGCATCAGCCAGCCCTCGGTCTCCTACCAGGTCAAGGAGCTGGAGAGCGCCCTCGGCCTCCCGCTCCTCGACCGCCTCAACAAGCGGGTCCAGCTGACCGAGGCGGGCGAGGTCCTCTACGGCTATGCGCGGCGGACGCTGAACCTTCTCGACGAGGCCGCCGTGGCACTCGACGACATGCGCGGGATCCGGCGCGGGTCGCTGAGGGCGGGCGCCAGCACGACCTTCGGGATCTACGTGATGCCGGCCGCCCTCGGCGCCTTCAAGAAGCTCCATCCCGACCTCCAGATCTCGCTCGAGATCGGCAGCCGCGGCAGCGTCCAGGAGCACGTGCTGCGCAACGAGCTCGACCTGGCCGTGGTCGGCCCGCCCCTCAATGACCCGGACCTTGAGGCGTTGCGCTTCATGAGCGACGAGCTGGTCGTGGTGGCGCCGGCCGGCCATCCGCGGGCGGGTGGCGCGGGCCTCACGCTGCGCGACCTGAAGGACGAGCCCTTCATCCTTCGCGAACCTGGATCGGGCACTCGCTGGGCGGTCGAGAAGGCGGCGCGGCGGGCGGGGGTCAGGCTGCGCTCGGAGATGGAGCTGGGCAGCAACGGCGCCATCAAGCACGCGGTGGAGAGCGGCCTCGGGCTGGCGGTGCTCTCCCGCTACGCGATCGGGCTGGAGTCGGCCAGTGGCGGGCTGGTGGTGATCGACGTGGCCGGTTTTCCAATCCGGCGCGACTGGCACATCGTTCACCTGCGCCGGCGAAAGCTGCCCAGCGCCGTCGCCGAGTTCATCGACTTCCTGAGCAAGGGCCGCTGGCAGCCGCGCGGCTCCCGGGCGCCGGGCGATTAGGCTCCGGGCCGCCGCCGCCGACGTCCTGACCCGGCCGGTCCTCTACTGGGCCGTGGCCGGGATCTTCGCCGTCCGCACGCTCCTTTTCACGGTGCTCGAGCGCGACCGGCCAGACGCCCGCGGGCTCTGGCTGGCCGCCCGCACGTATCCCGGCGACGTCTACCGGCCGGCGGCCGAGTTCATCGCCGCTCACCACGGCCTGCTGCCGCCGCCGCAGGGTCCTGGCTACCTCGGGCTGCCCACCAACATCCTGCTCGGCCTGCCGCTGCGCAGCCTCGACGAGACCGCCTTCGTCAACGCCTGGGTGTTGATCGATGCGGCCTGCCTGGTTGCCGCGGCGGTGCTGCTGATGCGCTTGCTGGAGCCGCTGTCACCCCTCGCCCGGGCGGCCGGCTGGGCCTCGGCCGCCGCTTTCCCGCCCGTCTTCGCCGAGCTCGACGCCGGCCAGCGCGGGGGGCCGATCCTGGTCCTTGCGGTGCTGGCCATGCGGCTGGCGCGGCGGCCCGGCCTGGCCGGCGCGCTGGCCGGCGCCGCCGCCTCGCTCAAGGTCTACCCGGCGGCGATGGTGCTCGGCCTGCCCCGCGCGCGCTTCCTGGCCGCCGCGGCGCTGACGGCGGCCGGGCTGCTGGCTCTCGCCTTCCTTCCCGTGGGCGGCCCCGCCTTCTACGCGCAGCACGTCTTCCTGCCCGCTCTCTCGCCCAATGACGCCGACTGTGCCATCGACAGCGTCCGCAGCCTGTGGGCGCGCTCGGTGGGAGGCGAGCCCTACTGGTGGATCGGCGGGCCGGGCGCGCTCGTCCGCGTCCAGTCGCCCATCCACCTGCCCCTGCTCGCCCAGGTCCTGACCTACCTGACGCTGGCCGTGCTGGTGGCGTCGGCGGTGCTGGCCGCGCGCCTGGCCGGCTGGGGCACGCCCTATGCGCTGGCCGTCACCTTCGCGCTCGGGGCGCTCGTGCCGGGCGAGGTCTACCCCTACCAGTTCCTGCCCCTGCTCCCGCTGATCGTGATGGTGCTCACGGCGGCGGTCACCCGGCGCCGGTGGGGTGTGGTGCTGGCCCTGGCGGCCAGCCTCCTGGCCTTCGTCCGGCCCCCCTGCGAGATGCCCTTCCCCAACCTCTGGACGGTGGGCGCGCTGGCCGCCTTTGCGATCGGGGCGGGGCAGTATCGTCTTTTTGTACCCGCAGACAACCGGAGGTGATGCTCATGGCTCTCAACGACCAGGTCAAGTTCACGTGGATCGGGCACGGCACGTGGAAGGTCCGCAGCGCGAGGGGGAAGGAGATCCTCATCGATCCGTGGGTGATGAACAACCCGGTGGCGCCCGAGCACCTGAAGCGGATCACCAGCTGCGACCTGATGCTGATCACGCACGGCCATTTCGACCACATCCACGACGCCGTGGCCATCGCCCAGGAGACCCGGTGCTCGGTCCACGCCATCTTCGAGACCGCCGCCTGGCTGGGCTCCAAGGGCGTCGAGAACGTGGACGGCGGCAACCTCGGCGGCACCCACGAGTTCGACGGCATCCGGGTCACCATGGTCCACGCCGAGCACAGCTGCGGAATCCAGGACGGAGATCAGATCGTCTACGGCGGCCAGGCGGTCGGGTTCGTGATCGAGTTCGAGAACGGCTTCAAGATCTACTTCGCCGGCGACACCGACGTCTTCGGCGACATGAGGCTGATCGGCGAGCTCAGCCGGCCCGACGTCGCCTTCCTGCCCATAGGCGACTTCTACACGATGTCGCCCGAGCGGGCGGCCAAGGCGGTCGAGCTGCTCGGTGTGAAGACCGTGGTGCCCATGCATTTCGGCACCTTCCCGCAGCTGACGGGCCGCCCCACGACGCTCCAGGAGCTGGTGGGAGGCGCGGTCAAGGTCTACGACCCGGAGCCCGGCGACGAGGTCTGACGGGTATTCCCGATTCCTGAGCCGCGTCCCCGCAGACCGGGTGTAATCTCGATTACCTCGCCGTGAGCTACCGGTACAGCCGCTGGGACGGGACTCAGCATCTCGACCCGCTCGACGCCGACGAGGTGCTGGACGCGCTCTCCGAGGACCTGATGTCCTACGGGGATCTCTCGGCCGCCCTCCAGCGGCTCTACCGCTGGGGCTCCGAGCAGACGCCGGGGTTTGAGGAGCTGCTCCGGCGGCTCCGCGAGCAGAAGGAGCGCGAGCTCTCCCGCTACAAGCTGGACTCCACCGTCGAGCAGCTGCGCGAGCAGCTGCAGGAGGTGGTGGAGATGGAGAGGGAGGGGATCGAGCGCCGGGTCCAGGAGGCCGAGGAGGGTTCGCCGCGGCGGGTCATGGAGAGGATGGCCAGGCAGCGTCGGGACCAGCTCGACCGGGTGCCCGAGGATCTCGGCGGCCGGGTCAAGGCGCTGCGCGACTACGACTTCATGGAGCCGGAGGCCAAGCAGAAGTTCGACGAGCTCATGCAAAGCCTGCAGCAGCAGATGCTCGACCAGATGTTCCAGGGCATGAAGCAGGGCATTCAGCAGATGACCTCGCAGGACCTGGACCG
>CAYLIP010000006.1:0-59587 GCA_964383855.1 uncultured Actinomycetes bacterium | reverse complement strand
GCGCCTGGTCAGCGCCAGGCGGGCGGTGGACCCAGGCGCCTCTCGAGCTCGGGCCGGAGCTCGGCATATTCGGGGAAGCGGTCGGCCTGCAGGCGGCTGAAGAGCACCTCTCCATCCAGCTCGACCTCAAACTCGCCGCGGCGCGCGGGGACGATCTCGGTGACCAGGAAGGGCGCGTAGTCTCCCAGCACCTCGTCGAGGAAGCGGACCGCTTCCGGCAGGTAGTTTCAGGCCGTGCAGTAGGTCAGCCGCAGGCGCCCGCGGATGTCGATCACCACAACAGAGTGTAGTGGGGCTCCCAAAGGTTATAGTGAGTTTATAACCTCAGCCCATAAGGCGACGTGGAGGCGACCCAGAGGAGAGATTGGAGCCGTCGGTCCTGATCGTCGATGACGACCCCGCTAAACGAACCGCACTGGGCGCCGTCCTGGAACCCCTCGACGTTCGCATCGACGAGGCGGGCTCGGCCGGGGAAGCCCTCCGGCTGCTCCTGGCCCACGACTACGCGGTCCTGCTGGTCGACGTCCGGATGCCCGAGATCAGCGGCTTTGAGCTGGCCGCCCTGATCCGCGAGCGGCCGCGCACCGCAAGCACCCCGATCATCTTCATCACCGCCGCCGCCGACATCGACCCCGCCCAGGGCTACGACCTGGGCGCCGTCGACTTCCTGACCCCGCCCGTGATCCCGCAGGTCCTTCGATCGAAGGTGGCCGTGTTCCTGCAGCTGGCTCGCCTGGTCGATCGGGAGCAGCGCGAGTCCCAGGCCAAGACCGAGTTCCTGAACTTGGCCGCCCACGAGCTGAGGGCGCCGCTGGGGGTGGCTTCCGGATACCTGAGCCTCCTCCAGCAGGGGAACCTCGGGCCGGCACCCGAGCGGTGGGAGGAGGCCCTGCGCATCATCGAGGCCAAGCTGGCGGAGGTGCGCCAGGTATCGGACGATCTGATCGAGGCGTCGAGGGTCGAAAGCCACGCCCTGAAGCCGCTGACCCAGACGCTCGACCTGAGAGACCTGGCCCGGGCCGCCGTCAATCGAGCCCGGCCCAGAGCTCGCATGCTGCGAGGCCAGATCGAGCTCCTGGTCCCCATGGAGCGGGTCGGCGGGCGCGGCGACCCCAAGCAGCTGGCCCGGGTGCTCGACAACCTGCTGCAGAACGCCCTCACCTACGGCGGCCCGGAGCCGGCGATCGTGGTGACGGTCGGTCCCGAGCCTGCGATCCGGGTCGCCGACAAGGGCGGCGGAGTTCCATCCGGCGAGCGCGAGCGCATCTTCCAGCGGTTCTATCGCGTGGGCGAGAGCTCGAAGGCCCATCCCGGCGGCACCGGTCTGGGTCTTTACCTGAGCCGCGCGCTGGCCCGGGCCAATGGAGGCGACGTGGTCCTCGAGTCGACCTCGCAGTCCGGGTCCACCTTTGCCCTCTGGGTTCCCCGGGCGGTGATCAGGGCGCGGAGCCCGCGCCGGCGCCAGGGCACGCCTCGCGTCTCCAGGGCCGGTTAACCACAGGGACTCCGGCCGAGACCATCGGAAAACCCAAGCGGCAGAGGGAGCGACCGGCCGCTAACCTATTGACCTTTCCGGGTCCGGGTTTCATGCTATCGAAAAATCCAAGCACCATCGGGCTTGAGTGCACTCTTGCGAGTGGGGACAGAAACGGTTGATCAGGGTTGATTCAGGCGGCATGGGCGGCATCCACATGGCGGCGACCACCGCGTGGACGCGTCCGGCGCTGACGGCGGCGGCTGCGAGCAGCGCCGCGGTGCTCCCCCGGACCCGAAGGGCCGGCGATGGGCGCTGGGCGAGGCTGCTCGACCGTCTCCTGTGCGCCATGCCCGACGAGGCCGACCTCGGCACCGCGGCGCCCAACCTGGGAGGCTGGCGGCTCTAGCCTGCCCAGCCCGCCAGGAGCTCCTGCAGCAGTGACAGGTACTGCAGCAGGTGTCTGGAGGTGAGGTACTCGGCGCGGACGCGCTCGTGCGCCGCCCTGCCCATTGCCTCGGCCTGCTCCGGGTCGCGGAGGAGGGCCTCGAGCGCGGAGCCGAAGCGAGCGAGATCGCGAGCGTCGATGAGGATGCCCGTCACGCCGTCCTCGATCTGGTCGAGGATGCCGCCGACCGCGCTCGCGACCACCGGACGGCCCTTCCACATGGCCTCGGCGACCGTGAGCCCAAAGCCCTCGGCCAGGCTCTTCTGGACCACGATCGTGGCCCGCCTCTGCAGCGCGTTCACGATCGCCGCGTTGGCCTCCACGTCGTCCATCGGCAGCAGCGCGAGATGGACACGGGCGCGGCGGTCAGGGGGCAGCTTGAGCCGCCCAGCCTTCATCTCCTCCAGCACCCCGGCAGCCTCGGGGTCGTCCGCGACCGCGGACGGAGCCGGGCCGGCGAGCACCAGCTGGCAGTCGAGCGCGTGGTCCACGTGCTCGCTGAACCCCGTCATCACTCCGAATGGGTCCTTCAACCGGTCCCACCGGCTGACCTGGAGAACGAACCGGTCTCCCTCCGTCAGGCGTTGGTCCTCGACCATGGTCGCGCGCATCTCGACGCGACCCCGGCTCCCGTCGGTGCGGGTGAAGATGGGCGGCGCCGGCGTCTCTATGGGGATGATGTGGGCCGCGCCCAGGATCGCCCGCACGACGTCGGGCTCGAGCTCCTCGTTTTTGGGCGAGAAGGCGTCGATCGAGGGCGCGATGATCCGGGCCCGCGCGGGGTCGACACCCTCCCAGATGTAGGCGCGGCGCGAGAAGACGGTCCTGGCGGCGTCGCGAACGTATGGGAGCAGGAATTCGACCGCCGACCTGGCCACCTCGTTCGCCGAGTCGATGCCGACATGGCATCGCCAGATCACGGGCACGCCGTGGCGCCTGAGCATCGGGGCGAGGCCTGCCGTCTGCGGGTCGTGCAGCATCACCACGTCGACCGGGCTGACGGCCTGTATGAGGCGTGCCGCGGCCTCAGCGCACGTGCGCTCGTATATCTCACGCTCTTTCGCGCCGAGCTCGGCGCCCCCGCCGCCATATCCGTGCAGCCGGTTGTGAAGCCTTTTGGTGATGTCGAAGAACGCCGGGCTTCCGCGCATGACCGACCAGCGGGCGTCAACGCCGGCGCCTCGCGCGTAGGAGAGCAGCGGCCTGAGCATCTCCGCCACGCCGCCACCCTGGGCCGTCGAGTTGACGTTCCAGAGCACGCGGCCGTGCATCAGCGTGGCCGCGGCCAGGGCTCCCGACATCAGCTGCGAGTACTCGCCGGCCGGCAGCACCGGCTCCATTCGCTCGATCGGCAGCGCACCCAGGTGGACGGGGGCGAGAGCGGACGCCGTGGCCTGGTCCTCGGTCGGCGGCTGCACTCCTTTCGAGGCTAGCTCAAGGCGGCGCCGATCAGCAGGTCACGTGCACGATGGCGTTGGTGCGCTTCCCGGCGCGGGAGAGCACCTCGACGGCATCCGGCGTCGGCAGCACGAGGAGCTTGACCCGGCGCCGGTCGGCCTCAGCACGGACCTCGTCCATCACCGGCAGCCGGCCGTCCATGCCGGTGCCGACGACGAGCTGGTCGCACTTCCACGGGATCTCCTCCTCCAGGGAAACCGGGGTGTGCCCGAATCGGGCGCGAAACTGCTTGGAGGGCTTCTTCCGGCGGCGTCGGAGCCGGCCGCCCTCCATCACGACGTCACTCTCGAAGGGGACGCCGTCGACCTCGATCCGGCCGAATCCGATCGCCTTCCAGCGCATCCGTCTGGCTGGCAGCGTACCGCCGTTCGATCAGGCCTGGTACTCGGCGAGCAGGCGCGCGATCTCCCGAGCATTGGTGGTGCCGTAGTTGGAGAAGCAGTTGTTCATCACCACGTGGGTCTGCCTGGTCCTGCCCGCCACGGTCGTGATCTGCGGCGCCCAGTCGGCCAGCTCGTCCTCGTCGTAGAGGTAGCGGAAGCGCTCTGAGGGCGGGATGTCGGGCTTCTCCCAGGTGTCGGCGTTGCGGCCGTGGAAGCGGAAGACGGCGAGCTCGGGAGAGGTGGGCACGACCACGGGAGGCACCGACGACTTGAAACCCTGCGGCTCGTCGACGGCGACGTAGGGCAGCCGGTTGTCCTCCAGGAAGCGGATCGTGCGCTCCGCGTTCTTCTCGTTGAACCAGGAGCCGTGCCTGAATTCCACGGCAACCGGGAGCTGGAGCCTGTCGCGGCTCTTCAGGATCTCCTCCCGGGCTTCGTTCGAGGGGAAGACCCATTTCGGATATTGGAGGAAGACGGCTCCCAGCTTGCCGGCGTCGGTGAGTGGCCTCAGCGCCTCGCGAAAGTATCCGTAGACGTCCTCCACCAGGTCCGCGGGAAGGTCCTTGGCGTAGATGCGCTTCTTGCCCGCCAGGGACTCGGGAAGCGCCTCACGGATCGCCTTGGGAAGCCTGGCCGCCTCGGTGCCCTGGCCGGTCATGAGGGCGTGAGCCTTGATATCGAAGACGAAGTCGGCCGGCGTCCGCTCGGCCCAGGCCTTCGCCATCCGCTCCTGCGGAAGCGCGTAGTAGGTCGCGTCGACCTCGACCAGGGGGAAGTGTGAAGCGTAGTAGCGAAGCCGCTCCTCGGCGCCGTCCGCGCCGGCCGGATAGAAGATGCCGGCCGCGGTCATGGTGGGATCGGTCCAGCTCGCCGTCCCGCAGCGGATCTCGCCCTGGCCAGCGCGGATGACGCGGATGCCACCCTCGGCGCCTCGCTGCGCCCGCTCGCCGGCGCCTTGCGGTCCAGGGTCGTGGTGGCTGCCCTTCATCGGATCGATTGTCGATCTTCGACTCGTCGATCTTCGACTCGTCGACCTGGGACTTGTCGATCTTGTGCCGCCGGTCGACGGGCACTCCAGACGGAGGGGCGGCGCGGCGGCGTGGATTGGTGGACAATCGAAGGAGCATGCCGGTGTTCCGCAAGGCCGTGCCAGCGAGCTGACATGTCAGGCCGCCTGGAGGCAATCTGGCTTTCGCTGCTCGGTATCGCTCAGCTGAGCGACCTCGGGACCACGGCCCTCGACCGGGCTCTGGGGGCGGTGGAGGCGATGCCCACGACGGCCGGCGTCCTGGTCGCGGGCGGCGTCGCCGCCCTGGCCGCGGTCAAGCTCCTGCTGGTCGGGGCCGCGGGCACCGCGCTCCTGCTCACCTACCGCTGGTCGCACCGCAGCCGCGGCGGCCTGCTCCTGCACCGTTTCGTTCTCAGCGGCTGCCGAGTGACCGCGGTCGCCATCGTGCTGGTCAGTCTCCACAACGCGGTCCTCTTCTCCAGCCTCAGCTGACCGGCGGCGCTAACGGCCCGGCGGCGGGAGCCGCCGGCTAGGCCTCGAGGCCGGCCTTCAGCAGCCCTTCGAGGTCGATGCGGCGCCCGGTGAAGGTCAGGTGGCCTTCGGCGTCCCTCGGCCAGTCCTCGACGGGCCGGTCCCAGGCCAGCTCGACCCCGTTGCCCTCGGCGTCGCGCAGATAGATCGCCTCGTGCGTTCCGTGGTCGTTGAATCCGTCCAGCGGCCACTGCGCCTCGGCCAGCCGGCGCAGGGCATCGCCCAGGTCGGCCCGGGTGGGGTAGAGGACCGCGATGTGGTAGAGGCCGGTGCTGCCGGCGGGAGCCGGCGGTCCGCCGCGGGACTCCCAGGTGTTGAAGCCGAGGTGGTGGTGGTAGCCGCCGGCGGAGAGGAAGAGGGCGTCCGGCATCTCGACCACGATGTCGAAGCCGAGGATGTCGACATAGAACTGGCGGACCTTGGCAAGGTCACCCGACCTCAGGTGAACATGCCCGATCGAGGTTCCCGCCGCGACGGGGCGGCGCGCGCGCTCCCGCGGCGTGACCCCGTTGCCTGTCGAGGTGGTGCTGGTGGTGCTGCTCATGGCTACCTCCCTGAACGCCGTTGGCGCACTCCCGATTCCGCTACCGTCCCGCCGATGCTCGCTCGCGCAGCGTACTGATCATCGCCTTTCCGAGCGCCGGCGCAATCGCCGGAGCGCTTGAACCGCCTTTCGACAAATCAGAACGCCCGCGTACTGTGGATTGCCTGATGCCTCTCGCGCTCCTGCTGCTGATCGCGGCACTGGTTGTCGTCCTGGCCGGCGCCTTCCTGCTCGTGCGCCGCCGGCGACACTGACACTGAGAGGTCAGGCGGACGGTCCTGAGCCGGTCTCGGTGACAAGTCCTAAGCTCTGAAAAGGTGAGTGTGAAGGTGTCAACCGGCAGCCCGGCCGGCGGCTCCCTGATGGAGGGCGAGAACCCCGAGACGACGCACGTCGAGGATGCGCGGCACTGGGTTTCGATCTACACCCAGATGCTCGATTTCAAGGAGCGCATCCTCGAGCGCGTCACCGAGGCCTCCGCCGACCTGCCCCGGCCGGCGCGCCGCAAGGTTGAGGCCGAGGACCTGACCATGCTGGAGGGCGAGCGCGTGAAGGTGGAGACGCGGCTGCGCTTCTGGCGCGAGCGGCACTGGCAGCTGGCCGGCATCGACATCGACCACACGTCGCGCACGATCGTTTTCGACGGCACGACCATCGACCTCACACAGCGTGAGCTCCAGCTGCTGGAGATCCTCCTCCGCAATCCCAACCGCTACGTGTCCTCGGGCGAGGTGCTGGTGGAGGCCTGGAAGGACGGCAGCCTGGCGCCAGAGCAGGTGCGCTCATACGTGACGCGGCTGCGCCGGAAGCTGGCTGAAGCCGGGCTCCCGTGCCGCCTGGAAACGCGCTCCCGGCGGGGATACCGGCTCGTGTTCGCTTGACGCCTCGGTAGCTTGGAGTCCAGGTGGTTGCCATGGTCCTCGATGGTCCGGTCGAAGAGCTTCTCCCGGGCGAGGATCCGGGTGTCCGCGACCCGGTCGAGATCCAGCACTGGATCACGCTGTACGAGCAGAGGCGCGAAATCTGGCGCCGGCGGCTGCGGAGGGCTCGCGACGACGAGGCCAGGATGCGCCTCCGGCGCACCCTGCAGTGGGTCGAGGCGCGGGTCGCCTACTGGCGCAACCGCCACGCCCAGCTCGCCGGCATCGCCGTCGAGCCGGTGAGCCGCCGTCTGACCGGCCGCACCGGGACGGCAGCGCTCACGCCGCGCGAGTACCAGCTGCTGAGCCACTTCGCCGACCACCCAGGCCAGCACATCCCTCCAAGCCTCCTGGTCAGCCGCGCCTGGCCGGACGCCGATCTCTGCGAGGAGCAGCTGCGGACGTACGTGGTCCGGCTGCGCCGCAAGATGCGGGCCGCGGGCGCACCCTGCCGGATCGTCGCCGAGCGGACCCGCGGGTATGCGCTCCTCTTCGACGACGACGCCGCCGGCAGCCCGTCTTCGTAGCCGCCGGCGGCCGCCGGCGCCGCAAAAAACCGGCCGGCTCTGTTGCTGAACCTGTTGCTTCACTGTGCGTAGTGTCGAGATAACAGGTTTTCCCCCACCGGGGCTGTCAATACTTCCGGCCAGAAATCCCAATGAAAGTACTTGGTATCAACGCTGTCTTCCACGACTCGGCAGCCGCGCTCGTCGTTGACGGCGAGATCGTGGCCGCCGCCGAGGAGGAGCGTTTCAGCCGGCGCAAGCATGGCAAGCGCCCGGTGCCCTTCTCCACCTGGGAGCTGCCCGAGCTGGCCGCGGCCTGGTGCCTGGAGGCCGCCGGACTGACGGCGTCCGACCTGGACGCGGTGGCCTACTCGTACGACCCCGGCCTGGCCCCGCAGGCGGGTGGCGAGCTGACCGCCGACGGCTGGGAAGGGCTGCGCACCCTCTACGCAAGCCGGGCGCCGCGCTTCCTCCAGACCGCCCTGCCCGGGCTCGATCCCGGAAGGGTCATGTTCGTCCCGCACCACGTCGCCCATGCCGCCTCGGCCTGCCTGGCGGCGCCGGCCACGTCGAGCGCGGTCATGGTCCTGGACGGCCGGGGCGAGCGGGCCTCCTACCTGGCCGGGCGCTGCATCGACGGCGACCTGGAGATCCTGGCCACGCAGGACCTGCCGCACTCCCTGGGCCTCATGTACGAGGAAGTCACCGAGCACCTCGGCTTTCTTCGCTCCTCGGACGAGTACAAGGTGATGGCGCTCGCCGCCTACGGCAGACCGGCCTGGCTGGACGTCCTCCGCGATTCCGTGACGGCCACCGCCGACGGCGGCTTCCGGGTCCGCCCGCTCGATTGGGTGGAGATGGCCCCGCGGATCGGGCGCGGCGGGGAATGGACCCGCGCGCACGCCGACCTGGCGGCGACCGTCCAGGTTCGCCTCGAGGAGGTGCTGCTCGACCTGGCCCGCTGGCTTCACGCCCGCACCGGCGAGCGTGTCCTCACCCTGGCCGGGGGCGTCGCCCTCAACTGCGTGGCCAATGCCCGGATCGCTCGCGAAGGCCCGTTCGAGGAGGTCTGGGTGCAGCCCGCCTCCGGGGACTCCGGGACCGCCCTGGGCGCGGCCCTCCAGGCCGCCCACCAGATGGGAGACCGGATCCAGCCGATGACCACGGCGGCGCTGGGCCGGAGCTTCGACGAATCCGAGGTGGAGAAGACCCTGATCACCGCCCGGATCCCCTACGAGCGGCCCGCCGACGTCGCGCAGGCGGCCGGGGAGGTGGTGGCGGGCAACGGCGTCGTGGCCTGGTTCCAGGGGCGGTCCGAATTCGGGCCGCGGGCGCTGGGGCACCGGAGCCTGCTCGCCAACCCGTCCCGTGCCGAGAACCTGGCGCGGCTCAACGACATCAAGGGTCGCGAGCAGTTCCGGCCGGTGGCCCCGATGGTCCTCGAAGAGCATGCGCCCGCGATCTTCGAGGGCCAGCTGCCGAGCCCCTACATGCTCTTCACGCACCGCGTCCGCGAGGAATGGCGGGACCGGATCCCGGCCGTCGTCCATGTCGACGGCAGCGCGCGCATCCAGACCGTGAGCCGCGACTCCGAGCCCCTGGTGGCGCGGATGCTCGAAGCGGTCGCCGAGCTGACGGGGACGCCGGTGGTCGTCAACACCAGCCTCAACACGGCGGGGCGGCCGATGGTCGACGACGTCCGGGACGCTCTCGAGTGCTTCGGCTCGGCACCCGTCGACGCGCTCGCCATCGGCCCCTTCCTGGTCCGGAGGGCGGCTTGACCTTCGACGTGGTGATCCCGACCTCGGGCCGGCCTTCTCTGGCCCGGCTGCTCGACTCGCTGGCCGCCGGCACCGGCCCCCGGCCGAGCGCGGTCATCGTCGCCGACGACCGTCCGCCGTCCGTGCCGGGCACGCTGGCGCCCGCCTGTCCGGGCCCGCTGCAGCCGGTGCTCAGGGTGGTGCGCTCTCGGGGCCGGGGGCCGGCGGCGGCCCGCAACGCGGGCTGGCGCGCCGCCACCGCCGATTGGGTCGTCTTCCTCGACGACGATGTCGTGGTCACCCGCGAGTGGGCGGACGACCTCGAGCGCGACCTGCTGGCGGCGGGCCCCGCCGCCGGGTCGCAGGGCAGGGTGCGGGTGCCGCTCGCGGCGTCGCCGCCCACCGACTGGGAGAGATCGGTGCGGGGGCTGGAGACGGCCCGGTGGGCCACCGCCGACATGGCCTACAGGCGCTCCGCGCTGGAGGCGGTGGGGGGCTTCGACGAGCGCTTTCCGCGCGCCTACCGGGAGGACGCGGACCTTGCGCTGCGCGTCATGGCCGGCGGCCGGCGGCTGACCAGGGGACGCCGCACGGTTCTCCACCCGGTATCCGAGGCGCCCTTCTGGGCGAGCGTCCAGAAGCAGGCGGGAAACGCGGATGACGCGCTCATGGATCGGCTGCACGGGCGGGGGTGGCGCGAGCGTGCGGGGGCACCTCGCGGCGCGCTGGCGCGGCACCTGGCGACCACCGCGCTGGGCGGAGGCGCGCTCGCCGCCGGTCTCTTCGGCCGCCGTCGGGCCGCGGCCCTGCTCGGTGGGGCCTGGGCGGCGGCGACCGCAGCCTTTGCCGTCGAGCGGATCGCACCCGGCCCGGCGAGCGGCGGCGAGGTGCTCAAGATGGCGGCGACCAGCGCGCTGATCCCGCCCGTCGCGACCGTGCACCGGCTGGCCGGCCAGTGGCGGGCAAGCCGGCTGGCCGCACCGCCGGCGGCGGTCCTTTTCGACCGCGACGGGACGCTGGTCGAGGACGTGCCCCACAACGGTGACCCGGGCCGCGTCCGGCTCCGGCCGGGCGCCTCCGAGGCCGTTGCGCGGCTTCGCCGGGAAGGCATCCGGGTCGGGGTCGTGTCCAACCAGAGCGGCGTCGCCCGCGGCCTGCTTTCGGAGGCGCAGGTGGCGGCCGTCAACCGCCGGATCGACGATCTGCTGGGCCCCCTTGACGCCTGGGCGGTGTGCCCGCACGGTCCGGAAGCGGCGTGCGCCTGCCGCAAGCCTCGGCCCGGCCTCATCCGCCAGGCCGCGGGCCGGCTCGGCGTGCCTGCTCGCCGCTGCGCCGTGATCGGCGACATCGGCAGCGACGTGGAGGCGGCCCGGGCGGCGGGGGCGCGCGCGATCCTGGTGCCCACCGAAGCGACCCGGCCGGAGGAGATCGCGGCCGCGCCCGAGGTGGCCGCGGACCTGGTGGCTGCCGTGAGCCGGCTGCTCGGCCCCGGCGGCTCGCTGCCGGTCGAGCCGGGGAGGGTGGCGTGAGACACGTGCTGGCCGTGCGCTCGGACAGCCTGGGCGACGTTCTGCTGATGGGACCGGCGATCCGCGCCATCGCCGCCCAGGCCCGCGTCACGCTGTTCTGCGGCCCGCGCGGGCAGGCCGCGGCCCGGCTGCTGCCGGGGGTGGACGGCGTGGTGGTGGCCTCGCTGCCCTGGATCGACCCCGAGCCGGAGCCGGTCGAGCCCGGCTGGGTGCCCGCGCTGGTCGCCGGACTGGCCGCGGCCGGCGCCGACGAGGCGGTCATCTTCACCTCCTACCACCAGAGCCCGCTGCCGCTCGCCCTCCTGCTCCGGTCGGCCGGAATCGCGCGCATCTCGGCGATCAGCGACGACTATCCGGGGTCGCTGCTGGACGTCCGCCACCGGTCTGCGGAGGGGGACGTACACGAGGTGGAGCGCGCTCTCTCCCTGGCCGCGGCCGCCGGGTACCCGCTGCCCGAGGGTGACGACGGCCGGCTCGCGGTTCGGCTGACGGCGGCCCCGCCGCCCGAGGTCGCCGGGCTCGGCGACTACGTCGTGGTCCATCCCGGCGCATCGGTGCCGTCCCGGGCCTGGGCGCCCGCCCGCCACGCCGAGCTCGTGAGAAGGCTGGCCGGCAGCGGGCGCCAGGTGGTCGTGACCGGGGCGCCGGACGAGGTCGAGCTCACCGCGCGGGTGGCCGGCTCGCATGGCCTCGACCTGGGCGGCCGCCTCGGCTTTGAGCAGCTGGCGGCCGTGCTGGCGGGGGCGGGAGCGCTCGTCTGCGGCAACACTGGGCCCGCGCACCTGGCGGCGGCAGTCGGCACGCCGGTGGTCTCTCTCTTCGCTCCGGTCGTCCCGGCCGCGCGCTGGCGCCCATGGCGGGTGCCCCAGATGCTGCTCGGTGACCAGGATGCGGCCTGCGCCGGAAGCCGTGCCCGGGTCTGCCCGGTGGCCGGCCATCCGTGCCTCGACAGTGTGACCCCGGAGGAGGTGGTGGCCGCCGTGGAAGCCCTGGCCCCGGCGCCGGCCAGGCCGCTGGAGGTGGGATGAACATCTTCCTCTGGCACGTCCACGGCGCCTATACGACCTCGCTCGTCCAGGGTGGCCACCGCTACCTGATCCCCGTTCTGCCCGATCGGGGGCCCGACGGGCGGGGCCGGGCGGAAACCTACGACTGGCCGGACTCGGTCGTCGAGGTGACCCCCGAGCAAGCGCGCTCTGCCGACGTCGACCTGGTGCTCATGCAGCGGCCGCATGAGCTTCACGGACTGGCGGAGTCCTGGCTGGGCCGGCGTCCGGGACGGGACCTGCCGGCCGTCTACCTCGAGCACAACGCGCCCCAGGGCCGGATCAACGAGATGCGCCACCCGGCCGCCGGTCGCGAGGACCTGCTCCTCGTCCACTGCACCCACTTCAACGCGCTCCTCTGGGACTCGGATGGCACGCCGAGCCGGGTCGTCGAGCACGGGGTCGTCGACCCTGGCCACCGCTACACAGGCGAGCTGGACCGGGCGGCGGCCGTGATCAACGAGCCGCAGCGGCGGGCGCGCGTGGTGGGCGCCGACATCCTTCCCGAGCTCGGCGGCGTCCTGCCCGTCGACCTCTTCGGCATGCGAACGCCCAACAACCTTCCGCAGGCCCGGCTCCACGACGAGATCGCGCTGCGGCGGGCCTACCTGCATCCATACCGGTGGACCTCGCTCGGGCTCTCGCTGCTGGAGGCCATGCACCTCGGGATGCCGGTCGTCGCGCTCGCCACCACCGAGGTCCCGCGCGCCGTCCCGCCGGCGGCGGGCGTCGTGTCCAACCGGATAGGCGACCTGGTGGACGCGCTCGCGTGGCTACGCGAAGACCCGCCGGCGGCGCGCCGGATGGGCGAGGCGGCGCGCGCCTTTGCGCTGGAGCGATATGGGCTGCGGCGCTTCCTCGACGACTGGGACGGCATCTTCAGGGAGGCGGTGGCGGCGTGAAGGTGGCCATGGTGTCCGAACACGCCAGTCCGCTGGCCGCGCTGCCCGGATCGAGCCGCGACGCGGGCGGCCAGAACGTCTTCGTCGCCGATCTCTCGCGGTCGCTGTCGGCGCGGGGCGCCTCGGTCACCGTCTACACGCGCCGCGACGATCCGGGGCTCCCGGGCCGGCTCGAGATGGCGCCGGGAGTGGCCGTCGAGCACGTGGACGCGGGGCCTCCCCGGCCCGTCTTCCGCGACGACCTGCTGCCCTTCATGCGTCAGTTCGCGCGCCGTCTACGGCGGGCCTGGGAGCTGGACCCGCCCGAGCTGGTGCACGCGCACCACTGGATGTCGGGCCTGGCGGCGCTGAGCGCCACGCGGCAGCTGGAGGTCCCGATCGTCCAGACCTTCCACATGCTGGGCGTGGTCAAGCGCCGGCACCAGGGCGAGAAGGACACCAGCCCCCCGGAGCGGATCCCGACCGAGAGGCTGATCCTGCAGGAGGTCGACCGCGTCCTCGCCACCTGCAGCGACGAGCTCTTCGAGCTGGTCCGGATGGGAGCCGACCGCCGGCGCGTGGAGATCATCCCCTGCGGCGTCGACCTCACCCTCTTCAGCCCGAACGGAGAGGCGACGCCGAGGCGCGAGGGCATGAGCCGGGTGGTGGTTGTGAGCCGCCTGGTCGAGCGCAAGGGCATCGGCAACGTGATCTCCGCGGTCGCCCGCATCCCCGGGTGCGAGCTGCTGATCGCAGGCGGGCCGGCGCCGTCCAGGTTGAGCTCCGATCCCGACGCGCGGCGCCTGGCCGGCCACATCGAAGAGCTTGGCGCGGGCGGCCGCGTGCGCCTGCTCGGCGGTCTGGAGCGAAGCGAGGTGCCAAAGCTGATGCGGTCGGCGGACCTGGTCGTCTCGGTGCCCTGGTACGAGCCCTTCGGGATGGTCGCCGTGGAGGCGATGGCCTGCGGCGTGCCGGTGATCGCATCCGCGGTTGGCGGCCAGGTCGACACCGTGGTCGACGGCGTGACCGGTCTGCACGTTCCGCCCAGGGCCCCCCGCAAGCTCGCCGACCGGATCGAGTACCTGCTTTCGCGGCCCGGCCTCCGGCGGCGGATGGGGGAGGCGGGCGCCGAGCGCTCCGCCCGGCGGTATGGCTGGGCGAGCGTGGCGGCGGCCACCGAGCAGACCTACGCCGAGCTGATCGCGAGGCGGCCGGTCCGGCTGGAGGCGCGCCGGTGAGCCACCAGCTCGCCTCCTCGACCCACCTGGTCGCCCACCTGCGCGCGCTCCTCGCCCTAGACCGCGAGGCCAGGCGCCTGGAGGAATGGGGCCGGGCCCTGGCCTTCCACCTGGCCAGAGGTGGCCGCCTGCTCGCCGCCGGCAACGGCGGGAGCGCCGCCCAGGCCCAGCACCTGACGGCGGAGCTGGTCGGGCGCTACCGCGATGAGCGGCCTGCCTACTCGGCGATCGCCCTGCACGCCGACACCTCGGCGACCACGGCGATCGCCAACGACTACGGCTTCGAGGAGGTCTTCGCCCGGCAGGTCGAGGCCCACGGGCGGGCGGGTGACATGCTGATCCTGCTGAGCACGTCGGGTGGCAGCCCCAACCTGCTGGCCGCCGCGCGCGCCGGCCACCGATGCGGCCTTCGAACCTTCGCGCTGACCGGGCCGGCGCCCAACCCGCTCCGGGAGCTCAGCGACGAGTCGGTATCGATCGAGGGCACGGGCGCCGTCGTCCAGGAGGTGCACCTGGTCGCCGTGCACCTGGTCTGCGCCGCCTTCGACGCTGCGCTCGCCGAGGAGGTCGAGAGCGCCCCGGCTCAGCCCCGGGTGGTGGAGGATGCCGGATGAATCGGCTGGTGGTGGTCGGCGACGCCCTCCTGGATCGGGACCTCGAGGGCCCGGTGAGCCGGTTGGCGCCGGATGCGCCGGTACCGGTGGTCGACGACCCGCAGGGAACGCCCCGCCCCGGCGGCGCGGCGCTGGCGGCGGCCCTGGCGGCCGCCGACGGAAGGCAGGTGACGCTGGTGACCGCGATCGGGCGCGACGCCGCCGGCCAGGAGCTCCGCTCCCTGCTCGACCAGCTCGGTGTGGACCTGGTCGACCTGGGGTTGGAAAGCCCGACGCCGGAAAAGGTGAGGGTGCAAGGCAACGGCCGGACGCTGCTCCGGATCGACCGCGGTGGACGCCGTCCAGCCACCATCCGGCCGCCTTCCGAAGAGGCGCGGCGAGCCCTGGCGACCGGCGCTTCGATCCTGGTCTCGGACTACGGCTGGGGCGTGGCCTCGGAACCTGTTCTGCGGGCGGGGCTGGCCGAGCTGGCGCACCAGGTGCCGGTGGTCTGGGACCCGCACCCCCATGGCTCGGCCCCGATCGCGGGTGCCCGCCTGGTCACTCCCAACCGCTCTGAGGCGGGCGCCGTGGGGATGGCCGAGGGGGCGGTGGCAGCCCGCGCCCGGGAACTGCTCCGTGAGTGGCATGTGGAGGCGGTGGCGATCACGCTCGGAGCCGACGGCGCGCTCCTGGTGATGGGCGACGGCCCGCCGACGGCGGCGCCGGCGCCCCGGCTGACGGTGCTCGACCCCTGCGGCGCCGGCGATCGCTTTGCCGCGACGGCGGCCGGCCTGCTCGGATCCGGCGCGACGCTGCCGGAGGCGGTCACCCGGGCGGTGGCCTCGGCGTCCCGGTTTGCCGCCGACGGTGGCGCCGCCGGTGCCCGCCTCGGCCGGGCGGCGGCGCTCCAGGCCGCGGTGCCGGGCGACATGGACCGCGCCCTGCTCAGCATCGAGTCGGTCCGGGCCCGGGGCGGCCGCGTGGTCGCCACCGGCGGGTGCTTCGACCTCCTGCACGCGGGGCACGTGGCCAGCTTGCAGGCGGCCCGGCGGCTGGGCGAGTGCCTGGTCGTCTGCCTCAACTCCGACGCCTCGGCGCGGCGGCTCAAGGGCCCCGGGCGGCCGGTCGTCGCCGAGGAGGATCGGGCCGCCGTCCTGGCCGCGCTGGAATGCGTCGACGCCGTCGTGATCTTTGACGAGCCGACCCCGGAGGCCGTCCTCTCGCGCCTGCGGCCCGACATCTTCGCCAAGGGCGGCGACTACGCCGTCGCCGACCTGCCCGAGGCAGCGCTGCTGCGGTCATGGGGAGGAGAGGTGATGCTGCTGCCCTACCTGGAGGGCCGGTCGACCACGCGTCTGCTGGAGGAGGTGAACCGCCGTGCCGGATGAGATGGGAACCGTGATCGTGACCGGCGGCTCCTCCGGGCTGGGAGCAGCCGTGACCATGGCCGTCGCCGAGGCCGGGGGCCGGCCGGTGGTGCTCGACTTGGCCAGGCCTGGATACGAGGTGGAGCACGAAATCGTCGACCTGGCCGACGGCCGCGCCGCCGAGGCGGCGGTGGGACGGGTCGCCGGTCGCCACCCCGACCTGCGGGCGGTCGTCACCGCCGCCGGCACCGACGCCTGCGGCAAGCTGCAGGACATCCCGCCCGAGCGTTGGGAGAAGGTGGTCCAGGTCAACCTTCTGGGCACGGCGGCAGTGGTGCGGGCGGCGCTGCCCCACCTCGAGCGCAACCGCGGCAGCGTGGTCACGGTCGCCTCAACGCTGGGGCTGCGAGCGCTCTCGGACGCCACCGCCTACTGCGCCTCCAAGTTCGCGGTGGTCGGCTTCACGCGCGCGCTGCAGCTCGAGATGGCGGGCCGGGTCGCCGTCACCATGCTGGTCCCGGGCGGCATGCGGACGGCCTTCTTCGACGGCCGCGACGAGCAGTACCGGCCTGGCCCAGACGCTCAGCTCAACGACCCCCGCGAGGTGGCGGCGGCCGTCCTCTTCGCGCTCCGGCAGCCGCCGGGGTGCGAGGTGCGGGAGCTGGTTGTGACGCCGTCGACCGAGCCTTCCTGGCCCTAGTCCGATGGTGCTGGTGCTGCGTGCTCTCGGGCTCGGCGACCTGCTGACGGCGGTCCCCGCGCTGCGGGCGCTGAGGGCCGAGTTCCCCGGCCAGTGGCTGGTGCTGGCGGCACCGGCACCGCTGGCCCCGCTGGCCGTGGGCTGCGGGCTGGTCGACGAGGTGCTGGATACGCGGCCGCTGGACCGGCTGGCGGTGCGGAGGCCGGAGATCGCGGTCAACCTGCATGGCCGCGGGCCGCAGTCCCACCGCCGCCTGCTGGAGGCGCGGCCCGGGCAGACGATCTGGTTCCGCAACCAGGAGGTGCCCGAGTCCGAGGGGTCGCCGGGATGGCGCCCGGACGAGCACGAGGTGAGGCGCTGGTGCCGGCTGCTGGTCGAGTCCGGCATTCCCGCCGACCCGCGCCGGCTGGAGATCTCGGCGCCGCCCGGCGAGCCGCCGGCGCCGGCCCGGGGCGCTTCCCTGGTCCACCCGGGGGCCGCCTTCGGAGCCCGCCGGTGGCCGGCCGAGCGCTGGGCGCAGGTGGTCCGCGCGGAGCTGGCGCGGGACCGTCCGGTGGCGGTCACCGGCGGCCCGGGCGAGGAGGACCTGGCCCGCGAGGTGGCGGAGCGGGCGGGCCTGCCGCCCGACCGCGTCCTGGTCGCCATGGACCTCGTCGAGATGGCGGCCGCGGTGGGCGCGGCCGCGCGCGTGGCCTGCGGCGACACCGGCATCGCACACCTGGCCACGGCGCTCGGGACGCCGTCGGTCGTCCTCTTCGGACCCACCTCTCCCGACCTCTGGGGTCCGCCCGCCCGCCGCCGGCACCGGGTGCTCTGGGCAGGCACCAGCGGTGACCCGTTTGCTCCCGGTCCCGACGCCGGGCTGCTTCGAATCCACCCGCGCGAGGTGACGGCCGCCCTCCAGGACGTCTAACCTTCGCCGGGCAGATGGTCAGGACCGGGGTCTCGGGAAGCGTTCTGGTGGTGACGATCGACCGGCCGGAGCGCCGCAACGCCGTCGACGGCGAGACCGCTCGCCGCCTGGAGGAGGCGTTCGCGGCGTTCGACGCGGCCGAGGACCAGTCGGTGGCGGTGCTGACCGGGGCCGGCGGCAACTTCTGCGCCGGCGCCGACCTGAAGGCGATCGCGGCCGGCGCCGGTCCCGAGGTGGCCGATGCGACGCATGGCCCGATGGGGCCGACCCGGATGCGGCTGGGCAAACCCGTGCTCGCGGCCATCGAGGGCTACTGCGTGGCCGGCGGCCTCGAGCTGGCGCTCTGGTGCGACCTTCGGCTGGCGGCTCGGGATGCCGTCCTCGGGGTCTTCAACCGCCGCTTCGGGGTGCCTCTGGTCGACGGCGGCACCGTGCGGCTGGCTCGGATCGCCGGCCAGGGCCTGGCCATGGACATGATCCTCACCGGCCGCCCCGTGCACGCCGATGAGGCAGAGCGCTTCGGACTGGTCAACCGGGTGGTCCGCCCGGGAGCCGCGCTGGTCGAGGCGGTGGCCCTGGCCGAGCAGATCGCCCGGTTCCCACAGGTGGCGATGCGCGGTGACCGGCTCTCGATGCTGGAGCACTGGGGCCGGCCAGAGCCGGAGGCGCTGGCCGGCGAGCACCGACGCGGCGTGGAGACCCTGGCGGCGGGCGAAGGCGTCGAGGGCGCGCGGCGCTTTGCCGCGGGCGAGGGCCGCGGCGGCGGCTGAGCCGTCAGCCCCGCTGCACCAGGAAGATCCCCAGGCCCACCCCGAGCCCTCCCGCCAGGTCGAGCGGGTGCGCGGGCTCGCCGAGCAGCACGGCGCCGAGCACGAGGCCGAAGATCGGGTTCAGAAAGAACCAGGCGCTGGCGGCGCTGGCGTCGGCGGTGCGCAGCATGAGGAACCAGATCGTCATCGCCCCCAGGGAGACGGCGACGACAAGGTAGGCGACGGCGGCCAGGAACTCGCCGCTCCAGCGGACACCGGCGTCGGGCTCCAGGAGCAGGCTCGGCAGGAGCAGGGCGGCGGCCGCGGTCAGCAGCTGGACGCCGTTGACGACGAGCACATCCCGGCCGGGCTGCCAGCGCTTGAAGAGGATGGTGCCGCCGGTCAGGAACAGGTTGGCGAACAGGATCAGAGCCATCGAGGCGGGCTGATCGCGGGAGCTGGTGCGTGACCACATGACGAGGGCGACGGAGGCGAAGGCGACCGCGAAGCCGGCCACGCGCAGCGCTCCCATGCGCTCGCGCAGGAGCCAGGCGCCGGCGACCGCGACCAGGAGCGGGTTGGTGCTGGCCAGGACGGCCCCCATCCCGCCCGATACGTGGCGGAGGGCGATGGCCGAGATGCCCAGGTAGAGGGCGTAGTTGAGAAGGCCGAGGATCGCCAGCTGCGACCACTCCCGGAGGCTGCTCGGAAGCGGCCGGCGGAGCGCAATGGCGAGAAGAGCGAGCACCGCTCCGGCGGCCAGGAAGCGAAAGCCCATCAGGAAGAGGGGAGGGGAGTCGCCAAGACCGACCTTGACGGCGATGAAGGCGGAGGCCCAGAGAAGCGAGAAGAGGACGGCGAGCGGTACGAAGAGGGGGCGCGGAAGACCGCGTGGAAGACCCTGCGGGTGACCGGTCAAGGCCGCGGCGCCCGGAGCCGACCGGACGCCGCGAGCCGGCAGGCGGCTAGCGCCCGGCGCCGCTGGCCCGCGCGGTCTTGGAGACCGCCTGCTTCGGTGCCCGGTCGGCGGCCTTGGCGTTCTTCTCGGCGCGCTTCTCCTTGAGGGACTTCTGCGGCGCCTTCTTGTTCTTGCCCAATTCGAGTCCTCCTATGACCGATTGAAGATGCAAAAAAGTGACCCCGACGGACCGCATCTCGGGCTCCAGGAAGCCTTGCGGCTTCCCGGCTCCCTCGCGCGCATCCCTCGGGGCCGAAGCGGAACATTAAGGGCCGCCGGGCGCCGAGGCAAGCACGTTCTCCGCGGCCTCGCCAGGCTACTTTCGGTGGCCGGGATTGTACAGGCAGGATGCCGTCGATATGACCTCGTGGCCGCCGTCGCCAGGCAGCCCGGCCCGGCGCCGGCTCACCCTTCGAGGTCGAGCCCCGGCTCGGGCGGCCGGCTCGGAAGTCGCCAGCGGATGTACGGGTGACCGGTGTCGACGTGGTAGGCGTTGGCGCGCTCCGCGGCCGCCGAGTAGGCGGCGTCGAAGGCGGCCAGGTCGCGCGCCAGGATGGCCGCGTATGTCACCTCGAGGTTGGCGGCGTCAAACTCGGCGACCTGCGCCGCGTACTTGGGGCGAACGACGGCCAGGCCCCGGAGCAGGCTGCGGGTCCGGCGAAGGTAGTAGGCGCCGAGATCCCAGTTGCCGCCATGCGCGGCGTGCCAGCTCATGGCGAAGCAGTGGCTGACCGAGGCCATCAACTCGCCCGTACCGGGGAGGGCCTCGGCCACCTGCTCCTGGCTCAGCTCGGCGTGGCGCGTGCGTATCCGGGGAGCCTCGGGCATCCAATCAGCGTATGCTTCGCAGTCGCGCTCCCGAGCCGTGGCCGAGGCGCGCAATCAACACATCAAGGAAGTGATCTCCGCTTGAAGGTTGTCGTCAGGGATCCGGAGGAGTTCGAGCAGGCTCTGCGCGAATTCCGAAGGAAGGTCCAGGAGCAGGGGCTGGTGCGCGAGATGCGGCGCCGGACCCACTACATCCCTCCGTCAGAGGCCCGCAAGATGAAGTCCCTGCGCGCGCGCCGCCGCCGCTCGCGCTAGCGCGTAAGGCCGGGCCGGCCGGCCGGGTATAATCGCTTGCGTTCGGTGACTATTGCGGAGGGGAAACACCCGTTCCCATTCCGAACACGGAAGTTAAGCCCTCCAGCGCCGATGGTACTGCCGCGGTAACGCGGTGGGAGAGTAGGTCGTTGCCGAGCATTCTTTAAGAGTCCCGCGGGCCGGAAGGCCGGCGGGACTCTTGGTTTCATCCGCCTTCAGACGCTCTCGGCGCGGGCTCCCTCGACCGCGGCGGCGACATCCTCGACCATCTCCGGCCGGAGCCGGCGGGCCAGCACGAGGACACGGAGGGCGAGCGCCGCCAGCAGGGCCAGGATGGCCAGGACCACGTCGTTGACCACCGCTTCCAGGCCGCCGTGGAAGACCGCCACGAGCACCGCCAGCAGCAGCACGCCGGCGCCCAGGATGGGGATGAAGACCCGGTCGTGCACCGCCATCAGGAACTGCACAAGCAGGTTGATAAGGCTGATGCCGAGGCCGTCGACGCCGATCCTGAAGACAAAGGGCGCAGCCGCCGTGAACCGGTTGGCGAAGGTGAGCGTGACGACCAGGGTGGGCACCACGCCGAAGACCAGCAGCGCGCACCCGCCGAGCAGGCACATGAGGCCTGCCGAGAGCAGCAGCAGGCGGCCCGGATGGTTGTTCGTGTGGACCGCCTCCACGACGCGCGGGAAGAGCACCTGGCTGATCGAGAGCGTCCCGAAGTAGACGATGGTCCCGATCTTGTTGAGGCCGCCGTAGAGACCGGCGTCGTGCGGGCTCAGGTAGTGCTTGGCCAGGATCACGTCCAGGTTGTAGAGCAGCAGAACGCCGACCGTGCCGATGGTCGCGGTCACGGCGAACCCGCTCATGGAGCGGAGCGATTCGCGGTGCCCGGGCGCCGCGATCACGTCTCGCAGCGTCCACATGCCGAGCAGGTAGGCGAAGAGGATGCCGGCCAGGATCGCGATCATCGACCCGTTGACCGACCATCCGAGCTCGAGCAGCGCGATGAGGAGCGCCATCCTCACGATCAGCTCCAGCGAGAGGTTGATGGATAGGGCTGTGAATCGCTGGGTCCCCTGGAGGATGCCGCGAGGGACGGCCGCGTACCAGAAGACGGCGACCGCCAATCCCACGAAGAGCACCGGCACCGGGGAGTTGAGGTTGAGGAACGCAGCTCCCGGGATGGCCAGCAGCAGCGTCAGGAGCAGCCAGGCCGCGGTGGGGACGAGCAGGACCACGCTCGAGCGGAGCGCCAGGTAGCGAAGGCCGGCGATGCGCCCCGTCGTCTGCAGCTGGGCCGCGTAGCGGGCCAGCACGAGGATCAGGATCAGGTTGCCGGCGCCGCCGACCGCGTACACGGCGACCAGCGCCGCCACCTCGCCGTAGAGCGCGGGGGCGAGCAGACGGCCGGCCACCGCGTGGTACACGAAGCCACCGAAGCCGGCGACCATGCCGCCGATGAAGAGAACGAGGTTCTGGCGGACGAGCCGGCTCTGGGTGATCCGCCCGAGCCTGGAACTCATCTGCCCTGGATTGTAGGAGGCGCGGCCCGGCGGCTCCTGCCCTCTATCCTGAACGTCGCATGGCCGCCTCGCCCAAGCCGCTCGTCTCAGCCCTGGTCGTGAGCTACAACGTCAAGGACCTGCTCCTCGACTGCCTGCAGGCCTTCTTCACGAGCAGCGACGTGCCCGTCGAGGCGGTGGTCGTGGACAACGCCTCCTCCGACGGCTCGGCGGATGCGGTGGCCGAGCGGTTCCCCGACGTGAAGCTGATCCGGCAGCCCAGGAACATCGGCTACGGCCGCGCCAACAACGCCGGCCTCCAGGAGTGCCAGGGGCGCTTCGTCCTCCTTCTCAACCCGGACGTGACCGTGGGCCCGAACTGCGTCGGGCGGCTGGCCGACTTCCTGCTCGTGCGCCCCGACGTCGGGGCGGCGGGACCCAGGATCCTGCGGCCGGACGGCGCCCTGGACCTCGCCGGCCGCCGCGGCTTCCCGAGCCCCTCCACGGCCTTCTACCGGCTGTCGGGCTTGAGCCGCGTGTTTCCGAGGAGCGCTCGCTTCAATCGCTACAACATGGGTCACCTCTCGACCGAGCAGACCCACGAGATCGATGCCGGAACCGGCGCCTGCCTGATGCTGCGGCGGGCCGCGATCGACCGGGTCGGCTTCTTCGACCCCGACTACTTCATGTACGGCGAGGATCTGGACCTCTGCTTTCGCCTGAGGATGGGGGGCTGGAAAGTCTACTACGTCCCCGCCGCCAGCGCCGTTCATCTGAAGGGCCAGTCGACCAGGCAGTCGACCAAGCGCATGCTCTACGAGTTCCACAGCGCGATGTGGACGTTCCACCACAAGCACTACGCCGAGGACATGCCGGCCTTCGCCAACGGCCTGGTCTGGGCCTCGATCTGGGCCCGGTGGGCGGCGCTCACGGCGCGGGCCTCGCTCACCAAGGACCCCCGAATCTCGCCTTGACGGGAGCGGAGCGCCCGGCCGCGAGGTAGGCTACCGCCGCCATGCTGCACCAGATCAGCCACAACAAGCGCATGAGCCTGGTGGTGATGGCCATCTTCATGCTGGCCTGGCTCGTGATCGGCTTTCTGGCCGGCCTGCTCACGCGCTCCCTGGCGGGAGCGATCGCGGGCGCGGTGCTGCTGGCTCTCCTGGCGCTTGCCGGGGCCGCCTACAGCTACCGGTTCGGCGATTCGACCGTGCTCGCGGTCTCCGGCGCGCAGGAGGCGGACCCGGCGCGGTATCCCGAGCTGCACCACATCGTGGAGGCGCTGGCGATCGGCGCCGGGCTGCCCAAGCCGCGCGTCTTCGTGATCGACGATCCCTCACCGAACGCCTTTGCCACCGGCCGCGACCCGCAGCACGCCGCGGTCACCGCGACCACCGGCCTGCTCCAGATGATGAACCGTGAGGAGCTCGAGGGAGTGCTCGCGCACGAGCTCAGCCACATCCGCAACTACGACGTGCGGCTGGTCCTGGTCGCCAGCACGCTGGTGGCGATGGCGGGCCTGCTCGGCAGCCTCCTCCTCCGCGGCGCCCTCTCAGGAGGCCGCAACGACCGCAACTCAGGCTTCGCTCTCGTAATCCTCGTGCTCGGGCTCCTGCTCATGGCGTTCGGCTACCTCTTCGGACCCCTCCTCGAGCTGGCGCTCTCGAGGGAGCGGGAGTCGCTGGCCGACGCCTCCGGCGTCGAGCTCACGCGCAACCCGGCCGGTCTTCTGTCCGCGCTCCAGAAGCTGGCCGAGAACGACCAGCCGCTGAAGAAATGGAACGCGGCGACCGCTCCCATGTACATCGACGACCCGCTCCAGCACCACGAGCACTGGTTCAACCACCTCTTCGACACCCATCCGCCGATCGAGGAGCGGATCGCCGCTCTCCAGAAGATCCTCTCGGTGCAGCAGACCTAGCGGGCGGTGATCCAGGACCTCCTGACCGGCATCGGCATCTGCGTGGTGGGGGCCGCGCTGCTCGCGCTCCTCGGCCACCGGCTCCGCCAGCCGGTGATCATGGCCTACCTGGTCACCGGGGTGGTGGTCGGTCCGATCGGGCTCAACATCGTGGCCAACCGCGAGGCGATCGCGACCATCTCGGAGATCGGCCTGATCCTGCTGCTCTTCATCATCGGCCTCGAGATCGACCTCAAGAAGCTGGTCAGCGCGGGGCTGCCGGTGATCCTGGTCGGCCTCCTGCAGGTGCCGCTCTGCATCGCGCTCGGGCTGGTCTTCTTCCTCGGCCTCGGATACCGCGCGGCCGGTCACGACCACTCGCTCCTCTACCTGGCCGCGTGCCTGTCCATGAGCAGCACGATGATCGTGGTCAAGCTCCTCTACGACCGGTTCGAGCTCGACACCCTGCCCGGCCGGATCACCCTCGGCGTGCTTGTGCTGCAGGACATCTGGGCGGTTGCCATGCTCGCCGTGCAGCCCAACCTCGGCGATCCCGACCCGGTCCCGCTCATCGCGTCCCTCCTGAAGGGGGTGCTCCTGATCCTCTTCGCCTTCACCGCCAGCCGGTATGCGCTGCCACACCTCTTCCGATCTGTGGCCAAGGTCCCCGAGCTGGTCGTCATCAGCGCCCTCGCGTGGTGCTTCTTCATCGCGGCCGGCGCCACCGTGGCCGGGCTCTCGCGCGAGATGGGCGCCCTGATCGCGGGCGTCAGCCTCTCGACCTTCCCCTACAACCTCGACGTCATCGCCAAGGTGACCAGCATTCGCGACTTCTTCGTCACCCTCTTCTTCGTCGGCCTGGGCATGCAGATCCCGGTGCCGGGGACCCACTCGGTCTACGTCGCGCTGGCGGCTTCGATCTTCGTCGTCGCGAGCCGCGCGGTGGTGATCCCGATCCTCTACTCGATGCGCCTGGGCCAGCGAGCCAGCATCCTGCCCGCCATCAACCTCGCCCAGGTCAGCGAGTTCTCGATCGTGATCGCCTCGCTCGGCCTGGCCCGCGGCCAGGTCCCGGCCGCCACGGTCACCGTCGTGATCCTGGTCTTTGCGATCACCTCGGTCACCTCGACCTACATGATCGGCGCCAATCACGCCGTCCAGGAATGGGTCGCCAGGTGGATGCGCACGCTCGGCGTCCGGGACCTCGACCACGAGCATTCGACCGACCCGCTGGAGCACGCGGCCAAGGACGTGGTCTTCCTCGGCTTCTTCCGCGACGCCAGCTCGATCCTGCACGAGTTCGAGCGCCGCGGCCGCCGCCAGGCGAGATCCCTGGTCGACGACATCCTGGTCGTCGATCTCAATCCCAACGTGATGGCCGGGCTCAGCCGCCGCGGCGTGGCCTGCGTCTACGGCGACATCTCGAACCCGGAAACGCTCGTCCACGCCCACATCGCGCAGGCGCGCCTGGTGGTTTCGACGATCACCGACGACGTGCTCCGCGGCACCACCAACCTCCGCCTGCTCCGGCACGTGCGCTCGGTGGCGCCCAAGGCCGCCGTCGTCCTCGCCAGTGCCCACATCGACCATGCGCTCGAGCTCTACCGCGAGGGTGCGGACTGGGTTTTCATCTCGCGGCTGCACGGGGCGCCGGTCGCCGCCGACATCATCGAGGAGGGCCTCGCGCACGGGTTTCGGGGCATACGCGCCACCGCCATGCGCGAACTCCGCCGGCGCGACGAGGTGCTCGTCTGACCTCGGCCGCCTGCCCTTCGCTCCGCAACCGGAGCCGGGTGCCTCAGCCCTCCGTGTAGTCGGGCAGCCGCTCCTGCTCGCCGAGGTCGGTGTGGACGTTGTTGCCCACGACCTCAATGATCCGCGAGGCCGCCAGCAGCCCGCTCCCGGCCAGCGCGCCCTCACGATCGACCACCAGGCCGGTCACTTCCCCGGAGTCGTCGGTCAGCACCCGCTCGACCCTGCCCAGCCGGCGGTCCCCGCTCCAGACCGGGCTGCCCTCGGTGATCTCGTGAACGGGCTGGGCATCGGGCTCGGCGCCGACGTGGACCGGCGGCACGTATGGCGACTGTCCGATCAGCGCCTCCGCGATGGCGAGGAAGTTGCCGAGCGTGTAGCCGCCCGGCGGCCGCCACCGCTCGGGGGGCGGGACCAGCTCGCCGGCGGAGGGCAGCGCATCCACCTCGGCGGCGTTGAGATCGGTGGCCAGGCCGTCGGGGCCGGCATCCCGCAGGCGCTCCGTCGGGACCAGGCGGCCGGCCACGACGACGTGCGTCACGCGGTGGGCGCGCTCGTCCACCACCAGCCGGTCCACGGTGCCCAGCCGGGAGCCGTCGGCGGCCAGGAGGTCCTCGCCGATGTGGAGGGCGCGGCTCACAGCAGGTCCTCCTGGGCGGCTTCCACTGCCGCCTGCTCCGCCGTTTTGGCCGGCGCCTCGCCCCGGACCTCGATCCGCTTGCGCGCCGCCTCCAGCTTCTCCTGGCAGAGTCTCAGGTAGACGCGCGCCTCGTCGTATGCCTTCAACGACTCCTCCAGGCTCAGTGATCCGTCCTCCAGCGCCCGCATCCGCCTGTCCAGCAGCTCCAGGGCCTGCTCGTAGCTGAGATCGGTCACTCCGCGCCGCCCTCGATCTCCTGGACGAGAGCACCCAGGGAGCCACGGGCCAGCCGTACGCGGACCTCGCGACCGGGAGCGGTCTCGGAGCTGTCGCGTAGCACCTGCCCGCTGGCGGCGTCGAGCGTGATGCTGTAGCCGCGGGCCAGGACCCGCTCGTGGCTCAATGCGGTCAGCCGCTCGGCGAGCTGGTGGAGACGCTCGCCCTCGCGCCGCAGGCGCACCGCGGCCAGCTCGGACAGCCGCTCCGACGGCCGGCGCCGGCGGAGCTCGGCCTCCCGCTCACGAAGGCAGCGTCCGATGGCGGCCTCCACGCGACGCGCCGTGTCGCTCAGCGTCTGCGACCGCCGCTCGAGCTGCTGGGACGGGCTCAGCCGCGCCAGCTCGGCGCGGCAGCGCTCCAGCCGCTCGGCGCGCCTGGCGACCAGCGCCGGAAGCACCGCGGCGAGGCGATCGCTCCGGCCTCCCAGCCGCTCCGCCTCCCGCTCCAGGCCGGACTGGAGCGTGCGGTCGAGCCGGCGGCGACGCTCCGCGAGCGCAGCCTCGAGCTCCCGCTTTGGCGGAACCACCCGGGCGCCCGCCTCGGTCGGCGTCCGGCACTCGGCGTCCGCCACCATGTCGGCGACGGTGCGGTCGGAGGTGTGGCCGAGAGCGGTGACGACCGGGATGGCGGAGGCCAGGATCGCCCTCGCAACCGGCTCCGTGTTGAAGGCGTAGAGCTCCTCGAAGCTGCCGCCCCCGCGGGCGATGACGACCACGTCGGCGTCGCCGTCGCGGTTGCAGCGGCGCAGTGCGGTGACGATCGAGCCGGCGGCGGCGGTGCCCTGCACGAGGGCGGGGTAGAGGGCGATGCTCATGTCGGGGAAGCGCTCCCAGATCGTCTCCTGCAGGTCGTGGATGACCGCGCCGGTCGGCGAGGTGATCAGCGCGACACGGCGGGGCAGGAAGGGGATCGGGCGCTTGCGGTCGGCGGCGAAGGCGCCCTCCAGCTCCAGCCGGCCCTTCAGGTGCTCGAGCTGGGCGCGGAGCCGGCCGACGTCGTCGAACTCGATCCAGTCGACGATCATCCGGACCTGGCCGCCCTTTGGCCAGAAGTCGATCCGGCCCCGGAAGATGAACTCCTGGCCATCCTCGGGCAGGGTCGGCAGCCGCCGCGCGTCGCCCGCGAAGAGAAAGGCCGCCATCTTGCTCTGGCCGTCGACGATCGCGAACGAGTAGTGGCCGTTGGCATTGGCCTTGAGCCCGCTCACCTCGCCCTTGACCAGCACGGCGGTCAGCGGCCGCAGCGCCCGCTGGATCTCCCTCGCCAGCTCGCTGACGGTCAGCGCCCGGGCGGCGTGCGCACCCTCGTTCCGGATCACGACGTCAGCTTAGCGACACGCTCCGGCGACCACCGCCAGCTGACCGCCTGGCACCGGAAAGCGCTCGGCTGGAGCCCCGGCGACCGATCTGTAGATGTAACCCACGCCCGAGAACCAGACCGTGGCGCCGTCCACGACGGCCGGCCCCGAGGGCTGCTGGCCGGTGACCGGACCGCTGAACAGCACCTGGCTTCCGAGCTTCACCGTGTAGTCGGCGGTGCCGGCCAGGCCGAGCAGCGGCGTCGAGCCCTGCGCGCCCAGGAGCAGGACGTTGGTGCTCGGAAAGGTGCCGACGACGGACTGCGCGCCGGTATCGAGGCGCAGGCTCCGGATGCGGTTGGCGGCGCCGGGTCCGGTCGGACCCGGCGGCGGCGCCACCGTGCTGTCGAGGTCGGCCGAGAAGGCGAAGCCGTCCGCGATCAGTGTCCAGGAGCCATCCGGCACGATCTGTCGGAGCGCGCCCGTATGCGGGTCGAGCAGGCTGAGGCCGGCCGGCGGCGCGCCCGAGTTGGGCACCACGCGAGCGATGTAGATGCCCGCCGCCTCCCAGCTGATCGGCATCGAGGACGAGGGCACCGTGAGCGGGCGGTCGGATCCGGTCCCGATGTCGACCACATGGATGATGCCCGTCACCGGGCCCCCGCCCTGGCGGTACTCGGGATAGGCGTACGACTTGCCGTCCGGTGACATCCACGCGCGCGGCACCGGCACCCATGTGCGGGTCGCCAGCGAGTAAGCGCTCAGGCTCGTCGTGTCCGCCGAGAAGCTGCCGGCAGGGAAGGCGACGAATCCACCGTGGCCCCTGGCCCCGTGCCCGGCGTTGCCGTCGGTGGGCGCGTCGCCGCCGGCGACCGGCAGCCTGCAGGCGGCGGCCGGCGTGGCGGCCGGAGTGGCAGTGGGGGTGACCGCGGTTGCGGTCGGGCTGGCTGCCGGACCGGCGTCGGGCGAGGATCCGAGGCTGCAGCCGCTGAGGAGCAGGGCCACGGCCAGGATGGGTGCTGGGACGAAGTGCTTCAACGCGGCTCCTTCGAGTCGGAGGTCAGCCTCCGATCTGCGACATGTTCTTGACCGGCTTCTGAAAGCCCTCGCGAAGGATATCCAGCGCGCCGCCCTCCTCCTTGTTCCAGATCGCGGCTTCGATCACGCGACCCAGGTGGTCGTCGGAGGCTCCGGCCCGGATCAGCTCGCGCAGCGGCGTCTCGTGATGAGAGAAGAGGCAGGTGCGAAGGCCGCCCTCGGCGGTCACGCGCACCCGGTTGCAGGTGTCGCAGAAGGCCTGGCTGACCGAGGAGATGAACCCGATCCCGCCCCGCGCTCCGTCGGCGAAGCGGAAGCGCACGGCCGGCCCCGGCCGCTCCGCGGCGACGGGCTCGAGCGGGAACTCGTCCTCGATCCGCTCCTGGATCGTCCGGCTGGGCACGACCAGGTCGGGGCGCCAGTGGCCATCGCCGTCGAGCGGCATGAACTCGATGAACCGGACGTCGTAGGCGCGCTCGCGGGCCAGGCGCGCAAAGTCGACCACCTCGTCATCGTTGTGGCCCCGCATGACGACGATGTTGAGCTTGATCGGCCAGAGCCCGGCCGCCTCGGCGGCTTCGATCCCCTCCATCACGCGGGCGAAGGCATCCGCCCGCGCGATCTCCTGGAAGCGATCGATGTGAAGGGTGTCGAGGGAGATGTTGATTCGGTTGAGGCCGGCCTCGCGGAGCGCCGCCGCCTTCTGCTTGAGGAGGACCCCGTTGGTCGTCATGGTCAGGTCGAGGTCGGGATGGAGCGCCCGAAGCTGCGCGATCAGCTCTTCGATCCGCACCCGGACCAGCGGCTCGCCGCCGGTGACCCGGATCGTGCGCACCCCGTAGCGCTGGACGAAGATCCGCGCCAGGCGGGTGATCTCCTCGAAGCGGAGGATGTCTTCCCGGGATAGGAAGCGCACGCCCTCGGCCGGCATGCAGTAGATGCAGCGGAAGTTGCAGCGGTCGGTGACCGAGATCCGGAGGTCGTCGGCCACGCGTCCGTAGGAGTCGCGGAGCAACGAAGCCATCGCTTGCCGGATCATACCCACATGCCGTTCGAGTTCATCGAAGTCGATGTCGACGCCCCCATCGCCACCATCACCCTCAACCGGCCCAAGGTGCTGAACGCGCTCTCGCCCGAGCTGGTGGCGGAGCTGACGGCGGCCCTGGACGGCCTGGACGGCGACGACTCGGTGCGCGCGGTGGTGCTCACCGGGGGCCCCCGCGTCTTTGCCGCCGGCGCCGACATCGGTGACATGGCGGACCGGACGCCGGTCGAGCAGGTGAAGCGCGACCAGACCGGCCGCTGGCAGAGGGTGACCGGCTTCAGCAAGCCGCTGATCGCGGCCGTCAACGGTTATGCGCTGGGCGGCGGCTGCGAGCTGGCGCTGATGTGCGACATGATCGTGGCCGGCGACTCGGCGCGGTTCGGCCAGCCGGAGATCAACCTCGGCATCATCGCCGGCGCCGGCGGCACGCAGCGCTGGCCCCGAGCGGCCGGCAAGGCGATCGCCATGGAGGTCAACCTGACCGGGCGCCCGCTCACCGCGCAGCGCGCCTACCAGGTCGGCATCGTCAATCGGGTGGTCCCGGCCGAGGTCACGATCGCGGTGGCGCAGCAGCTGGCGCGGGAGATCGCCGGGAAGGCGCCGATCGCGGCGCGCCTGGCCAAGGAGTCGGTCAACAAGGCGTACGAGACCACCCTCAACGAGGGTCTGGCCGCCGAGCGCAAGAACTTCTACTTCCTGTTCGCGACCGAGGACCAGAAGGAGGGCATGCGGGCCTTCCTCGAAAAGCGAAGGGCGCAGTTCAAGGGACGGTGAGCGAGATGAGCGAGACGGCCGAGCAGGCGACGCAACCGGTGGCGACGGCGGTCGAGAACGGCGTGGCCTGGATCCGGCTCAACCGGCCGGAGTCGATGAACGCCGTCAACGCCGAGCTCCGCGCCGCCCTGGCGGCGGCGGTCAAGACGGCCGAGCGCAGCCCCGAGGTGCGCTGCGTGGTGGTAACCGGCAACGGGAAGGCGTTCTGCTCGGGCGCCGACGTGCGCGAGTTCGCGTCCAGGGAGGGCGCCGTCGAGGCGATTCGCGGCGAGTACGAGCAGATCCTTCTCGGCCTCAGGAACATGCCGAAGCCGGTCATCGCGGCGCTGAACGGCGTCTGCGCCGGGATCGGGGCTTCGATCGCGATGGCCTGCGACCTCCGCATCGCCACGCCCGAGGCCCGGCTGGTCGAGGCCTTCGTCAAGATCGGCCTCACCGCCGACGGCGGCGCCACCTGGTTTCTGCCGCGCTTCCTGGGCTCGGGCCGGGCGCTGGAGCTCATCTTCACCGGCGACCCGCTGAGCGCCGAGGAGGCCGAGCGCCTCGGCCTCTACAACCGCCTTGTGCCGGCCGGGGAGCTCGAGCCGGCGGTGCGCGAGCTGGCCGAGCGGCTGGCCAGGGGGCCGGCCATGGCGCTGGCGGCGGCCAAGCGGTCGGTCAACCACGCGATGAACTCCAGCTTCGAGGAGGCGCTCGACTTCGAGTTCCTCCTCCAGGGGGTCCAGATGCAGGGCGCCGACTTCCGGGAGGGGGTGACCGCCTTCCTCGAGAAGCGCTCGCCGCGGTTCGGGGGCGAGTAGCCGCCGTGGCCGCCGCGACTCGCGATGCGGTGGTGGTCGCCACCGCCCGGACCCCGATGGGCCGCTATGGCGGCCAGCTCAAGGACATGCGCCCCGACGACCTCGCGGCCACCGTCATCGGCGAGGTGGTGAGGCGGGCCGGGGTCGACCCGGCCGACGTCGAGGATGTGGTGTTCGGCTGCGCCAACCAGGCCGGCGAGGACAACCGCAACGTGGCCCGCATGGGCCTGCTCCTGGCCGGCTTTCCGGTCGAGGTGCCCGGGCAGACCGTGAACCGCCTCTGCGGCTCGGGCATGCAGGCGGTCGTGACCGCCGCCCGCGAGATCCAGTCCGGGGCCGCCGAGGTGATGGTGGCCGGCGGGGTGGAGTCGATGACCCGCGCTCCCTGGGTCATGGCCAAGCCCGACGGCGCCTTTCCCCGGGGACCGGAGACGGTCTACGACACGTCGCTGGGCTGGCGGCTGGTCAATCCGCGGATGGCCGAGATGTACGGCACCCTGCAGATGGGTGAGACCGCCGAGCGGGTCGCCGCCAAGTACGAGATCGGCCGCGAGGAGCAGGACGAATTTGCCGCCCGCTCCCACCAGAACGCGGTCCGGGCGCAGCGCGACGGCCGGTTTGCGGCCGAGATCGTTCCCGTCGCCGTCCCCCAGCGCAAGGGCGACCCGGTCGAGCTCCGCGACGACGAGGGGCCGCGGCCAGACAGCTCGATGGAGACGCTGGCCAGGCTGAAGCCGGTCTTCGAGAAGGAGGGCACGGTGACCGCGGGCAACGCCTCCCCTCTCAACGACGGCGCCTCGGCCCTGGTCCTGATGTCGTCCGGCGAGGCGCGCCGGCGCGGGGTGAGGCCGCTGGCCCGCCTGGTCGCCGCCGCCGCGGCCGGCGTGCACCCGAGCTACATGGGCATCGGTCCGGTCCCCGCCAGCGCCCGCGCCCTGGAGCGGGCGGGCCTCCAGGTGGACGACATCGAGGTCTGGGAGATCAACGAGGCCTTTGCCGCGCAGTCGGTGGCCTGCGTCAGGCTTCTCGGCGTGGATCCCGAGCGCGTCAATGTCAATGGCGGAGCGATCGCTCTCGGCCACCCGCTCGGCTCCTCGGGCTCCAGGTTGGTGGGGACCCTGGTTCGCGAGCTCGAGATCCGGGAGGCCCGCTACGGGGTGGCGACCATGTGCATCGGCGTCGGCCAGGGCATCGCCTCGGTCTGGGAGAGGGTCTGAGGGTCCTCATCCTTGGCGGCACCGTCTTCCTCGGCCGCCACCTGGTCGAGGCGGCGGTCGCGCGCGGACACCGGGTAACTGTCCTCAACCGCGGCCGCTCCGGACCCGGCCTGTTCCCCGACCTCGAGCACCTGCACGGCGACCGCGACGGCGACCTCTCGGCCCTCGCCGGCCGGACCTGGGACGCCTGCATCGATCCTTCCGGCTACCTGCCCCGGCAGATCCGAGCCACCGCGGAGCGCCTGCGGGCGAGCATCGGGCACTACACCTTCGTCTCGAGCGGATCCGTCTACCCGCTCGACGGCCCGAAAGGGGAGGACTGCCCGGTGCTCCAGCTTGAGGACGCCGCCTCGGAGGACATCGCCCGCGACTACGGCCCCCTGAAGGCGGCCTGCGAGAGAACGGCCGTCGAGGAGTACGGGGCCGGCCGGGTTCTCACCGTCCGCAGCGGGCTGATCGCCGGCCCCTGGGACCCCACCAACCGCTTCACCTACTGGCCGCTCCGGGTGGCCAGGGGTGGGGAGGTGCTGGCGCCCTCGGGGCCGGACTACGGGGTCCAGTTCATCGACGCGCGCGACCAGGCGGAGTGGATCCTGGCCTGCGCCGAGCGCGGCCTGTCCGGGACCTTCAACTGCACGGGGCCCGAGCAACCGCTGCCGCTGGGCCGCCTCCTCCAGGCCTGCCTGCCGGCCGCCGCGGGCGAGGCCACCTTCACCTGGGTCACGGACGACTTCCTCCTGGAGCAGGCGGTGGAGCCGTGGATGGAGCTGCCGCTCTGGATCCCACCCGGCGGGGGCACGCTGCACGACATGCCGGTCGGGCGCGCGCTGGCGGCAGGCTTGCGCTTCCGGCCGGTTGAGCAGACGGTCGCCGAGACGCTGGCCTGGGCGCGCGAGCGTGCCGGCGGTTGGCCGCCGCCCGACTCCGCCGGTCGGCCGCGGCCGCAGGCCGGCCTCGATCCGGAAAAGGAGGTCCGGCTGCTCGAGGCCTGGCATGGGCGAGCGTGACGCGGCGGCGGTCGAGTCGATGTTCGACCGGATCGCCGATCGCTACGACCTCCTGAACACCGTTCTCTCGGCCGGCAGCGACGCTCGCTGGCGCCGGCTGGCGGCGCGAGCCACGGGGCTCCGCAGCCAGGGGTCCGCGCTCGACGTGGCCTGCGGGTCGGGACGCCTGGCGGTCGAGCTGAGCCGGCTGGCGGGGCCCTCGGGCCTCGTCGCCGGCCTCGATTTCTCGGCCCGGATGCTGAAGGTGGCGGCCGGCGGCCGGGCGGGTCCGCGGTACGTGCGCGGCGACGCGCTGGCGCTGCCCTTTCCGGACGGCGCCTTCGACGCCGCCACCATCGCCTTCGGGCTGCGCAACCTCGCCGATCCCGAGCGCGGACTGCGGGAGATGCTGCGGGTGCTCAGGCCCGGCGGCCGCGCCGTGGTCCTGGAGTTCGTGAGGCCGCGGCGGGGGCCCGTCGGCAGCCTCTACCGCGCCTACCTGCGCACGGCTCTCCCCGCGGTCGGCAGGGTGGTCAGCGGGGACCCCGGTGCATATCGCTACCTCAGCGACACCATCGACTCCTACCGCACCCCCGAGGAGCTGATGGAGCTAGCCCGTGGCGCCGGGTGGCACCAGCCCTCGATCCGGCTCCTCACCCTGGGGACGGTCGGGCTGCTGGCGGGCGACCGCCAGTAAGCCGACCAGCGTCCAGGCTCCGGCCAGGGGGAGCACCACCCCCGGCCAGCCCCAGCGTTGGTAGGTATAAGCGGTGAGCGGCGCTGCCACCGCGCCGCCGACGTAGTAGGCGGTCAGATACCGGCCGACCGCCATGCGACCGAAGCGGGCCGCCCAGCCGCTGTGGGCGGCATGCAGGCCGGTGGTCGCGGCGATCGTGCCCGCGGCTCCGACCACCGCGAAGGCCAGCTGGTCGGTCAGCATCAGCAGCAGCGAACCGACGCCCGCGGTGGCGACGCCGACGATGACGACGCGGGCACCCCAGCGTGCGACCAGGGCGCCGGCCAGCAACCCGGAGGCGGAGCCGAGGATGTAGACGAGGTAGACGAGGTCGGCGATGCGCGCTGGCAGCCGGAACCCGGGCCCGGTGAGCCGGTAGGGGAGGAGATCGAAAAGCCCGACGTTGACAAAGAGGATGAAGAGCCCGGCCGCGAAGAGGGAGGCGGGAACCCGGCCCGCGGCCGGGGAGCCGTAACCGGGCGGCCGCTGGCCGCTCCCCTCGCCCAGCCAGCGAAGCGTCAGCCCGACCAGGGCCAGGGTGGCGGCGGCGCCGACGAGGAAGGCGCCCCGCCAGCCCAGGAAGAGGCCGGTGTAGCCGGCCACCCGGCCGCCCAGGCCGCCGAGCGCGCTGCCCGCGATCAGCGCCCCGTTGACCCGCGCCGCTTCGCCGGGAGGCAGGCGGCGAGGCACCTCGGCGAGGCCGCCCGCAATCAGCATTCCGACTCCCACGCCCTCGAGGGAGCGGGCGGCGATCAGCAGCAGGAGGTGCGGGCTGGCCGCCGCGGCCAGGCTGCCGGCCACAGTCAGCCACATCGCCCGGCGGAGCGTGCGCTGAGGGTCGCCCTCGCCCAACAGACCGGCCAGGGCAAAGCCGAGCAGCGCGGCCGTCATGACGAGGCCGGTCACGCTGGGCGGCGTCTGGAACTGCCGGTCGAGATCGGGCAGCAGGGGCTGCGGAAGGTAGAGCGCCAGGAAGCTGCCGATGCCGAGCAGGAAGAAGGTCAGCGCAGCCGAGCCGCGCCCTGGCCTAGGAGGTTCGGTCGACAGCTGAATAGGCCAGGTCGACCAGGGTCGTGCGGACGCCGTCGAGCTCGACCGGCTCCAGCTCGCGCACGGCGGCTTCGACGAGGTCCCGGGCCTCGCTGCCGACCCGGTCGAGCGCCCCCGACGACCGGATCAGGTCGGCGACCCGCGCCACGTCGGCGTCCTCGAGGGGACCTTCGAGGAGGTTGCGGATCTCGTGCCCGACGCTGTCCTGCTCGGTCGCGTAGATGAGCGGCAGCGAGAGCGTCCGCTCACGGATGTCCTGCCCTGCCTGCTTGCCCGAGGTCCCGCTGAAGTCGACGACGTCGTCCGCCATCTGAAAGGCGACGCCGACCAGCTCGCCGAATCGCCGCAGCCGGTCGACCACTTCGGGCCGGGCCTCCGAAAGCTGGGCGCCGGCCACGCAGGAGGCGGCCATCAGGGCCGCCGTCTTGCCGCGCACGACCCTGAGGTAGGACTCGTGGTCGCCGGGATACATGCCGCGCAGCGCCACGTCGTCGATCTGGGAGGCGCAGATCGCCTCCATCGCCTCGGCGATGGTCGAGGTGACGGCCGGCGATCCCAGCTCGGCGATCACGCGGGTGGCCTTGGCGAAGTAGTAGTCGCCGACCTCGATGGCGCGCCGGGGTCCCTCGTGGGCGGCGACGGTGGCCCGGCCTCGCCGCCGGGGCGCCTCGTCCACGTAGTCGTCGTGCACCAGGGTGGCCGAGTGGATCAGCTCGACGGCGGCGGCCAGGGTGCTGTTGCGCAGCGGGTCGTATTGCGGGCCCAGCCGGCCCGTCAGCCCGACCAGCGCCGGCCGGATGCGCTTGCCCCCGGCCTCGACCAGCCGGCGCATGGGCTCCCGAAGCGGCTCGGGGTCGATCTGCAGCTGCCGGCCCAGCTCCTGCTCGACGAGGTCGCGCTCCGGGCGGCCGGCCGGCCGCGGAGTGAAGTCGCCCTCCAGCTGGATGGCGATCTCGCGGCGTCGGGGCCCGTCCAGCTCGACCGCGAAGACCGACTGCCAGCGGCCGAGCACCAGGCGGCCGTCCTCGACGAGCAGGGTCTGGCTGGGAGCCAGCAAAAGCAGCCGGCAGTGGGCGTGGCCGTTGGCCGGCTCGTCGTCGGGGATTCCGACCCTCTGGTCGAAGTCGTCGTGGAGGTAGACCCCGCCGCGGGGTGCCAGGCGGTCGAGCAGGTTCTCGAAGTCACCCAGGAGCAGCGGCTCGTTCTCGTTGACGGTGATCCCGAGTGTGGTGTGCAGCGATTGGAGGTGGACTCGCCCCTGCCTGAGGCCGGCCGACGCGATCTCGTGCCCGAGCAGGTCGGTGATGTCGATGAACTCGGTCGGTCGTTCCGTGGTCAGCCCGAGGCGTCCGCTGGCGATCAAGTCCGCGCCTCGAGGACGGCGCGCAGAAGATCGCGGACGTCGGTCACCTCGCCGCCCTCGGCGGCTTCGGTGGTGACCCGCTCGACGACGCGTGCGAATCCGACCTGCAGGCGCTGATCGCCGACGTCGGCCAGGAGCCGCGAGGCCCGGGCCAGGCAGAGGTCGCCGAGCAGCAGCTCGCCCGGCGCGGCGATATGCGTGCCGATGCCCTGGAGCGTCGTCCCGGTCTCGACCAGGGCGGCGGCGAGGGCGATGCGCGCATCCTGGGCGGCGCCCCGGTAGGCCTCGTAGGTCCGGGCCAGGCCGCCGTCCCAGAGCGACTCAAGGGTCGCCAGGTCGCGCGCGTCGATCTCGAGGGCGGCGCTTCGGGTCTTCACGGCAGCGGTTCCACAAGCGTCGGCGCGATCTGCTGAAAGGCGGAGAGCGCGCGCAGGCAGGACTCGTCGTCGCGCGTCACGACGTAATAGAGGCCGAACCCGAGAACGGTGTTGAGGACGAGCGGGACCAGCACCTCGCGCTCGACCTTGAAGCGCACTCGGCCGTCGCGCTCGAGCCGGTCGAGCTGCTCCTGGATGACCTCCCGGTAGCGGGTGAAGAGCTCCGGAAGATAGGCCTGGAGCCGCTCGTGCTTGGGGGCCTGCACGAGGAGGTCGAAGGCGGCAAGCTGGACGTCGCCCAGCTGGCGGAGCGAGTTCCAGATCGTCTCCGCGCCCACCTGCAGCATTTCCAGCGGATCGGTCAGCTGGTTGAGGGCGCGCCGCAGCTCCTCCACCGATCGGGCCGTCAGGTAGCGCCAGGCTTCGACGAGCAGCTCGGACTTGGTCGGAAAGTAATACTGCAGGTTGCCGATGGCGACCCCTGCGCGGGACGCGATCGCGCGGACCGAGGTGCCCGCGTACCCGTTCTCGAGCAGCGATTCGGCGGCCGCGCGCACGATGGTCTCGCGCGCGCTCAGCTGCTCGTCAGCAGCGAGAAGGACTCCGCCCCCCAGTCCCTCTGTCATACGTATGTACCAGTGTAGCGACGGAGGCGCGGCCGGCGCTGCCGCCGAGCCGGGTCAGACCTGGGACGGTGATCCAGAGGGGCTTGTGCTCGGGCGTGCAGGCCGCCCGGCGCCCTGCGGTGGTTGGTGGAGCAGCCTGAGCACGAAGACGCTCCCGGCGCCGGGCTCCGAGCGGAGCAGGCTCAGGCTTCCGCCCTGGCGCGCCGCCAGGTCGCGGCTTATCGACAGTCCAAGGCCCGCCCCTGGCGACGCCGGCCGGTTCGGTTCCAGCACCCGAAAGAAGCGATCGAAGATGCGCTCGCGCATATCGTCCGGGATCCCGCGCCCGCGGTCCTCGACGAGCACCTTGGCATCGCCCTCGTCGACGACGATGACGCGCACGCGCGGGGTCTGATCGCTGTAGCTGAGGGCGTTGTTGATCAGGTTGTCGAGGATGGTCGCGACGTGCTCGGGGTCCGCCGCCACGGTCACCGGGCGCGATGGAACCTGGTAGCTCAGGTCGGCCCCGAGCAGCGTGGCACGGGGATCGGCTCGCTCAACCGCCTCGCGGACGGCGTCGCGAACGTCGAGGGCGATCCGCGACGGCTCCACCGCGCGCGCCTCCAGACGTGCCGACAGCAGCAGCTGTTCGACCAGGTGCGCGAGCTCCTCCGACTTCCGCAGCGCGACCTCGATGATCGCGTTCCAGCGGGGCGGCGAGGGTCCGAAGCTGCCGTCGCGCAGCATCGACAGGTAGCCGTGGACGACGGTTATCGGAGTCCTCAGCTCGTGGGCCGCGTCGTTCATAAACTCGGCCTGGGCGGCCACGGTCTTCTGCAACCGCTCCTTCTCCTCGCTGAGCTGCGTGCGCTGCGCGACGATCCGGTCATGGAGGCCGCCGACCACGATGCCGACGACGACGGTCGAGAAGACCAGGACGAAGAGGTCGCGGGGGTCCCCGCGTTCGCCGACCAGGTATGGGGCGTACGCGGCATAGGCGACCGCGATCAGGCTGGCGACAAGCGCGGCGCGCAGGCCGTCGACGGCGGCCGCCATGGCCACGACGACGACATAGACCAGCCCGCGGCTGGCCGGAGCGACCGCCAGCGGTGTCTGCGACAGCACCTCCAGCAGCGTGATCACGGCCGCCACCAACAGCGTCGTCCGGGCTCGCTGCACGAGCCGGCTGGCGGCGAACAGGAAATCCCGCGCCGCCTTCCGGAGGACGCCCGTCAAATCGATGTTCATGTGCGCGCGCCCCGCGAAAAGCGCCCGGGCGCGTCCTTCACCCCCTGTTTCTATCCCCCGCCGTGCCGAAAGGAGCGCCTAGCCTAAGCGCGCGCCGACTCGCGCGGCAACCCTTTTACGAACTTGCGGGACGGCCGCCTTCCGGCCGGAGGATCGGTGCCTTCGCGATCGGGCGGAGTCGCCGGGTCTACCCTGGCAGCGGCATGGCGGTCGCAATCGCGTTCAGCAGCGTCACCAAGACCTACCCGGGCGGCAAGGTGGCCCTGAACTCGATCAACTTCTCGATCCAGGAAGGGTCCCACACCTGCCTTCTGGGTCCCAACGGGGCGGGGAAGAGCACGGCCATCCGGCTGCTCCAGGGCGCCATCGCGCCGACCTCGGGCGCCGTGTACCTGTGGCGCGAGCAGGCGGGCCTCAACGGCTACGACGAGGCCAGGAGGCGGGTGGGCAGCGTGCCCCAGAGCCCGGGCATGTACGCGGACCTGGAGGCGGGCGAGTATCTCGGCTACGTCCGGCGCCTCTACGGCCGCGGAGACGTCGCCGCGGCGGTCGACCGCTTCGGCCTCTCGGCGGAGCTGAAGACGCGGATGTCGGCCCTTTCGGGTGGGTTTCAGCGTCGCCTGCTGCTGGCCGCGGCCCTGCTGCCCGAGCCCGACATCCTGCTCCTCGACGAGCCCACCGCCGGCCTCGACCCCATCGCCGCCCGCGAGGTGCAGGAATATCTCGCCGGCGTGATCCCGGGGCGGACCGCCTTGCTCTGCACTCACAACCTCCTGGAGGCGGAGCGGCTCTGCGATGACGTGGTGATCCTGGATGCGGGCCGGGTCATCGTGCACGGCCCGATCGCTGATCTGCGCCGGGGCACCCGGCCGCGGCTTCGGCTGGCCGCGACGCAGGGCGCACAGGCGCTCAGGGAAGCCCTCATCGCCCGGGGCCTCAGCTGCGAGGCGGACGGCGATGCGCAGATCGTCGAGTGCGCCGATCCCCGCAGCCTCGCCCCCGGCCTCGTCCGCGAGCTGCTGGCCGACGGCCTCGACGTCTACGAGTGCGCCCCGCTGGAGGCGTCCCTCGAGGCGATGTTCCTGGAGGCGCTCGCCAGATGACCCTCCTCGATTCCGACGTCAGGGTCCTCGTCCGCAAGGAGTTCCGCCAGTTCGTTCGCAGCCGCTCGGCCGTGTTCTCCACCTTCCTGATGCCGGTTCTGCTCCTGCTCGTCCTACCCGCCATCGAACTTTCGGCGACGAGCCGGCGGGCAGCGGGTGGGAACCGGCCGGGGCCGGGGTCGCTTGGTGGCCGCGCGCTGCTGGTCTACTACCTGCTGCCGATCTTCGTGGTGCTGGCGGGCCTCCTCGGGCCGGCGATGACGGCGATCCACACGATCGTCGTGGAGCGCGAGCGGCGCACGGTGGAGCTCCTGGTGTCGCTTCCGGTCAGCGTGCGCCACATCGTTCTCGCAAAGCTGGTCGCCACCATCGTCCTTGCCGGCGTCGTGATGCTGCCGCTGGCGGTGGTCGACGCCGTGGCCGGGGGCATCGTGGGCGGCGGAGGTCCGCTCTACACGGTGCTGCTTCTCGCGCTCCTGGCGGGAGCCGTCATCTTCTCGGTCTGCACCGCCTTCACTCTCGCCATCGTGGCACGGGACTACCGCACCTCGCAGCAGGTCAATGCCCTCTTCGTGATCCCGGTGATGCTGGTGACCACGTTCACGCTGAGCCTGCTGCCCGGGAACGCGGGCCTCGCCGCGCTGGCCGTGGTGCTGGCGATCGCGGGAGGCGCGGGACTCCTGATCGCCGCGCGCGCCTTCACCTTCGAGCGCTACCTCTCCTGACGCCGGCGCCTCAAGGGCGCTCGCCGAGACCGAGCCGGGCGAGCTCCGCCTCCCAAAACCGCACGCGGTCGCGGAACTGGGAGCGGCGTTCCTCGAGCCGGGACCGAGTCGGCAGGAACTGCTCGCTCTCGAGCAGCTCCTCCACCTGCCGCAGCATCTCTCCGTAGACCCAAAGCCACATGGCGGCGGTCGAGGAAAAGCCATCCGGCCGCTCACCCGGAAGCAGGTGGACGTGATCGTCAAGCGTGGCCATCGGACCCCCTCGAGAGTGAATCTACGACGCTCCGACCCGGGTTCTGAAGCGCCTCTTCCCGGCCGGCGACTTCCGACTGGAGGGCCCCCCGGCGTTTCTGTTCTGCGGGATCCAGAGGATCGATATCAACCAGGAGGCCCAGGATGTCCATTCGCAGATTCGGAGTTAGGGCAGGCATCGTGCTGCTGGCCACCGGCGTCGGCGCCGGTGCGTCGATCTCGACCGCCGCGGCCCAATCGACCTCGCAGCCGGTGATCGTCAGCTCGCAGGCGGCGGTCACCGTACAGGCTCAGCTTGCCGCCTTGAAGGCGCAGATCGCCGGCCTGGCGGCCCGCGAAGCCGCCCTCGAGACCCGGCTGGAAGCGGCCGGTGACGACAGCGTCGCGGCCCAGGAGATGGAGCGCCAGATGGATGCGCTCGAGGCGCAGATCGAGGCCCTGCAGGAGCAGGCTGAGGCGCTTGCCGAGCAGGTTGAGCCGGAGGACCAGAGCTCGACCGAGGCCGCGCAGGAGGCCGCCGAGGAGAAGGCCGAGGCTGCGCAGGAGGCCGCCGAGCAGAAGGCCGAGGCCGCCAGGGAAGCGGCCGAGAAGCAGGCCGAGGCGGCCCGGGAGGCCGCCGAGCAGAAGGCCGAGGCCGCGCAGGAGGCCGCCGAGCGGTCATCCGAGCGGGAGAGCTCCGAGACGGAGCGCGACTAGCCGCGGTTGGGGGCGCCGCCGCGGCGCCCCCAACGACCCCGCGGCTCCGGCGTCCACTCCGAGCCGGCAGCGGGGCCGCGGTCGAGCCGGCGCCGGCCCGGTTGACAGGCTGCCCGAGCCGGTTCACCATGCAGGCGCCGTGACCGGGCTGAGCGTTTTGCTTAGGCTGCCTCGACGCGAGTGGGCCGAGGCGGTGATCGTGGATCTCGCCGCCGAGGGGTGCGCAGCCGAGTTCCTCCCGGGCCCCGACTGCGAGGGATGCTGGACGCTACTGGTGACAGGGCCTCCCGCCCAGGTCCGGCAGATCCGAGGCGCGGCCTCGGGGCACGGGGTCGAGTTCTGCTGGAACCGGTTCCTTAACGCTTAGCGCGAGTCCTTGACCGGCCGGCCGCGGCTGACCACGAAACGAACGCCCTCGGCCCTGGCCAGCAGCTCCAGCGACTCCAGGGGGTCGCCGGCGACACCCACCAGGTCGCCAAACGCTCCCGGGGCCAGGGTCCCGGCCAGGCCCTCCAACCCGATCGTCTCGGCGGCGACCACGGTCGCCGACCGGATGGCGTCGAGCGAGCTCATCCCGAGCTCGCGGAGCAGAAGCAGCTCTTCGCCGTTGCTGCCGTGGGGCCCGACGCCGCTGTCGGTCCCAAAAGCGATCTTGACCCGCGACTCGATGGCCTGGCGGATCGACCGCTTGTGGTCGGCGACGACGACCCGGCCCTTGTCCGCCGCGTAGGCCGGCATCCGCCCGCTCTCCGCGTGCCTGATCACCCAGATCGGCGCCACCAGCGTGGGCACCAGCCGCCGGTCTCCGTCGAGCATCATCTCGATGGCGTCGCCATCGAGCCAGATGCCGTGCTCGATGGTCTTCACCCCGCCCCGGAGCGCGTTCTTGATGCCCTCGTTGGCCTGGGCGTGCGCCATCACGCTCCGGCCCTGGGCGGCCGCCTCCTCGACCGCGGCCCGGATCTCTTCGACCGTGAAGGTGGCGTGGTGGGGGGAGTCGCCAGGTGAGAGGACGCCTCCGGACGTGCAGAGCTTGATCCAGTCGGCGCCGGCCCGGATCAGCTCCCGGACCCGCTTGCGCATCGGCTCGACCCCGTCGACGACGCTCCCCGGTAGATCGGGTGCGGTGGCCAGCGGCATGTCGACGCCACACGGAAAGCGACCATCGGCGTGGCCCCCGGTCTGGCTCAGGACCTGGATCGCGAGGACCATCCGCGGGCCGGGAAAGAACCCGCGCTCGACAGCCAGCCGCACCGCGTTCGGTGTGCCGCCGGCATCGCGCACCGTCGTGAAGCCGGCCTCCAGCGTCTGCCGGCAGGCCCGCACGGCCCGGAGGACATTCAGGCTGGGCGGCGTCTGCAGCATCTCGTCGAGGCTCACACCGTTGCCCTCGACGCAAAGGTGGACGTGGGCGTCGACCAGCCCGGGCAGCAGCGTCAGCCCCTCCGCATCCACCACGGTGGCCCCGGCCGGCGCCGGGACCTGGGCGCGGGGGCCGGACCGCGTGACACGGCCCTCCTCGATCAGGACCGTGACGCCTCCCCGGATCGTCTCGCCGGTCGCGGGGTCGAGGAGCGCGTCGGCCTGGACCGCGGTCGCCGTCACGCCCGGTTCGCCGCGCGCTGAATCGCCTGCTCGACCACCACCCGGACCATCTTCTTACGCCACGCGTGGTTCAGGTCGGCGTTGTCGAGGGGCTTGGCCGGCTTGGCCGCCAGCTCGGTGGCGGCGGCGATCGTCTCCGAGTCCAGCCGCCGGCCGGCCAGGAATGCTTCGGCGGCGTGGGCCTCCACCGGCTGGGAGCCGACGCCGCCCAGCACCACCCGCGCCTGCTCCACCGTATCGCCGTCGAATGTGATCGCCACCCCGCAGCCGGCGACCGGGAAGTCGATAGAGCCCCGGCGCCGCAGCTTGACGTAGGCCGAGCGCGTCCGGCCCGCCGGCGGCAGCCGCAGCGCGGTGAGCACCTCGTGCGGCTCCTTGGCCAGGTAGTCGATCCCGTCGTCCCGGTAGAGCGCGGCTACCGGAAGCTCGCGCTCGCCTCCGGGCCCGGCCAGGACCACGGTGGCGCCGAGCGCGATCGCCACCGGGGCCGTGTCGGAGGAGGTCAACGCCCAGCAGCGGGGACTGCTCGGCGCGACGAGGCAGATGTCGCCGTCGCGCTTCATGCAGAACCCGATCGACTTTCGCCACTCGTAGGTCTGGTCGTAGTAGGTGCAGCGGGTGTCCACGCAGAGGTTGCCGCCGATCGTTCCCGCGTTGCGCAGGGGCGGCGAGGAGACGAGCCCGGCCGCCTCCGCGTAGCCGGCATGGGCGGCAACCAGCTGGGCGTGCCGTGCCAGCGCGCCCAGCGTCAGGCGGGCGCCGATCTCAAAGCCGCTGGCGGCGTCGCCCGCCACGCCGGACCCGGCGGGGACCTCGATCAGCACCTCGGGCGTGAACTGCCGCCGTTTCATCTTCGGGTAGAGGTCGGTGCCGCCGGCGACGAACATGGCGCGAGCGCCCAGCTCGCCGGCCAGCTCGGCCGCCTGCCGGGGCGACTCCGGGCGCTCGTACCGGAAGCGAGGAAGGCGGAGCATCAGTGAGCGCCGCTCACGCCATAGGCCTCCTCGAACTCGCGACCCACGCGCAGCTCGTCACGGGCGGGCGGATCGACCGCGATCGGGTCAGGCCAGGGCACCTCCGGGAACGTCTTGGGGCCGACCCGGCCGGCGTCGATCGCCTTCAGCACCTTCTCCGGCGTGACCGGTATCTCGTCGATCCACACCCCGAGCGCGTCGTGGATGGCCGAGTTGACGGCCGGGATGACCGGGAGCAGCGGTCCCTGGCCCGCCTCCTTGGCCCCATACGGTCCCTCGGGGTCGTCGGTCTCGACCAGGAAAGTCTCGACCGGAGGCATCTCGAGGAAGGTGGGGGACTTGTAGTCGAGCATCGACGGCTGGCGGTGGCGGCCCTTCCGGTAGGCCTGCTCTTCCATCAGCACCTCGCCCAGGCCCATGTAGACGCCACCTTCGACCTGGCCGACGGCCAGCGTTGGGTTGATGGCCCGCCCGATGTCGTGGGCGATCCAGACCTTGTTGACGGTGAGAATCCCCGTCCGCTCGTCGACGTCGAGGTCGACGACGCAGGCGCTGTAGGAGTAGGCGGGGCTGGGTCCAACCCCCGACCCCTTGAAGGGACCGCCGATCCGCGGCGGAGTGTAGGAGCCGGCCGTGGAAAGGGCGCCGAAGCGCGCCTCGGCCAGCTCGCACGCCTCGAGAAACGTGAAATCACCGATCCGGCCGCCGCCCACCGGGATCTCCTCGAGGTCGCCGCGCACGCCCATCTTCTCGGCCACCGCCTGGACCAGCAGGTCGCGCATCCGGCGTGCCGCCTCGATCGCCGCGTTGCCCATCATGAAGGTGACGCGCGAGGAGTAGGAGCCGAGGTCGATCGGCGTCAGGTCGGTGTCGGCGGTGATCAGCCGGACATCCCTGGGCTCGATGCCCAATTCCTCGCCCACGATCTGCGCCAGCACCGAGTCGGAACCCTGGCCGATGTCCATGGCCCCGCAGTAGGCGGTGACGCCGCCGCGGTCCGCCTTCAGCTGGACCTCCGAGTGCGGCATCGCGTTCCAGTAGATGGCGGTGCCGGCGCCCGACATGTACGTGCTGACGGCAAAGCCCATGCCGCTCTTCAGGTGGGGTGACCGCCCCTCCGACGTCGGCCGTGGGCGCCGGTGGTATCCGCTGGCCTCGATCACCCGCCGCGTGCACTCCTCCAGCGCGCAGGTGGTGACCCGCAGCCAGTTGACGGTGCGGCTGAACGGCCTGACGAAGTTGCGCCGCCGGATCTCCACCCGGTCGATGCCGAGCTCGTCGGCGATCTTGTCCAGGTGGAGCTCGATGGCGAAGCGGGGCTGCGGCGTGCCATGGCCGCGCTTGGGACCGCAGGGCGCCTTGTTGGTGAAGACCCGGACGCCCTCGAACTTGTAGGCCGGAATGTCGTAGGTCACCGTCTGCAGCACGCCCGTGTAGAAGGTGGAGGCGACGCCGTAGGAGCCGTAGCCGCCGCCGTCGAGGGCGCTCCGGAAGTGCATGGCCACGATCCGGCCATCGGCGTCGACGCCCGTCTTCACCCACATCAGCACCGGGTGCCGGCCCCGGTGCGCGTAGAAGACCTCCTCGCGCGTGAGCGTGCACTTCACCGGCCGGCCGGTGATCATCGCCAGCTTGGCGACCACGATCTCGTGCGAGAAGGGGTCGGTCTTGCCTCCAAACCCGCCCCCGTGCGTGGCGCCGATGACGCGGATGCGGTTGACCGGCAGCTCGAGCACCCTGGCCAGCGCGCGGTGCACGTAGTGGACGACCTGGGTGGAGGACCAGAGCGTCAGGCTGCCGTCGACGTAGGAGGCGACCGCCGAGTGCTGCTCCATCGGGAGATGCGTATTGCCCTGGAAGAAGAAGACGTCCTCGCGCGTGTGCGCCGCCCGCCGCCAGCCGGCGTCCAGGTCGCCGAACTCGTAGCTGAGCATGCGGTGGACGTTGAGGGGCTGCCGGCCCTCCTGGATCCGCTCGTCGGCCGGAGGCCGGAGCGCTTCCTCGATCGAGCCGACCGTCTGCAGGACCTCGTAGTCGACCTCGATCGCCTCGCAGGCGGCGGCCGCGATCTCCTCCTCGGTGGCGGCCACCGCGGCGACCGGGTCGCCCACGTAGCGGACCTTCTCGAACTCGAGGGCGTGCTCGTCCTGCGAGACCGGGAGGATGCCGAACTTGATGGGCAGCGCATCCCCGGTGAGGACGGCCTTGACGCCCGGGATCCGCCGGGCCCTCGAGGTGTCGATGGCAAGGATGCGGGCGTGAGGGTGGGGGCTGCGCAGGATCTTGCAGTGCAGCATGCCCGGGAGCTGGATGTCGTCCGCGTAGACCGCCCGGCCATTGACCTTGGCGCCGGCGTCGACCCTGGGGAGCGGCTTGCCGACCACCTTCAGGTCAGGCACCGGCGACCGACCTCACGGCCTCGATGATCTTGGCGTAGCCGGTGCAGCGGCAGAGGTTGCCGGCCAGCGCCTCGCGGATCTCCTGCTCGCTCGGATCCGGGGTGCGGTCGAGCAGGGACTGCGCGGCCAGCAGCATGCCCGGGGTGCAGTAGCCGCACTGAGCAGCTCCAAGCTCGGCGAAGGCGGCCTGGAGAGGGGTCGGCTCGGAGGTGTCGCTCAGCCCCTCGACCGTGGTGATGCGCCGGTTGCCGACCTGCACCGGGAGCAGCAGGCAGGAGAGTTCCGGTTCGCCGTCGACGAGGACCGTGCAGGTGCCGCACTCGCCCAGTTCGCAACCGTGCTTGGTGCCGGTCAGGCCCAGATCCTCCCGCAGGACCTCGAGCAGGGTCTTGTGAACGGGTGCCAGCACCATGTGCGGCTCCCCGTTGACGGTCAGCTCGAGCACTCGGCGGTCAACCGGGCGATCCAGCTCGTTCAGCATTCGCCGTTGAGCATAGAACGGCGTCGAGCGGTCACTCGCGGGGCATCAGCACGGCCTGGGTCTGCGTCGTCTGCGCGACGCGCCGGCCGGCCTCGTCGAGCAGGTCGGTCTGGACCACGATCACGGTGCGGCCGGCGTGCAGGGGGCGCGACACCGCGGTGACGCTGCCCTCGCGTACGGCGCGCAGGAAGTTGGTCTTCGACTCGATCGTCGTCGTGAAGGCGCCGTCCGGCAGGTTGAGCACCGCGCACGCGGCCCCGCAGCTGTCGGCCAGGGCCATCAGGGCGCCCCCGTGGAGGACGCCGTTGCTGGTGCAGATCTCGTGCCGCCATGGCATCCGCATGCGGACCTCTTCCCGGCCGCCCTCGAGCAGCTCGATGCCCAGGGTGCTGGCCAGCGGCATCGACGCGGCGAACCCATCCAGTTCCATGCGGCCGATTATCGGGTCGCCACATACTTGACCGGGTGTCCAAGGTGATGGCGATGCGCGACGCCATCGCGCGCTTCGTTCCCGACGGCTCCATGGTCGCCATGGGCACCTGCCTCGAGCCCGCGATCCCCTTCGCCGCGGCGCACGAGATGATCCGCCAGGGGCGTCGCGACCTGGTCCTGGTGGGGCCCATCAGCGACGCCTGCTTCGACCAGCTGGTGGGAGCCGGCTGCGTGGCCGGCATCCGGGCGGCGTGGGTCGGGAACGTCTCCGAGGGCCTGGGGCACTGCTACCGGCGCGCGGTGGAGAGGGGAAAGCCCCGGCCGCTTGACGTGCGCGATCACACCAACTTCTCGATCGCGCTCGCCCTGTGGGCGGGCGCCTGGAACTCGCCTTTCATCCCGACCGTGACCCTGCTCGGCAGCGACATCCTCCGGACCAATCCCGACCTCGAGGACGCGGGCGACCATGTCCGGGTGCGGGCCCTGCGGCCGGGTGTGACGATCCTCCATGTCCAGCGCGCCGACGAGATGGGCCGGGCTCATGCCTGGGGCCCGCTGGGGATCTCAGAAGAGGCCGGCCTTGCCGCCCAACGGGTGATCCTCACCTGCGAGGAGCTGGTCGGGGCCGAGGTGACGCTTTCCGATCCCAACCGGGTCCTGCTTCCCGAGTCCAAGGTGGTGGCCGTCGTCCACGAGCCCGGCGGCTCGCTCCCCGCCCCTCTTCAGGGTTACTGGCGCCGCGACCATCAGCACTTCCGCGAGTACGCCGAGCGATCCCGGACCGCGGAGGGGTTTGAGGCCTGGCTGCGAGAGTGGGTGCTCGACGTGCCCGACCGGCCGGCCTTCCTCGGCAAGCTCGGCGCCGAGGCTCCGCGAATCCGGCGAGCGCTGCCCTCGGCGCCGGTGGATTACGGCGATGAGTGAGGCCTACACACCGCAGGAGATGATGGTCGCGGTCGCCGCCCGCGAGATCCGCGATCGCCAGCTGGTCTTCGTCGGCATGCGGCTCCCCATCCTGGCGTATGGGGTGGCCCGCAGCACGCATGCGCCGGCGGCGCGCGCGCTCTTCGAGGTGGGCCTGATGCGCGACCAGCCCGCCGAGGCCTTCCTCGGCACCATGGGCGACCCGCCCAACGTCGCCGGCGCGCTCTGGGCGACGCGGATGTCGAACGTCATGGCCCTGATGGCGCAGGGCACGGTCGACCTCGGCTTCATCGGCGGGGCCGAGGTCGACCGCTTCGGCAACCTCAACACCAGCTACATCGGCGACCCTCGAAGCCCGGCCGTGAGGCTGCCCGGCTCCGGCGGCGGGGCCGACATCGCGATCCTCTCCCGGAGGTGGGTGACCCTGATGAGCCATGAGAAGCGGCGCCTGGTCGAGCGCGTCTCCTATGTCACGTCTCCCGGCCACGGCGACGGAACGCCCGGATGGCGAAGCGGTCACGGGCTGCTCGGCGGGGGCCCGGCGGCGGTGGTGACCACGCTGGCCGTGCTCCGGTTCCCTGAGGATGGGGGAGAGGCGGAGCTGGTTTCCGTCCACCCGGGCCACACCGTCCAGGACGTGCTCGACAACACCGGTTGGGATCTGCGCGTAGCCTCCGGTTGCGGCGAGACCCCGCCCCCGACTCAGGAGGAGCTTTTTCACCTGAGGCGCCTCGACCCGGATGGATTCTGGACGGGCCGCAAATGAGCGTCGAGCTTCGCCCCATCAATCCGGACGAGCTCGAGCCGTACATGCACCAGGTCTCGCTCGCCTTCGGCGGCCGGCGGATGCCCGTGGAAGCCATCGAGCGGGCCGCGGCGACCACCGAGCTCGAGCGTTCGCTGGCCGCCTTCGACGGCGGCCGCCTGGTGGCCACGGCCGCGATCCTCACCTTCCAGCTCGGGCTGCCCGGTGGCGTGACCGCGCCCGCCGCCGGTGTCAGCCGGGTCACGGTGGCGCCCTCCCACCGGCGGCAGGGAATCCTGACCGCGATCATGCGGCGGCAGCTCGACGACATCCACGAGCTCGGGGAACCGCTGGCGCTCCTCTACGCGTCGGAGGCGGCCATCTACGGCCGCTTCGGCTACGGGATTGCGACCTGGCACGCAGCCCACACCATCGCCCGATCGCGGAGCGCGTTCCTTGAACCTGTCCGGCCCCGGGTGGCGCTGGTTCCGGGCGAGGAGGCGGCGGCCTCGCTGCACACGTTCCACAACTCGCAGGTGGGGCGTCAGCCGGGCCTCGTCACGCGGACCGAGCAGTACTGGAGGATGCTGGCCGCCGACCCGCCCAGCCCGTTCGGCTCGGCAGGTGGGGACAGGCGCTTCGGGCTCCACCATGACGGGGCCGAGGTCGATGGCTTCGTCATCTTCCGCACTCACTCGAAGTGGGAGGGCCGCGACCCCGAGGGGACCGTCGAGGTCGAGATGCTGATGGCGGCCAGCGCCGAGGCGCAGGCCGAGCTGTGGCGCTTCTGCCTCGACATCGACCTGATGACCGGTCTGCGCACCCAGGGCAGGCCGCATCGGGAGCCGCTGCGGCTGCTGCTGGCCGATCCGCGCGCGCTGCGAGTCCATGTCGACGACGGCCTCTGGGCCCGGCTGGTCGACGCCCCGGCGGCGCTCGCGGCGCGCCGCTACGAGGCCGAGGGCGGAATCGTGCTCGAGATCGACGACGGGTTCTGCCCCTGGAACGCGGGTCGCTGGGAGCTGTCGGCGGGTCCGGACGGGGCGGATTGCCGGTCCACCTCGGCCGAGCCGGACCTTTCCGTTTCGGCCGCCGACCTGGCCGCCTGCTACCTGGGCTCCAACCGCTTCAGTGACCTGCTGAGGTTGGGGCGGATCGCCGGCCGGCCAGGGGCGGCCGAGCGGGCGGACGCCATGTTCGCGTCGTACCCGGAGGCGTGGTGCCCGACCTTCTTCTAGGCGGCTCGAGCCGGAGGGATGGCCCGGATTAGGGCGTCTAGCGGCCCTTGTAGTTCGGCGCTCGCTTCTCGTTGAAGGCCGCGATTCCTTCCTGAGCGTCCTCGCTCACGAAGATGCGCGCGATCGCCTCGCGCTCGATCGCCAGGCCGAGATCGAGCGGCGACCCATATCCCATCTGGGCCGCCACCTTGGCCCGGCCGATCGCCTCGCTGGGCCCGGCGGCCAGCTTGCGAGCGTAGGCCTTGGCCTCCTCCAGGCAGCTGGGCGCGTCATCGAGGAGCCGGTCGACGACCCCGTACTCCGCAGCCTCCTCGGGTCCGAAGGTGGTGCCGCTGGCGATCAGGTCGATGCCGCGGGCCAGCCCGACCAGCCGCGGCAGCCGCTGCGTGCCCCCGGTTCCCGGGAAGAGCCCCAGGTTGGTCTCGGTCAGCCCCAGCTTGTACGAGCCACGGGCCGCAAAGCGAAGGTCGCAGGCCATGGCCAGTTCCAGCCCTCCGCCGAGCGCGTGCCCGCTGAGGGCGGCCACGAAGACCAGGGGCGTCGTCTCCATCTTGCGGAAGACCTCGTTGCCGAGCAGCGCCGTCATCGCCCGCCGGCGCGGGGAGCCGGCGGCGAAGGCCTTCAGGTCGGCGCCGGCGCAGAAGAATTTCTCGGACGCGCTGGCGACCACGACGGCGCGCACGTCCTCGTCGACCCGGGCGTCGTCGATGGCAGCGCCGAGCTCGCGCAGGAAGTCGTAGTCATAGCTGTTGGCGGGCGGCCGGTCGAGCACGACCACGCCCACCGAACCTTCCTTCTCGAGCCTGACCGCCATGCCCACCTCCTGAGGAGTGTTTACGGAGACTCGATAAATTATCGGTACAAGCCACAGCCGACTTTTGGGAGGTATGCCTGCATGGCAACCATGATCATCGAGGGGGAGCGCGCACAGGCCGCTTCCGGCAAGACCTACGAGGTCCGCAACCCGGCCACCGGCGAGGTCGTCGACCACGTGCCCAACGGCGGCGGGGACGACGTCGACCGGGCCGCCCAGGCCGCGGCTCGCACGTTCCAGACGTGGTCCCGGATGTCACCCTTCGAGCGGGCCAAGATCCTGCACAAGGCGGCCGCGCACATGCTCTCGAAGGTCGAGGAGATCGCGCCCATCCTCACGGCCGAGCAGGGCAAGACGCTGCTCGAGTCGCGCCTCGAGGCAACCCGTTTCGGCGAGAACATCGCCTGGTTCGCCGACCTCGCGGACAAGATCCACGGCGAGCACGTCAACCTTCCCGACACCCGGACCTACGGCCTGGTCATCCGGAAGCCGATCGGGGTCACGGGCGCCATCGTGCCCTGGAACTTCCCGCTCACCCTGGCCGCCAACAAGGTGGCGCCCTCGATCGCGGCCGGCAACTGCGTCGTCCTCAAGCCCTCGAGCACGACGCCGCTGGCGACCCTGCGCTGCATCGAGGCTCTGATCGAGGGCGGCCTGCCGGAAGGCGTCGTCAACGTGGTGCTGGGCAGCGGCACGGGGGAGGCGATCGTCACGCATCCGCTGATCCGCAAGGTCGCTTTGACCGGCTCCACGCCGACCGGAAAGCAGGTGATGGCGGCCGCCGCCCCGCACCTCAAGAAGGTGGTCCTCGAGCTGGGCGGATCCGATCCCTGCATCGTCCTCGACGACGCCGACCTGGAAGAGGCCGCCAAGGCGATCTCGGTCGGCCGCTTCTTCAACTGCGGCCAGGCGTGCCTGGCGATCAAGCGCCTCTACATCCAGGAGGGGGTCTTCGACGCCCTGATGGAGAAGCTGGTCTCGCGGGCGGCCAAGCTCAAGCCTGGCAATGGGATGGAGAAGGAGACCCGGATGGGCCCCATGCACACGGCCGGACAGCGGCAGGAGGTGGAGGCCCAGCTCAAAGACGCGCTCGACCGCGGCGCCCGGGTCGTCTTCGGCGGCGGCCGGCCCGAGGGTCCGGATTACGAGCGAGGCAACTTCATCAATCCGACCATCCTCACCGACGTACCCTTCGAGGCCCGCGCCTGGCGGGAGGAGGTGTTCGGGCCGGTGCTTCCGGTGGCCCGGATCAAGGACCTGGACGAAGGACTCCGCCTGGCCAATGACTCGCCGTTCGGCCTCGGGTCCTCGATCTGGACCGGCTCAATGGCGGCCGCCCACCGGGCGGTCAGGGAACTGGAGGCCGGCTACACCTGGGTCAACGCCCTCCAGATCGCCCACGACGAGCTTCCCTTCGGCGGCACCAAGGAGTCCGGCTTCGGCAAGGAGCACGGCGTGGAGGCCTTCCACCAGTACACCGAGCAGAAGTCGGTGGTGTACGGAAACCTCTAGAAAAGCGGGGGGCGGCGCCGGAAAACCGCGCCCCCCCCCCATCACGCGGGAGGGGCGAGAGAGGGTTAGGTTATAGGCGGCGCGACGGGTGGGGGGGTCCCACCCGCCCAGGCACCCCACGCAGCGGGTCGCCTCGGGCCGGAAGCGCAGGCGCTCGGTCGGGATCTCTTCGCCGCAGTCCTCGCAGGTGCCGTAGCGGCCCTCGGCGAGGCGCTCCAGCGCGCGTTCGACCTGCTCGCGGTTCTCGCTGAGAAGCTGGACCAGCGTGTCGTTGATCTCGCGGTCGCTGAGGGCCTGGGCGAAATCGGTGTCCTCGTAGTCGCGGGTGACCACGTCGCCGACCGCCTCGGCCAGCGGCCGGCCGGCCTCCAGCTCGAATGTCGTCGCCAGGTGCGTGAGGGCGGCGCGGTTGGCTTCGAGCCGCTTCATCCTCTCGCGATCTTCGTTAGTCATATACGCCCCCCTAATCGGTGAGATTGGACACCAACCCTATCACATGTTTGGCTAATCAACGCAACTTTTTGCTGTCAATACCTGGTGCATATGGACTACGCCATGGACCCCGCCGCCATAATGCGGCCGTGCCATCGCCCGGTCGCTCCATCGTCCCCAGCCTGCTGGCGCTGCTCCTGTTACTCGCCAGCTGCACTCCCAATTCCACCGCCCACCCGGCAACCTCGCCGTCCGTGACCCGCTCCGGGGGCGTCCGCGCCTGCTCCGGCGACGACGTCGAACTCGACGTGCTCAGCCTCGGCTGGGGCTTTTGCCATCCGAAGGGATGGAGCATAGTACAGAGAGACATCCCTACGTCGGCTCCGCACGGGGTGGACACCACCCTCGACGTCGTGGCCAGCGACGGCTACTTCGGCTTCATCATCGTGGGCAGCTATCAGCGGGGCGACTCGGCCAGCCTCAAGGACTGGCTGGCCGCCAATGTCCCGGGCGACAACGCCCCCAGCCAGCCGATCAGCTGGGGCAACGCCAAGGAGGCGGTCAGCGTGCCCAGTGAGCTCAAACGCTATGCGATGACCGATCACAGGGTCTACGCGCTCACCCTCCGGGAGGGCGCCGGGAACCTCGACCTGGAGGCCGCGATGGCGCCTCGCCTGGGCAGCTGGTTCTTCATCAGCTGAGGAGAAACAGAGGACCCTCCCCGGAGAGCGGGGAGGGTCCTGGTCTGCGTCGGTTGTGGGTCAGCTCGGCCGCTTGAAGAGCGACTGGAACTTGATCGCCAGGCCCATGTCGCCCTTGATCTTGAGCTTGCCCTGCATGAAGGCGGCGGTCGGGTCGAGCGTGCCCATGATGATGCGCACGAAATCGTTCGCGTCGGCGAGCAGGGTCAGGTTCGGGTTCTCGCCCTCGCCCTTCCCGGCGGTGGCGGTCGCGTCGGCGATCTTCACCCACCACTTGCCGCCCTTGTCACCGCTCAGGTCGAAGTTGATCACCGCGTTGGTGTTGCCCGCCTTGTCTGCCTGGAAGTACTCCGGCATCTGGTCGAAGACCATGTCGGGCGTAACCTGATCGGCGTTCAATTGGTCAGCCATCGATTCCTCCTGACGTATTTGACGCCCTGCGTCGTCCGGCCATCAATCTTAAGACGCGCGCCGGGAAGGGCCCTGGCAAGGCCACCAGGAAGGCCCAAGGGAAGGCCCAATTGACGGTGGAAGGCGCGCTCCAGGAGGTGGCCGAGGACGTCCACCTCCTGAAGCTACCGATCCCTTTCGAGATGGGGACGGTCAACGTGTACCTCTTCAACAACGGCGCGGACGTGGATCTCCTGGACTGCGGGCTCAACGCGCCGCTCAGCCTGGAGCTGATCCGGGACGCCCTCGCGCAGCTCGGCGGCCGGCTCCGGCGGCTCTTGGTCACCCACATCCATCCCGACCACTACGGCGCCGCCGGCGTCCTGACCGAGGCGATGGGCGCCGAGCTCTACATGCACCGCCTCGAGGTGCCGATGGTCAACCCCCGCTACCTGCAGCTGGAGGCGCTGGTCGAGGCGGTGCATCGGCACCTTGTCCTCAACGGCGTGCCCGCCGATGTCAGCGAGGAGCTGAAGAACGCATCACGCGCGATGCGCGACTTCGTGATGCCCGCCGATCCGGCGGTCCAGCTGGATGGCGCGGAGACGGTGGTGATGGGCAGCCGCCGGCTTCGCGTCGAGTGGACACCCGGGCACTCGCCGGGCCACGTGGTGCTCTTCGACCCGGCCGAGCGGCTGCTCTTCGCCGGCGATCAGCTGCTCCCGCACCTGAGCCCCAACATCGGGCTGCACCCGCAGAGCACGCCCGACCCGCTGGGCGAGTATCTGCAGGCCCTGGAGCGGATCCGGCGCATGGACCCGGCCCAGGTGCTTCCCGGTCATGGAGAGCCGTGGCCGGACGCGGCGGGCAGGATCGACACCATGGAGCGCCACCACGATCGGCGGAAGAGCCAGATCGAGGAGATCGTGGCCGCGGGCGAGATGAGCGCCTGGGAAGTGGCGCTCCAGGTCTGGGGCCGCCGCGACAACATCTACGACACCCGGCTCGCCCTGCAGGAGGCCCTGGCACATCTCCAGGCGCTGGCGGTCGAGGGACGGGTCGAGAAGCTGGTCTCGCCTAGCGCCGTGCGTTGGCGCCGGATTCCGACCTGAGGCCCAGGGGAAAGAGCTCGGCCGGGTAGCAGCCCACCCCGACGGTGCCCGGCCCGGCGTGAGCGCCGACCACCGGTCCCAGGGGCTGCAGGAGCAGCGAGTCGCAGACCGGCTCGATCGCCTCCGCGATCCGCTCTGCCTGCTCGCCGGCGGCGGCGTGGCCGACGATCGCGCAGATGCCGCTTCCGCGGTCGGCGGAGCGGACGAGCTCGACCAGCCGGCCGATCGCACGTTCCTGGGTGCGTACGCGCTCCATGGGCGCCACCTCGCCGTCGCGAATGGTGAGCACGGGCTTGACCTGCAGGACCGATCCGAGCAGGGCGGCGGCGCCTCCGATCCGGCCCCCTCGCCGCAGGTTCTCGAGGGTGGCGACCACGAAATACACGTTCGCCTCCCGGCACACCTCGCCGACCTTCCGCTCCACGGCCTCCGCCGGCTCGCCGGCCGCCGCCATCTCGGCCGCGACCAGCGCAGCCAGGCCCAGGGGCATCGAGACCAGACCGGTGTCGACAACGCGGACGCGGCCCTGATCGAGCATCTCGGCGCCCTGAACGGCGGCCGAGTAGGTGCCGCTGAGCCGGGCCGAGATGTGCAGGGAGACGACCTCGTCGTGGTCCTCAAGCAGCCGGCGGTAGGTCTCTGCGAACGCGGCCGGGGAGGGCTGGGAGGTGGTGGCGGAGGCGTTGCGGCGGTAGAACTCGGCGGCCGATATCTCGACGCCGTCGGCGTAGGTCTGGCCCTCGATGGTGACGGTCAGGGGAACGACCGAGATCGAGCGCGACTCGGCGAGGGCGGCCGGCAGGTCGGCGGTCGAGTCGGTGACGACGGCGGTGGACATCAGGTGGCGATCCTTGGATTGGGCCCGCTCCCCTCGGGGGAGCCGAGCCGGCGGGCAGCGTCGACGAGGGCGGCGAGGCTGCGGTCCGACACCTCGCCGGCGCTCTCTAGCATCACGGTGAGGCGGCCGGCCGCCTCGGTGAGGCGGCGGGCCAGGCGCTCCGGCTCCAGCCGGGCGAGGGTGGCTCCGAGGCCGAGCGCGGCCACCGCCTGGAGCTTGGTCGCGGGCAGGGCTCCTCCTTCGAGGAGGGCCCGGGCGGCATCCTGGGCCGAGCGCCCGGCGCCGTCCAGGCGCGCCATCCAGAAGCCGAGGTGGTAGGCCAGGTCGTCCCGGGCGTCGGCCACGTACGCGCGAGCCGCGGTCGCCTCGTCGGCGATGGCGGCAAACCGCTCGAAGGCGGTGCGCAGGCGGTTCTCGCTGTCCGGCTCGTAAGCGGCGGCCGGGGCGGCCGGGGCGAAGAGGATGCGGGAACGGCCGCCCGCCGTGTGGCCGGGCGCGATGGCGTAGGACCGAATTGCCAGGCCCAGCGATTCGAGGTCGCGAAGGAGGCCGTAGGCGGTCCAGGCCGAGACGCCCATGCGCGCGCCCACATCCGGGTAGTGCACGGACCCACCGGCCTGCGCGGCCAGTTCACGAAGAGCGGCGAGCGCGCTGCGGCGGCGATGCGTGAGGAGTGCGGGCATCACAAAAAGGCCAAAAACCAGACCTCATGATACGAGCCCTATTCGTGCTCGGGGTCGATTCCGGTGAATATCACCTCGAGCCGGCGCAGCACGACCAGCACGAGGAGAACCAGGAGGGCGCTCACGCTGGCCAGGATGAAGTGGCCGAAGCCGCTCGCCATCCCGATCCCGGCCGCAACCCAGATGGCTGCGGCGGTGGTCAGGCCGTGGATGCTGGGGCCGCTTCTGAGGATGGCTCCCGCCCCCAGAAAGCCGACCCCGGTGACGATCTGCGCCGCGATCCGGGTCGGATCGGAATGAACCTCGAAGAGGCCGATGGCGCTGAAGAGCGCCGACCCGAGGGCCACCGCCGACATGGTGCGCAGGCCGGCCGGGTGCCGGGTGTACTCGCGCTCGGCCCCGATCAGGGCGCCCAGAAGGGCGGCGACGACCAGCCGGAGGGCGATCTCGAGCTCGGTCTGCGGCGTCATCGCGGCCGCATCCTAACTCCGGTTAACGGCTGGTCAACTCTTGGACGAACCGGGTTCGTCCGGCAGGTCGGGGAGGTCGAGACTGTTGACCAGGTCCCGGAACACGGCCAGCCTGTCCTCGTCGATCACCGATCCCTCGCCGCCCGCCTCGTCCTCCTCGCGCTCTGGGATCACCCCGGCCCGATCGAGCACATCGCGGGCGACGAAGATCGGGCACTGGAACCGGACCGCGAGCGCGATGGCATCGCTGGGACGGGAGTCGATCTCGCCTTCGCGGCCGTTCTGCTGGACGTGCAGCCGGGCGAAGAAGACCTCGCCGGAGAGAGAGGTGACGACGATCCGTGTCAGGTTGATGCCGAACTCCGCGAGCGCCGTCTGCATCAGGTCGTGGGTGATCGGGCGCTCCGGTGTCTGGCCCGTGATCCGAAGCGCAATCGCGTTCGCCTCGAAGGGGCCGATCCAGATCGGCAGGTACCGGTCGGCCGACTTCTCTTTCAGGATGACCACGTGCTGTCCGGTCTGCACGTGCACCCGGATGCTGTCGACGGCGACCTCGACCAGGTCTTCCACGTGATCCGATTCTACGGCCGGCCCCCTCCGTGGCCTTCCTAGAATTCGCCTGTGGCGAAGGGTGGGCGGCGCGGCCGGCTGGTGCTGATCGACGCGCACAGCCTCATTTACCGGGCCTTCTTCGCGCTGCCCCCGATGAGCACCTCGGCCGGTGAGGTCACCAACGCGGTCTACGGCTTCACCTCGATGCTGGCGATCGTCCTCGCCAGCCGACCCGAGTACGCGATCGCCGCCTTCGACATGGGCAAGCCGACCTTCCGGGCCCTGGAGTACGCCGAGTACAAGGCGGGCCGCAGGCCGATGCCGGACGATCTGCGGCCGCAGATCGAGCACTGCCGCGAGATCCTGTCGGCGCTCGCGATCCCGATCTTCGGCGTCGAGGGCTACGAGGCCGACGACGTCATCGGGACGCTGTGCGGAAAGGCCGAGGCTCAGGGTCTCCAGGTCACCATCGTCAGCGGCGATCTCGACTGCCTGCAGCTGGTGACCGACGGCATCTCGGCGCTGGTCCCCAGGCGGGGGATCACCGACACCTTCCTTTACGGTCCGGCCGAGGTCCGCCAGCGCTACGGCTTCGAGCCGCCTCAGCTGGTCGACTACAAGGCGCTGCGAGGCGACACCTCCGACAACATCCCCGGCGTCCCCGGCATCGGCGACAAGACCGCGGCCCAGCTGGTGCAGGAGTACGGCTCGATCGAGAACCTGCTCGAGCACGCCGGCGAGCTCAAGGCGGGGCGGGTGAAGGACAACTTGGCCGCCCACGAGGAGCAGGTGAGGCTGGGGAAGCGGATGGTCACCATCCAGCGGGATGTCCCGGTCGAACTCGAGCTGGACCGCGCGCGGTGGCTTCGCTACGACGGCGACGAGGCCCGCCGCGTCTTCGATCGGCTCGAGTTCCGGCAGCTGCTCGCCCGGTTCCCGGCGCCTGACGTCTCGCCGCTGCAGGGCACCCTCTTCGAGGCCGAGCCGGCGCACCTGCACGGCGTCCGGCTGGTGCCCGACGACGTCAGCGCGGCCGAGGTTCGGACCGCCCTGGAGGGCACCGGCGAGGTCGGCGTGTACGGGCTCTGGGATGGGTCACCGCGAGCCGGCACCCCGGTTGGGCTGGGCATCTCGGCCGGCGAGGACAGCTGGTACGTGCGCCTCGGCGACCCGGCCGGCGGCGAGCTGGTCGAGGCTCTGCAGCTGCGCCCGCTCTCGACCCACGATCCCAAAGAGATGCAGCTGCTCCTCGAGCGTGCCGACTCGGGCAGCTTCGACTGGGCGTTCAGCACCTTCCTGAGCGCGTACCTGCTGGGCGCCGGCGCCCGGGATCCCCGCCTCGACGACCTCTCGCGCGACATGCTGCAGATGCCGCTGATGGGGTCCGACCAGCTGCTCGGCGTGGGCCGCAACGCGCGGCCGGCGGCGCAGGCTCCGGTTGACGAGGCGGCGCAGTTCGCAGGCGGGCGCGCCCAGGCGATCCTCCGCCTGCGACCGCTGCTCGAGGCCGAGATGCAGAAGGCCGGCGTCGATTACCTGTTCCACGAGATCGAGCTGCCCCTGTCACGGGTCCTGGCGCTGATGGAGGCGGAGGGTGTGTCGGTCGACATTCCCTACTTGATGGAGATGCAGGCCGAGCTGGCGGGGCAGCTGAACGCGCTCGAGGCCGAGGTCTCCGAGCTGGCCGGCTATCAGTTCAACCTGAACGCGCCGCAGCAGCTGGCCAAGCTCCTGTTCGAGGACCTGCGGCTGCCGGTGGGCAAGCGGACCAAGACCGGCTACTCGACCGATGCCGACACCCTCG
>CAYLIP010000005.1:61098-63346 GCA_964383855.1 uncultured Actinomycetes bacterium | reverse complement strand
GGCGGCGCCCTACTTCGAGGCCGTGGAGGTGCTGGAGATGCACCACGCGACCAAGGCCGACGCTCCCAGCGGCACCGCTGCCGCCACCGCCCGGCGCCTGTCCGCCGCGCGACGCGACCATCCCTTCTCGTACGCGCGCACCGAGCAGGTCACGCTCCCGGGCGCGAGGGGGGCCGAGCAATCGGGCGTGGCCATCCACTCCGTGCGCCTGCCCGGCCTGGTCGCCGACCAGGAGGTGATCTTCGGCCTGCCCGGGCAGACGCTGACGATCGCCCACCGGACGACCTCCCGCGAGGCGTTCGCACCCGGCGTGCTCCTGGCGCTCCGGCGCGTCATCGCCGACCGGCGCTTCTACCGGGGCCTGGAGCCGCTGCTGGGCCTCGACTGAGCGTCAAGCCGAGCTTGCGGGGGTTTTTGCGTCAAGGAGACTAGGCGCATGCGATGATTGCCCCACTGGCGGCCGCACCGGCTGGCCGCTCTGGATTGTGGGGAGGAGTACATGAAGCTTCGTGCGTCACTGCTTGGGGGCGTCGGAGTCGCACTCACCGTGCTGTTCAGCCTGCTGACTCAGCCTGCCTCGGCGAGCGCCAATCCGATGCTCGACCCGGCCAACGGCCACGCCACGCTGACGGCAAACGGAAAGCTGCTTCCGCACGCCTCGGGCGGTTCCGAGGTGGCCTTCGACGACGAGCGGGCGCTGGCCGCCGACGCAACCGCGGGAACCGCCGACAACCCGCCCGACGCGACCGCGACCGCGCTCGGCTGCGCCAACCGCGGCAGCGTGACCAACCCTCGCGTCAACCAGGACTGCACCCTTCGCCGCCAGGCCGAGGAGCAGGTGGCGGTCAACCCGATCGACCCGAACAACATCGTGGCCGGCCAGAACGACAGCCGGGTTGGCTTCAACAAGTGCGGCTTCGACTACTCGCTGAACGGCGGTGCGACCTGGGGTGACGGCCTCCCGCCGTTCTACCAGCACCTGTCTCCGATCGGTCACACGTACGACGCCGGCAGCGACCCGGCGCTGGCCGTCGATGGCACCGGCCGCGCCTGGTTCAGCTGCGTGGTCTTCGACGTCAACAGCAACGCCAGCGGGCTGATCGTCACCCGGTCGACCCCGGCGCTCAAGGGTTCGGCCTATTCGAACGTCGGCGCCGGGGCCTCGCCCTACGTCGTCGCCGAGGACGCCAGCGGCGCCAACTTCTACGACAAGGAGTTCTTGGCCGCGGACACGCGCCCCGGCCAGAGCACGGCGTACGTCACCTTCACCGACTTCCAGTCCAACCCCAACTGCAAGAAGTCCTTCAACCTGTCGGGCTTCTGCCAGTCCCCGATCTTCATCTCGAAGTGGAAGGCTGCGGGTGGCGGCTGGACGACGCCGATCGAGATCAGCGGGAGCGGCCCGCTCTGCACCGGCGGCAACACCTTCAACCCGCAGATCGGGGCCAGCGACTGCAACTTCGACCAGGGCTCCTTTCCGCGGGTTCTCAGCAACGGCGACGTCTACGTCGTCTTCAACAACGGCAACACCCCGACCGCGGTGAACCAGCAGCTTGGCGTCTACGTTCACGTGAACGGTGACACGATGTCAGCTGACGCCCCCGTCAAGGTCGGAACGGACGACGAGACCAACGCGGCCCTCTGCGACTTCGGACGCGGCCCCGAGCAGTGCGTCCAGTCGCTCAACATCCGGAGCGACGACTTTCCGGCCCTGGCCGTCGATCCCGCCAACTCACAACACCTGGCGGCCACATGGACCGACACGCGGAACTCGACCGCAGTCAACGGCGCGTACGACATCGTCGTCTCGGAGAGCAACGACGGCGGTGCGAGCTGGACCGAAACCGCGGTGCTCAACCCGACCGGCGCCTACTTCGAGCCTTCGGTGACGATCACCGCGGCGAGCAGCAAGGTGGTCGTGAGCGGCTACCGCGCGAACCAGGCGCAGACGCAGTCCCCCGGCGCCGGCACCTACGGGTACGGCTACTTCGTCAAGTCCCGGTCCAGCTTCGGCGGCTACCAGCCCGCCAGCGACGGTCAGACGTATCCGAGCCCGCAGGCGAATCGTCAGCAGAAGGGCTTCCTGGGCGACTACTCGAGCATCGCGGCCTCGCCCACCGGCGACACCGTCTACATGGTGTGGGCCGACACCCGCAACATCAGCAGCATCGGGCCCGACGAGGACGTGTTCCTCTTCAAGACCAAGGTCTGAGCGATTGACCGTGGGGGGCGGGCTCCGGCCCGCCCC
>CAYLIP010000005.1:26253-60998 GCA_964383855.1 uncultured Actinomycetes bacterium | reverse complement strand
CTTCAAGACCAAGGTCTGAGCGATTGACCGTGGGGGGCGGGCTCCGGCCCGCCCCCGCCCTCGGGGCGAGGCCCGGATCTGGCAACTACAATCGAGCCATGTCCAGCCCCATCCGCGATCTCAACATTGCCGTCGTCGGCGCCACCGGCATGGTCGGCAAGACCTGCCTCAGCGTGCTTGCCGAGCGGGGTGTCGAGGCCAAGCGGGTGAAGGCCCTGGCGTCTGAGCGCTCGGCCGGCTCCCGGATCGCCTTCGACGGCTCCGACATCCCGGTCGAGCTCCTGGGCGAGGACGGCTTTCGCGGCGTCGACCTGGCGCTCTTCATGGCCAGCGGGGACGTCGCGCGCCAGTTCGCGCCGATCGCCGCCGAGGCGGGCGCGCTGGTCGTCGACAACTCCAGCGCATGGAGGATGGCCGAGAACGTGCCCCTGGTGGTGCCCGAGGTGAACGCCGGCGACATAAGCGACAGCGAGGGCATCATCGCCAACCCCAACTGCTGCACCATCCCGCTCACCGTCGTCCTCGACGCCATCCGCGGCCGGGCCGGGCTCCGCCGGGTCCTGGTCGCCACCTACCAGTCGGCGTCAGGCGCCGGCAAGGCCCTGGTCGAGGAGCTTGAAGAGCAGACCCGGGCGATCGCCGAGGGCCGGCCGGTCCCGGTCGAAGCCTACCCCCGCCAGCTTGCGCACAACGTGGTCCCGGGCGGCTGGACCATGGAGGACGAGGGCTACAGCGAGGAGGAGACGAAGATCACGAGAGAGGCCCGCAAGATCCTGCACCGGCCCGACCTCCCGGTGACCGCGACCTGCGTGCGGGTGCCGGTCCCGATCGCTCACGGCGAGGCCGTCTTCCTCGAGACGGATTCGCCGGTGGGGGCCGACGAGGTCCGGCGGCTGCTCGCCGAAAGCCCCGGCATCGTCGTCCAGGACGATCCCACCGGCCAGGTCTACCCGACCCCGGCCGACGTGGCCGGGACCGACGAGGTCTACGTGGGCCGCATCCGGCCCGACCGCTCCACGCCCAACGGCCTCGCCTTCTGGGTGGTGGCTGACAACCTGCGCAAGGGCGCCGCCCTGAACGCGGTCCAGGTGGCCGAGAAGGCCTCTGAAATGGGGGTGCTGTAGCCAGATGCCCAGTGAGATCGGACGCCTGCTGACCGCGATGGTCACCCCCTTCCGCGAGGATGGCTCGGTGAACTGGGACGCCGCCCAGAAGCTGGCCGCGGCGCTCTGCGAGGACGGATCCGACGGAGTCGTCGTCTTCGGCACCACCGGTGAGGCGCCGGCGCTCACCGACGAGGAGAAGATCGAGCTGGTCCGGGTGGTCCGCGAGGCCATCCCCGGACGCAACGTGGTCGCCGGCGTGGGCTCCAACAACACCCGCCACTCGGTCGATATGGCGGAGCGGGCCATGAAGGCCGGCGCCGACGGGCTGCTGGCCGTCGTGCCCTACTACAACAAGCCGCCGCAGGAGGGCATGTACCAGCACTTCAGGGCGATCGCTGAGATCGGGCCGACCATCATGTACAACATCCAGGGCCGGACCGGGATCAACATGACGGTCCAGACCACCCTCCGCTGCGCCGAGCTGCCGGGAATCGTCGGCGTCAAGGAGGCGAGCGGCTCCATGGACCAGATGAGCCTGATCGCGGCCGCCAAGCCCGAGGGCTTCCGAATGTGGGCGGGCGATGACGGCTTCACGCTTCCTCTGCTGGCGGTCGGCGGCTACGGGGTGATCTGCGTCGTGTCGCACCTGGCGGGTGGATCCGTCAGGCGGATGATCGAGGCCTACCTGGCCGGAGACACCAGCACCGCGCAGCGGATCCACCTACGCCTGGCGCCGGTGATCAACGCCCTGATGACCGTCTCCAGCAACCCGGTGCCGGTCAAGTCGGCGCTCAACGCGCTGGGATTCCCGGCCGGTCCCTTCCGGCTCCCGCTCACCCCGATGGCTGCCGAGGACGAGGCCCGGGTGATGAAGGTGCTTGAAGCGGCGGGCGACGTCATCACGTTCAAGGCGAGGGTGAAGGTCGCTTAACGCACCGCAGGCCCAGGCCGAGCTGGAGGCTCTGCAGGACCGCGTCCGGGCCTGCACGCTGTGCGGGCTGCATGCCACCAGGACCCAGGCCGTCCCCGGCAGCGGGCCCTGCCCGGCCGAGGTGATGATCGTGGGCGAGGCCCCCGGCTTCAACGAGGACGTCCAGGGCAAGCCCTTCGTCGGCGCCGCGGGCAAGCTCCTCGACCGGCTCCTCGAGCGGATCGGGCTCTCGCGCGAAGCCGTCTACATCACCAACGTCCTCAAGTGCCGGCCGCCGCAGAACCGCGACCCGATGCCGAACGAGGCGGAGGCGTGCCTGCCCTACCTGCGCGCGCAGTACCGGCTGCTGCAGCCCAAGGCGGTCATCGTGCTCGGGCGTCATGCGCTCGAGCGGATGCTGCCCGGCTACGGCCCGATCAGCCGGGTCCACGGCCAGATCGTGATGCGGGGAGGGGTCGCCTTCATGCCCGTCTACCACCCGGCCGCCGCGCTCCACAACGGGTCCCTGGTGCGCGACCTCGAGGCCGATTTCGACCACGTCCGGCGCTATATGGACGAGGTCTTCCGCGAGCCGGTCCCGGAGCCGCAGCCGCCCGCCCCGCCGGCCGAACAGATGCCGCTGCTGCCGTGAGCAGGCTGCGCTACATCCCGCTGGGCGGGCTGGGCGAGGTCGGGCTCAACATGTGGGCCCTCGAATGGGGCGACCAGATCCTGGTCGTCGACGCCGGCCTCATGTTCCCCCACGAGGACATGCCCGGCGTCGACCTCGTCATCCCCGACGTCTCCTACCTGCTCCAGGAGGGGCGGCACGTGGCCGGCATCTACCTGACCCACGGGCATGAGGACCACATCGGCGCGCTGCCCTTCATCCTCAAGCGGCTGTGGGGTGACCGCTATCCGAGCCCCGGCGGCCCCCTCTCACCGCCGGTCTTCGGCACGCGGCTGACGCTGGGGCTGGCCCGCAACCGGCTGCGCGAGCACCGCACCCTCCGCGAGGCCGACCTGCGCGAGGTCCAGGCCGGCGACCGGGTGCAGATCGGGCCCTTCCGCGTCGAGGCGGTGCACGTGTGCCACTCGATCCCCGAGGCGCTGGCCCTGGCGATCGAGACGCCGGTGGGCCCGGTTGTCTACACGAGCGACTTCAAGCTCGATCCGGATCCGCTCTTCGGCCCGCCCACCGACATGGACCGCTTCCGCCGGCTCGGCGACGAGGGCGTGCTGCTCCTGCTCGGGGACTCCACCAACGCCGAACGGCCCGGCCACAGCGGCAAGGAGCGCTCGCTGGCGCCGACCTTCGAGCAGATCTTCGAGGAGGCCCAGGGCCGCATCGTGGTCTGCACCTTCGCCTCCAACATCCACCGCATGCAGCAGGTGATCTCCCTGGCTGAGCGTCACGGCCGGCGGGTGGCGGTGGTCGGACGTTCGATTTCGAACGCGGTCAAGACGGCGCAGGATCTCGGCATCCTGCGCATGGCGCCCGACACCATGCTCCCGATCGACCAGGCGCAGAGGGACCCGCGCTGCGTGCTGCTGGCCGCCGGCAGCCAGGGCGAGCCGCTGTCCGCCCTCTCCCGCTTCGCCGCCCGCCGCCACCCGGTGGTCAACGTCCAGGCCGGCGACGTCGTCGTCCTCTCGGCCCGCCCGATCCCCGGCAACGAGAGGCTGGTCCACAAGACGATCAACAACCTCGCCCGGCACGGCGCCCGCGTCCTCTACTCCGACGCCGACCACGTGCACGTCTCCGGGCACGCCTTCCAGGATGAGCTGCGCGAGCTGCTGGAGGCGGTCCGGCCGCGGTTCTTCATTCCCGTCCACGGCGAATACAGGCAGCTGGCCAAGCACGCCGACATCGCACGCGGCGTGGGGATGGGGGAGGACCGGATCCTGGTCATCGAGGATGGCCGGGCCGTCGAGCTGGACGGGGCCTCGATGCGGGTGGGGGAGGACGTCAACGCCGGCCTCGTCTTCGTCGACGGCCTCGGCATCGGCGACGTGGAGCAGGTCGTGCTCCGCGACCGGCGGCACCTGGCGGGCGACGGGATGGTCGTGGTCACGGTGGCGGTCGACCGCGAGAACGGCTCCCTGCGCGCGGGGCCGGAGCTGGTCTCGCGGGGCTTCATCGAGGAGGAGGGCTCAGAGGCCCTGATGCGAGACGCGCGCAACGACGTGCTGACCGCGATCGGGCGCCTGGCCGGGGAGCCCCCCGAGACCTCGATCCTGCAGGAGGCGATCCACGACTCGATCTCGCGCCTGGTCTGGAAGCGAACCGGCCGGCGCCCCATGGTCGTCCCCGTGGTCACCGAGATCTAGCGACGCCTCCTCGCCACGCCGAGCCGGAAAGAGGGTCTGAGGGCCGCCACAGCTAGAATCCGGCGGCCGTGAAGCTGCCGCCGGCGGCCCTGACCGCGCCCACCCTCTGCCCGCGGTGCGACTCGCCGGCGATCATGACCGACTACTGCATCGCCTGCACGCTGCCCCTGCGCCGGTGCGGCTCCTGCCTGGGAGTGGCCGGGCCCTTCGACCGCTACTGCGGCTTCTGCGGCTACGAGCTGGTCCGCGGGCAGCGGCGGACGCCGATCTGGCGCCTCTGGCTGCTGGCCGCGCTGGTCCCACTGGTCGCCGGGATCGCCTTCGGGGTCTCGCCCTACAGCTTCGGCATATCGCGCGTCGCCACCCTGATCGCTCCGGCGCCCAGCTCGGCACCCACGCCCGCGGCCCGGGACGCCACGATCAATGTCGGCTACACGGCACCCGCCGGCTGGATTGCCGGCGACCAGGGCGGCCTGCTTGTGATCGGCCGGTGGCAGCCCGACTCGGCCAGGGTCGCGAGCGCGCAGGGCGCCCTTCTCACCGCGCCCCTGCAGTCGTCCACGATCGCCGTCTCGCGGCCGGCACTCCAGGTCCCGGTCGACAGCGCCGACCCCCAGGCGGTGCTCGCCTTCGACCTCGCCGGGCTGCTCCAGCTGCCGCCCGCGGGCACCAGGCTGGAGATCGCCAGGCCGGTGACCGCCGTCACCATCGGCGCGCGCCGCGGAGCCGAGGCTGTGCTGCGCGCCACCCGCCAGGACGGCTCGACCTGGTACTTCGAACGCGCCTACGTGGGCAGCGGCAGCGGCCTGGTGAGGGTCGACGCGCTGGTCCCCGGCGCCGACTGGGCCTCGGGCGACGACCAGCGCGTGGAGGCGGCGATCCGCTCGCTGCGGACCTGATCAGCCGGGCCGCCTGAGCCGGCCGCCGCAGTCGACGCAGAACGAGTGGCGGGAGAGGTTGTGATGCCCGCAGTGCGGGCAGATCAGCCGTCGCGGCGGCTCCGCGGCCACCCAGCGCTGGGGGTCGCGGCGGTACCAGGTTCCGTCCTCCGGCCCGAGCATCCAGGTCCTGCCCTCGGCGTCGCTCACCGCCAGCTCGCGCACCGCGGCTCGAAAGGCTCGGGCCTGCAGGCGGCGCGACCGCCGGTCCTCCTGGAGCTCCCGAAAGCGCTCCTCGGCCAGGCTGAAGGGGTCAATCGCCATTGGTCAGCATCACCGCGCGCCCATATAATCGCCGCGAGGGGATGCCCCTCGCCGCAGCCACTCCATCGATCTCGCACTCGTTCTCTCAACATCCATGCCCCGCACCACCACCAGGACACCCAGGACGAGCGGCTCTGCGCGCCGAACGGCGCCGCGTCGCGCTCCGCGCAAGGCGGCCACGCGCCGCCGCCGGCCGCTCCTCACTCCCCAGCAGGCGCGCGAGGCGGCCGGCGTCGTTCTGATCGGCGCCTCGCTGCTGGCGATCGTCGCGCAGCTCTTCGGCCAGAGCGGTTTCCTGCTCCGGGAGCTCCGCTCGACGATGGAGCACGGGTTCGGTTACGGGTGGCCGCTGCCGGTCGCCGCCGGGCTGGTGGCCGGCATCCTGCTCATCTGGCCCGACCCTCCGCGCGTGCGCCGCTCGGACGTGCTGGCGGTAGCGGTGGCGGGGCTTTCGGTGCTTGGACTTCTCAGCTTCCACGCCGCGGGGGGCGCGCTCGGCGAGTCCGTCGAAGGCTTCCTGGGCGGCCTCGCCGGGCCCTGGGGCGCCGGCATCCTGCTCGTGGGCGCCCTCGTGGTCTCCCTGATCGTCGCCTTCCACTTCAGCCCCGGCGCCCTGGCCATGGGCGTGGTCGACACGGCGCGAGCCGGCTATGCCGAGCGACAGCGCGTCGAAGCGCTGGTCAGGCCCGCCGCCGGCCGGCCGGCCAAGCCCGAGGTGCCCGCCAAGCCGGCCGCCAAGCCGGCGCCAGAGCCGCCGCTTGACCTTCCGGCGTGGGTGACCGAGGAGGGCGAGGTGCCCGAGCCGCGGCCCCGGCCGGCCGCGGCGCCGCCGCCGACCCGGTTCGAGCCGGAGAGGGAGGGGGAGGACGATCCCGGCGACGTCGGACCGCCGGTCCTGCGCGTCACCGCCGACCTCGAGGACGAGCCGCCGGCCATCGACTGGAAGCTGCCCGCGGTGACGCTCCTCGACAGCGTGACCGCGCGCAAGGAGAGGATGCAGGACGAGATCCGGCGCAACGTCCGGGTCATCGAGCACACCCTGACCACCTTCGGAGTCGAGGCCAGGGTGATCGGCGTCAATCCCGGCCCCGCGGTCACCCAGTACGAGCTGCAGCCGGCGGCCGGCGTCCCGGTCAAGAAGATCGTCTCGCTCCAGCACGACCTGGAGCTGGCGCTGGCCGCCTCGCCGCTCCGCGTCGAGGCGCCGATTCCCGGCAAGTCGGCGGTCGGGCTGGAGATCCCGAACAAGTCGGCCAGCCTGGTCTCGCTGCGCGAGGTGGTCGAGGCGCCCGGCTTCAGGGCCGGCCACAAGCTCGCGATCGCTCTCGGCAACGATGTCAGCGGCACCTCGATCGTGGGCGACCTGACGCGCATGCCGCACATGCTGATCGCCGGCGCCACCGGGCAGGGCAAGTCGGTGTGCATCAACGTCCTCATCTCGTCCCTGCTGCTGCAGTGCACACCCGACGACCTGCGCCTGGTCATGATCGACCCCAAGCGCGTCGAGCTCTCGGGCTACAACAACCTGCCGCACCTGGCGGTCCCGGTGATCGTCGAATCGCACCAGGCCGCGGCCGCGCTCCGATGGGCGGTGGCGGAGATGGAGCGGCGCTACAAGCTGCTGAGCCACGAGGGCGTTCGCAACATCGCGTCCTACAACGACCGCGCGGCCGCGCAGCACGCCCGCAAGATGCCCTACGTCGTGATCGTGATCGACGAGCTGGCCGACCTGATGATGGTGGCGGCGGGCGAGGTCGAGGAGCTGATCTGCCGGATCGCGCAGCTGGCCCGGGCGGTCGGCATTCACCTTGTGATCGCGACTCAGCGCCCCTCGACCGACATCATCACGGGCCTGATCAAGGCCAACATCCCCTCCCGCATCGCCTTTGCCGTCGGCTCCCAGGTCGACAGCCGCGTCATCCTCGACTCGGGCGGCGCCGAGAAGCTGCTCGGCCGCGGCGACATGCTCTACCAGCCGGTTGACGCGGGCAAGCCGACCCGCATCCAGGGCGCCTTCGTCAACGACCGCGAGGTGGAGTCGCTGGTCGCCTTCTGGAAGGCGCAGGGCGAGCCCCGCTTCATCGAGGACGTGCTGGAGTCAGGACCGTCCGGGTTCGAGGCGGAGGGCGAGGGGGGAGGCCGCCGCCTGGACCCGCTCTTCGCCCGAGCCGCGCGAGCGGTGGCGGCCGAGGGGGCGGCCTCGGTGTCGCTGGTGCAGCGCAAGTTCAACGTCGGCTACTCGCGTGCCGGCCGCATCGTTGACATGCTCGCCGAGCAGAGGGTGATCGGCGGGTACCAGGGCAGCAAGTCGCGCGAGGTGCTGATGACGCTGCCCGACGTCGACGAGCTTCTGGAGAGGCTCGGCCTCGAATGACGCAGCCGGCGCTGCACGTCGTCGACCAGCGCCCGGGCGCTGACGGCGATGCCGGCGCCGGTGCCGTCCTGGCCGAGGCGCGGCGCCGGAGCGGCCAGTCCCTGGACCAGGTCGCCGCCGCCACCCGCATTCGCCGCCGCTACCTGGAGGCGCTCGAGCGCGACGACCTGGACGTCCTGCCCGGCCCTGTGTACGCGCGTGGCTACCTGCGCACGTACGCGGAACACCTCGGGCTCGACAGCGTCCGGCTGCTGGAAGCGGCCAGGCACCCGGCGCCGGCGCCCGCCGGCCGCCGGCTCTCGCTGCAGGCTCTGACGCCGGCGCGGGTGCCGCACCGCCTCACGCTGAGCGGCCCGCTGCTCGGGGCGGCCGGCCTGATCTTGGCCGCCGGCCTCTTTGCCGTCTATGCCTGGTGGGAGATCGAATCGGCGCGCAGCCTGGCGCCGGCAGCGGCTCCGTCTCCGGCTCTCCAGGCGCCGCCGATTGCGAGCCCGGCCCCGCTGCCCGCGGCCGGCTCGAACCCGGCGCCGCCCCCCGCGCTCCGGGCGGCGGCCGTGCCCTCCCAGGTGCTGATCGGCCTGAAGGCGGTCGAGGAGACCTGGGTGACGGTCACCGTCGACGGCAGGCCGGCCTACGGCTCATTCCTCGAACCCGGCCAAGAGGCCACCTTCATCGGGCACCGGATCCGGGTCGGCGCCGGAAAACCGTCGCTTCAGGTCTCGGTCGCCGGCGGCGAGTACCAGGGGCTGGGCGCGCTAAACCGCGAGTATTCCGCCGACACTTAGGGGGCGTGGCCAACCTTCCCAACCTCCTGACCGTCAGCCGGCTGGCGGCGATCCCCGTGCTGATGCTCCTCCTGCTGGCCGGATTTCGCGACCACGACCAGGTGGCGGCCGCGGTCTTCCTGATCTCCTCGCTCACCGACACCGCGGACGGCCAGCTGGCGCGCCGGACCGGGCATGTGACCGAGCTCGGCAAGTTCCTGGACCCGCTGGCCGACAAGCTCTGGATCCTCTCGGTCCTGATCGTGCTCGTACAGGAGCAGCAGCTGGCGGCGTGGGTGGTGATCGTGATCTTCGCCCGGGAGATGCTGATCACGGTCCTGCGCTCGCTGAGCGCCACCCAGGGCCGGGTGATCGCGGCCACCCCCTGGGGCAAGACCAAGACCATCACGCAGGTGGGAGCCGTGCTCCTGCTCATCCTCGGCCGGCCCTATCCGGCGCTGCGCCCCCTGGCCGAGATCGGGATCGGGGTGGCCGTCGTCTTCACCGTCTACAGCGGCCTGGACTACCTGTGGAGGTTCCGGAATGTCATCCTGCGCCCGGAGCCGGTCATTCCCCACATGGAGGCGGTCGGGGCGGCGGGGAGGGCGGATCCCCTGGCCGCCGAGCTGGGGTCGGCGCTGGCCGAGCACCGGCTCACGATCGCGGTCGCCGAGTCGTGCACCGCGGGGTTGGTCGGCGCCTCGATAACGGCTGTGCCCGGCAGCTCGCGCTACTTCCTGGGCGGGATCCTGGCTTACTCCAACCAGGTCAAGACCGATCACCTGGGTGTGCTTCCGGAGCTCTTGAACCAGCACGGTGCGGTGTCCGAGGAGGTGGCGCGGGCGATGGCCGACGGTGTGCGGCGCCGGCTGCACGCCGACATCGGGCTGGCGGTGACCGGGATCTCCGGCCCCGAGGCGGATGGCACCGAAAAGCCGGTCGGGCTGACCTACGTGTGGGCGTCCACGAGCGGGATCAGCGAAGGCCGCCGGTTCGTGTTCGAGGGCTCGCGAGAGCAGAACCGGCGCCAGGCCGCCCATGAGGCGGTGCGGCTGGCGCTGGCCGCCCTGGAAACCATCCCGAGGGCGGTCGGCCATTGACCGGCGAACGCCTGTTCGCTATGCTTTTGGCCCTCGCCAAAGGGCGTTGTTAAGACATTTGACCCCGTATCCGCACCCGTCGAGACTCACGTCGAAGCACATGGAGGGCAACTGAACGTGGAAAAGGACAAGGCACTCAACACGGCGATCTCGCAGATCGAGAAGAGCTATGGCAAGGGCGCGATCATGAAGCTCGGCGAGGCCGCCGCCCAGCGCGAGATCGGCTTCATTCCGACCGGGGCGCTTCCGCTCGACCTGGCGCTGGGCGTCGGGGGGCTCCCACGGGGACGGGTGGTCGAGATATACGGTCCGGAGTCGGCCGGCAAGACCACGCTTGCGCTGCACGTGGTCGCCGAGGCCCAGCGGGCGGGTGGGGTTGCCGCCTTCGTCGATGCCGAGCACGCCCTCGACCCCATCTACGCCTCGCGCATCGGGGTCAACATCGACGAGCTGCTGATCTCCCAGCCGGACACCGGCGAGCAGGCCCTCGAGATCGTCGAGGTCCTCGTGCGCAGCGGCGCCGTCGACGTGATCGTGATCGACTCGGTGGCGGCCCTGGTTCCCAAGGCGGAGATCGAGGGCGAGATGGGAGACTCCCACGTCGGTCTCCAGGCCCGGCTGATGTCGCAGGCGCTTCGCAAGCTGACCGCCGCCATCTCCAAGTCGAACTGCACGGTCATCTTCCTCAACCAGCTCCGCGAGAAGGTCGGGATTATGTTCGGTAACCCGGAGACCCAGCCCGGCGGCCGCGCGCTCAAGTTCTACTCCTCGGTGCGGCTCGACATCCGCAAGGTGGAGACGATCAAGAGCGGGCTCGACTCGATCGGCGCCAGGGCCAAGGTCAAGGTGGTGAAGAACAAGGTCGCGCCACCGTTCAGGACCGCCGAATTCGACATTCTCTTCAACGAGGGCATCTCCCGCGAGGGCGCGCTGATCGACGCCGCCGTCGAGTTCGGGATCGTCGAGAAGAGCGGGACCTGGATGTCATACGGCGACATGCGGCTCGGCCAGGGCCGCGAGAACGTCCGCAACTTCTTGCGCGAGAACCCCACCCTGGCGGGCGAGATCGAAACCGCGGTCCGGGCCAAGGCGGCCGGCCAGGCGGTCCCTCTCCGCACCGCGCCCGCGGTCCGCACCGCGCCTCCAGGCAGCCAGGACGAGTAAAGAAAGACGACTAAAGAAAGACGGGTAAAGAAAGACGGGTAGAGGAAAGCCGCCCTCCGCGGGCATGGATCGTCAGGCCACGGCGCTCGAAGCCGGCCTCAACCTTCTCGGCTTTCGCCCACATTCCAGACTGGAGCTGGAGCGGAAGCTGGCCCGCCGGGGGCACGAGCCAGATGACGTGGAGGCTGCGATCGGCCGCCTCCTGGAGCTCGGCTACCTCGATGACGCCGCCTACGCGCGGGCCGTGGTGAGTGAGCGCAGCGCCCGCCGGGGCACCCGCGCGATCGCGGCCGAGCTGAGGGCGCGAGGGGTCGGCCGGGAAGCGGCCGAGACCGCGCTGGCCGAGCTGGATGACGGCGCCCAGCGGGCGGCCGCGAGCCGCCTGGCACGGCGCCTTCTCAAGCAGCCCGGCGGGCGCGCCGAGCAGCAGCGCGCGGCGGCCGCGCTGGCACGGCGGGGCTTCAGCTTCGAGGTGGCCCGGGCAGCGGTCGCCGAGGCCGCCGGCGGCGGTCCGGATGGCGACGAATGACCTCCGCCGCACAGTCCGCGCGATCGGATTGATTCGCCTGGATTAAGGGACGATAATGGAACGTCGCCCGCTCTGCGGGCCACGATCCAAGGATTGAACATCCCGCGAGGCGACTCCTCGCGCCATGGTTCAGCACCTTGAAAACTGAATAACGCGAGGTGAACCAAACCAATGCAGCCAGTAATCGTCGTGCTATTGGTGGCGGTCGCTGCGGCCCTTGCGGCAGGAATCTCATATCTGGTCACCCGCTCGGTCGACCAGAGGCAGTCGGGAGACGAGCTGCGCAAGCTTCAAACCCAGAACCAGCAGCGAATGCTGGAAGTCGAAGCTGCCGCCAAGGAGAAGCTGCTCGAGGCCAAAGAGGAAGCGGTCCGCATCCGGACCTCTGCCGAGCAGGAGGCGCGAGAGACCAGGGCTCAGGCCCAGCAGGTCGAGCGCCGGCTGCTCCAGAAAGAGGAGAACCTGGAGCGGCGGATCGACGAGCTCAACCGCCGCGAAGAGAACATCGGCACCCGCGAGCGAAGCCTGGAAGAGGTCCGGGCACAGCTCGAGGAGGCTTACAGCGCCCAGCTCCGAGAGCTGGAACGCGTCGCCCAGATGTCGCGCCAGGAGGCGCAGGGCATCATCATGGCGCAGGTCGAACAGGACCTCCGGAACGACGTCGCCCGGAAGGTTCGGGACGCCGAGCTCACCGCCCGCGAGGAGAGTGAGCGCCGGGCCAGGGCCATCGTGACCGAAGTCATCCAGCGCATCGCCGCCGACCAGACGGCAGAGACGTCGGTCTCCGTCTTGCCGCTGCCCAACGAGGAGATCAAGGGCCGGATCATCGGGCGCGAGGGGCGCAACATCCGCGCCCTGCAGCAGGCGACCGGCATCGACCTGATCATCGACGACACGCCCGAGGCCGTGATCATCAGCGGCTTCGACCCGGTCCGTCGCGAGGTCGCCCGGACCGCGCTCAACAAGCTCATCGTCGACGGCCGGATCCATCCCGCCCGCATCGAGGAGGTGGTGGCGAAGGCCAGGCAGGAGGTCAACCAGCGGGTCAAGGACGAGGGTGAGGGGGCTGTCCTGGAGCTCGGATTCCAGGGCCTGCACCCCGAGATCGTCCGCCACCTCGGGATCCTCCGATTCCGGACCAGCTACGGGCAGCAGGTCCTCAACCATTCCAAGGAGGTCGCGCACCTGGCGGCGATGATGGCCGCCGAGATCGGTGCCGACGTTCGCACCGCCAAGCTGAGCGGACTGGTCCACGACATCGGCAAGGCCATCGACCACGAGGTCGAGGGATCCCACGCCGTGATCGGGGCCGAGCTGCTCCAGCGCCACGGTGTCGCCGCCCCGGTGGTCCACGCCGTGCGGGCCCACCACTACGACGAGGAGCCTCACACGATCGAGGCTTTCCTCCTGATCGCCGCCGACGCCATCTCGGCCGCCCGACCGGGCGCTCGCCGGGAGACGCTGGAGGCCTATATCAAGCGGCTGGAGAAGCTGGAGGAGATTGCCAACTCGTTCCAGGGAGTCCAGCAGTCATACGCGATCCAGGCCGGGCGCGAGGTGCGCATCCTGGTCCGGCCCGAGCAGATCGACGATGCCAACGCCCAGCTGATGGCGCGTGACATCGCCAAGCGGATCGAGAGCGAGATGAGCTATCCCGGCCAGATCCGGGTCACCGTCGTCCGCGAGACCCGCGCCGTCGAGTACGCCAAATAGTCGCAAGGGGAGGCCTTCGGGCCTCCCCTTTTTCTTTTTCAGCCGCCCTCGGACCTCCCTTTTTTTGTCTTAAGGGGGTCCCGAGCCATCTCCGGTCTCCTAGAGTCTTCCGCCGATGTCGGCACAGTGGTCTGGCGACGGCAAGTGGTACTGGGACGGCACCCAATGGCACTGCGCCATCTCGGCCAACGGCGCCTGGCGGTACACCGGCCAGCGGTGGGAGCCGTGGACCGGCGGCCCCGCCGGGCCGATGCCGCCGGCGCCCTACCAGCCGCTCAACATGGCGCCGGCGTACGTCCTTGCACCGGCGCTGCCAGGGTCCCCCGCCGGCATGCCGGCGGCCAACACGGCGGTGCCATCGCCGCTTCCGCTTGGCGGCGGCGCTGAGTCGCGCGGTGAGGTCCTGGCTGTCGCCGCCCAGACCCTTGGCGTTTACGGCCGGAACCTGCTTGGCCTGGCCCTGGTGGCACTGCCCGGCGTCGCTGCCCTGGGCATGGTCATGATCGCCGCCGACGTCGTGCTCGGCCTGGCCGACCAGATGGTCGCGTTCCTGGCGTCCCATCCGAATCCCGCCGCGGACGTCGCCGGGCCCGACCTCTACCGGCTCGGATGGACCCTGGCCGGGTTCGGCGCCGCCTGCCTGATCGGTGTGATGGTCCTCTGCCCCCCGACCGTCGGTGCGCTCTGCCTGGCCTCGGCAAGAGCGATCGAGGGCAGGCCCCTCGGAATCTTCGACTGCTACAGCGCCGCCGCCCGGCGCTACCCGCAGCTGCTCGGCAGCTCGCTCGTGATGGTCGTGGCGCCGATGGCCGTGCTGGCCGGGTTCACGCTCTTCGCCCTGCTGACCGGGCTCCGATTCGCCATCCTCGGCCAGCTCCTGGTCGCCCTCACGCTCCGCTTCGCGCTCGCGCCGGTGGCGGTCATGCTGGACGGGCAGGGCATGGTCGCCTCACTGCGCCGGAGCTGGGCGGTGACCGGAGGCAGGCGCTTCTTCGCGCTCGCCCTGCTCGTCGTCCTCGCCGTCTGCGCCGTGGCCCTGCCGCCCGCGCTCGTCGCCGGGCTCCTGGCGGGGGCCGGCACCAGCAGCGCCACGCTCCACATCGGCGAGCTCGCAGGGGCGCTCACGGGAGCGGTCTCCGCACCGGTGGCGGCGGTCATGCTGACGGTCGCCTATCTGCGCTGGCGGCAATCACCGCCAAGCCCGGCGCGATAGGTGGCGGGGACCCAAGCCAGCCCGGGCCCAACGCCTCGCGAACGTAACCTCTAGGCGTGGGAGAGAGCGAGCTCCGCGTCCTCTTTGTCGCGGACGTCGTGGGCGGGGCCGGGCGGAGCGCCGTCAACCGATGTCTGCCCTCGCTCCAGCAGGAGCTGAGGCCGCACCTGACGATCGTCAACGGTGAGAACGCGGCCGGCGGCTTTGGCATCACGGCCAAGATCGCCGAGGAGCTGAGGCGGGCGGGGGCGGACGTCATCACGACCGGCAACCACGTCTGGGACCAGAAGCAGTTCGTGCAGGAGATCGCCGACCTCGACTACGTGCTCCGACCCCTCAACTACCCGCCGGGCGCTCCCGGGCGTGGCTCCCTGGTCGCGGAGGCGGACGGGGAGCGCGTTCTCGTGGTGAACCTGATGGGCCGTCTCTTCATGAACGACATCGATGACCCCTTCCGGGCGGCGGATGCCGTCCTCGAAGCCCATCGCGACGTGCGCATCGTGTTCTGCGACATGCACGGAGAGGCGACCAGCGAGAAGGTGGCCATGGGCTGGTACCTGGACGGTCGCGCCAGCGCCGTCGTGGGCACCCACACCCACGTCGCCACCGCCGATGCTCGCCTGCTCCTGGAGGGGACCGCCTACGTGACGGACGTGGGCATGGTCGGCCCCCGGGACGGGGTGATCGGGGTCGAAAGGGAGGCGGTCATCAAGCGCTTCCTGACCGGGATCCCGCACCGGTTCGAGGTCGCGCAAGGACCGGTGACATTCAATTCGGTGCTCGTTAACATTGACAGGCTCACCGGTAGGGCCACATCGATCCAGCGCAACGATCAAGTACTGACATGACAGGAGAAGTTCCAGCGATGACGGGGGAGGGCAGGCAGCCGGTGGAGGTGCTGAAGGTATCAGCGTCCTCCAGGCCGGTTGCGGTCGCGGGCGCGATCGCGGGCGTGATCCGGCAGCAGCAGCGCGTCGAGGTCCAGGCGATCGGGGCGGGGGCCATCAACCAGGCGATCAAGGCGATCGCGATCTCGCGCGGCTACGTGGCGCCGGGCGGCATCGAGCTGATCTGCATCCCCTCGTTCATCGACATCTCGATCGACGGCGAGGAGCGAACCGGTATCCGCCTGCTGGTGGAGGTCCGCTGACGGGAGGGGGAGACAGGCCCCGGTCCTTCCACATCTGGACCATCGGGTGCCAGATGAACGCCGCCGACTCTGAGTCGCTGGCGCGCCGCCTGCTCGCCGCCGGATACGTCGAGGAGCGCGACCTCGACCGCGCCGACATCGCCGTGCTCAACACCTGCGTGGTCAGGCAGGCCTCGGAGGCGAAGGTCTACGGGAAGCTTCACGAGCTCCGCCAGTGGAAGACGGCCGGGCGGACCATCGCGGTCACCGGCTGCATCGTCCGCAAGGAGGGGGAGACGCTGCGAGAGCGCTTCCCGCAGCTCGATCGCGTGGTGCCGATCGGAGAGTACGACGACTTCGTCGCCGAACTCGACGCGCGCTACGACTTCTCCCTTGGCGAGGCGCTGCCCGTCTCCGGCCGGACCGGGATCAGCCACTACGTCAACGTCATCGAAGGCTGCGACCACAACTGCACCTTCTGCATCGTCCCCAAGGTGCGTGGCCGCGAGAGACACCGACCCCTGACCGAGGTGGTCGCGGAATGTCGCCGGGCGGTCGCTGAGGGCGCCCGCGAGGTGGTGCTCCTCGGCCAGAACGTCGACGACTACCGCGACCCTGCAGGCGGTGGCGGGCTGGCCGCCCTGGTCAGCCGCGTCGAGGAGATCGAGGGCCTGCGCCGGCTCCGCTTCATGACCTCGCACCCGCAGGACCTGGAGCCGCGGCTGCTCGAGGTGATGGCCCGCTCGCGCGTCATCGCGCAGGAGCTGCAGCTGCCCATACAGTCGGGGGACGACCTGGTGCTCAAGCGGATGGCCCGCGGCTACCAGGTGCGCCACTACCGCGCCATCGTCGAGCGGGCGCGCGAGCTGATGCCAGACCTCGGGCTCTACACCGACGTCATCGTCGGCTTTCCCGGGGAGACCCGCGCCGCTTTCGAGAACACGCTGCGGGTCATGGAGGAGATGGAGTTCGACGTCGTCCACCTCGCGCAGTACTCGCGCCGCCCGGGCACCTTCGCCGCCGAGCGAATGGCCGATGACGTGCCGGCTGCCGAAAAGCGGGCGCGGATCAACGAGGCGCTGGCTCTCCAGCGCGAGATCGCCGCTCGGCGCATGCGCCGGTGGCAGGGCCGGACTGTCGAGGTGCTGGTGGAGGCTCAAGACGAGCTGGGCCGGCCCTACGGGCGCAACCGGCAGGGCAGACGCGTGGTCATAAAGGGCGCGAGCGTCGAGCCGGGCCGGCTGCTCGACGTGCTGGTCGAGGAGACCAGCGCCGGCCAGCTCGCGGGGCGGCCGGCGGGCGCCCGACGGACGCTGCCGCTGATACCGGCGCGGTGAGCGCCGCCCCCGCCGGCGACACGCCGGCCCTGCGCCAGTATCACGAGGCCAAGGCGCGGCACCCGGGCGCCATCCTCCTCTTCCGGATGGGCGATTTCTTCGAGCTCTTCTTCGAGGATGCGCAGGAGGCGGCTCCGATCATGGGCGTCACCCTGACCAGCCGGCCGATGGGCAAGCAGGGGCGCGCTCCGATGGCCGGCGTGCCCCACCACGCGTGGCAGGCCTACGTGGGCAAGCTGCTGCGGGCCGGGCGCTCGGTCGTGATCTGCGACCAGGTCGAGGCGCCGACCGGCAAGGGTGTGGTCCGCCGCGAGGTGACGCGGGTCCTCACCCCGGGCACGGTGCTGGAGGACGCCTACCTCGAGCCCGGGCGCTCCAACTACCTGGTCGCGGCCTGGAGCCAGGGCGCCGATGCGGGCCTGGCCGCCTGCGAGCTGAGCGCCGGCGAGCTGCTGCTCTGCCAGCTTCCGGCCGAGCAGCTTCCGGCTGAGCTGGACCGCCTGGCACCGGCCGAGCTGCTGGCGCCGCCGCAAATCGACCACTACCGGTTCGATCCCGAGCGCGGCCGGAGGCGACTCCAGGAGGCGCTCGGGATCGGGCAGCCGTCCGCGATCGGCGCCGAGGCAGCGCCCCTGGCCGTGGGTGCGGCCGGCGTGGTTCTGGAGCACCTGCAGCAGAACCAGGTGCGCGTCGAGCCTGGCCTGCTCCGCGTCCGCACCTACTCGCCCGAGGCCACCATGCAGCTCGACCCCGCGACGGTGCGCAACCTTGAGCTGCCCGCCCTTCTGCGGCTGGTCGACCGGTCGGTCACGCCGGTGGGCGCGCGCCGGCTCCGAGCCTGGACGCGGGCGCCGCTGCGCGACGTGGAGTCGATCGAGCTGCGGCTGGCCGCCGTCGAGGAGCTGGTCATCGAGGCCGGACTGCGCAGCCGGCTGCGGGAGGCGCTCCGGGCGGTCGGCGACCTCGAACGCCTGGCCACCCGCGCCGCCCAGGCGCTCTCCTCGCCGCGAGAGCTGGTCGCCCTGCGCCTGGCCATGGAGGCCCTGCCGGGAATCCCGGCCGCCCTGGGCCCGGCCGACGCGCTCGAGCTCCGGCGCCTCACCTCGGGTCTGGGGGATGTCCCGGACCCGGCCCGAGAGCTGGCCCGCGCCCTCGTCGACGACCCTCCGGCTTCGCCGCGCGAGCCGGGCTCGATCAGGCCCGGCTACGACGCGGAGCTGGACCGGATCCGCTCCGCCTCGCGCTCGGCGCGGGAGTACATCGCCGGGCTGGAGGAGAAGGAGCGCGAGCGGACCGGCATCCGCAACCTGAAGGTCGGCTACAACCGCGTCTTCGGCTACTACATCGAGGTCAGCCACAGCAACGCGGCCGCCGTGCCCGACGACTACATCCGCAAGCAGACGCTGACCGGAGCCGAGCGCTACATCACCCCCGAGATGAAGGAGCGGGAGGCGATCGTGCTGACCGCGCAGCAGGACAGCCTGGCTCGGGAGCAGGAGCTGGTCCGCGGCCTGTGCGAGACCGTCGCCGGTGACGCGGCCCGGCTGCTCGGCGCCGCCCAGGCGGTGGGGGAGCTGGATGCTCTGGCCGCCCTCGCCGAGACCGCCGGAGACCTGGGCTGGACGCGGCCGCAGGTATCGACGGGCCTGTCGCTGCGAGTGACCGGCGGCCGGCATCCCGTGGTCGAGGCGTCGCTCCCGGCCGGTTCATTCGTTCCCAACGATCTCGAGCTCGACCCCGACGGCCGCCAGGTCGTCGTGCTCACCGGTCCCAACATGGCCGGCAAGTCGACCTACCTGAGGCAGGCGGCCCTGATCGTGCTCCTGGCCCAGTGCGGTTCCTTTGTGCCCGCCGACGCGGCCGTGATCGGAATCGCCGACCGGATCTTCACGCGCGTGGGCGCGCACGACGACCTGGCGTCGGGCATGTCCACCTTCATGGTCGAGATGACCGAGACCGCGAACATCCTGAACCACGCCACGCGCGCCTCACTCGTCGTCTTCGACGAGGTGGGGCGGGGGACCTCCACGTACGACGGCGTGTCGATCGCGCAGGCGGTGGTCGAGCACATCCACGAGCGCGTCGGCTGCCGCACCCTCTTCGCCACCCATTACCACGAGCTGACGGCGCTGGCCGACCGCCTCGACCACGTGGCCAACATGCGGGTCGAGGTCGTCGAGGAGGGCGACACGGTGCGCTTTCTCCACCGCGTCGTCCCGGGTGGAGCCGACCGCTCCTACGGCATCCACGTCGCGGCGCTGGCGGGCCTACCGCCGACCGTGATCGCTCGGGCGAGGCAGGTTCTCGGCGAGCTCGAGCGCCAGCGCCCCCTGGAGCCACCCGACCAGCAGCTCGGACTGCCGCTGGAACCCATGCGGGACCGGGTCCGCGAACAGCTGGCGGGAATCGAGCCGGATCGGCTCAGCCCGCTGGAGGCGCTCCAGAAGCTCTACGAGCTGCGGCAGCAGCTCTGAGCAGGAGGGCCGGGCCGGCCCCTCCCGATACGCTGGAGTATCGACCTTTGGGGGGCGACTCTGGTAGCTCCTTGGTTATGAGCAATTTGATATGGGTCATTGTCGCCATAGTGGCGATCATAGTGATCGCATTGGTGATAGTGGCAGTAACACGGAACCGGGGTGAGCGCCTCCTCCAGCTGCCCGACGCCGACCGGGCGCGATATGCGGACTCCTGGAAGGCGATCGAGGCGGCGTTCGTCGACGATCCCCGGCGGGCGGTCAGTGAGGCCGACCGGCTGGCGATCTCCATCTACCGGCAGCGAGGCGGCCGGTCGGAGAGCGTGCCCGGCGAGATTCGTGAGGCGCGCGCTTTGAACAGTCCGGACGCGGGGGACTCCACCGAGGGTCTGCGCCGGTCCATGCAGCAGTACCGGGAGGCCATCGAGCGCCTGCTCGGAACCAGTGTCCGCAACACCGGCGGGCGCAAGGAGGTCGCGTGATGCAGCCGCAGGATAGGAGGCCGGAGGACCGTGCCGAACCCGAGATGAGGCCCGAGATGAGGCCCGAAGAGCGGCCGCAGAACGACCGCATGGGCGAGGTCCAGGCCCGGACCACGCCCGGTACCGACCCCCGGGTGGAGGAGATGGCCCGCGAGCAGCATGCCGGTCAGGAGCCGGGCATGTCCGAGGGCTACGACCGCGGCGCGGGCATGCCCCGAGAGCGCCAGGGTGAGGAGTTCCGGCGTGAAGAGCGCCAGGGTGCAGGCGAGGCGTCGCGTGCCGGCATGGGCGACCGCCGTGACCAGCGCATGGGCGCCGGCTATCAGGACACCTCAATGGGCGCGCAAACCGGAGGCGCCGGATCTGAGTTCGAGCACTTCCGCGTCCGGATGCAGGAGGCGCAGGCTCGCTTCATCGACGACCCCAAGCGGGCCGTCGAGGAGGCCGGCGCCGTGGTCGAGGAGGCGATCGACCGGTTCATGCACTCCATCGACAGGGGAACCGGCGAGGGCGGCGACACCGAACGCATGCGCATGACGATGCAGCGCTACCGCGAAGTCTTCGATCGGGTGACCTCCAGCTCCCGCTAGGCATCCGGCGGCACCGGGCGTAGGGGTACCCTACCGCCCGGTGCCCACTCCCATCACCGTTCTCGCCCCAGAGGTCGCGGATGCGATCGCGGCGGGCGAGGTCGTCGAGCGGCCGGCCTCGGTGGTCAAGGAGCTGGTCGAGAACTCGCTGGACGCGGGCGCCACGCGGGTCGCGATCGAGATGCGCGGCGCCGGCCGGACGCTCATCCGGGTCGCCGACGACGGCTCCGGCATACCGCCGGAGGAGCAGCGTCTGGCCTTCCTGCGCCACGCGACCAGCAAGCTGGCCCGGCTCGACGACCTGGCCGCCATCGCCACACTGGGCTTCCGCGGCGAGGCGCTGGCCAGCATAGCGGCGGTGTCGGAGGTCGAGTGCCGCTCGCGGGGCGCCGTCCTCCACCTGCGCGCCGGGGAGGTGCTCGACCAGGGCAGCGCGCCGCCGGCGCCGGGCACGGTGATCGAGGTGCGCGACATCTTCGCCAACACGCCGGCCCGCCTCCGCTTCCTGAAGACGGACGCCACCGAGACGGCCGCGGTCGCGCAGCTTGTCCGCTCCTACGCCGTGTTGCATCCCGGTGTTCGGTTCCAGGTCAACCTGGAGGGCCGGTCGGTCTTGCAGACACCCGGGGATGGCGACCAGAGGCGCGCGCTGGCCGCGGTGTACAGCGCGGAGATCGAACGGGCGCTGCTCGAGGTCGAGGGACCGGAGATCCGGGGTCTGGTCTCCGAGCCCCGGCTGAGCCGCGGCAACCGAGACGCCATCGTGCTCGCCGTCAACGGCCGCCCGATCGCCTCCCGGTCGCTCCAGTACGCACTCGAGGAGGCCTACCTGGGCTCCCTGGAGAAGGGCCGCTACCCGGTGGCGGTGATCGACCTGGACGTCGATCCGGCGGCGGTCGACGTCAATGTGCACCCGACCAAGCGGGAGGTGCGCTTCCGGGACGAGCGCGGCCTCTTCAGCCTCGTCCAGCGCGCGGTCCGAAACGCCCTCTCGGGCAGCCGGCCACCGGAATTCACGAGCGGCGGCCTACCGCTGCGCGTCCAGGAGCGCCCGGCGCTGCGCCAGCTGACGCTGCATGACGCGCCGCTTCCGCTGCCGGCGCCGCGCTCGGCTCTGGCCCTACCCGCACCCGAGGCAGTGCTGCGCCCTCTCGGCCAGGTTCTCGACGGTTACCTGGTGGCCGAGTCTCCGGACGGACTGGTCCTGGTCGACCAGCACGCTGCCCACGAGCGGCTCCTCTACAACCGGTTCCTGGGTCGGCTGCACGAGGGGGGCGCCATCAGCCAGCCGCTCCTGGTGCCGATGGCCCTCGAGGTGGCACCCCGGGCGCAGGCCACCGCCCGCGACGCTGCCCCCGAGCTGCAGCGGCTGGGCTTCGAGATCGAGGACTTTGGACCCGCGTCCGTGCGCGTTTTGGCGGCTCCGGCGGAGACGCCGGTGGCCCGCATCGAGGAGGCGCTGCTGGATCTCCTGGAGACGCTGGCCGGGGCGCGGGCCGACGACCGCCTGGAGAAGATCGCGGCTTCGCTTGCCTGCCATTCCGCGGTCCGCTTTGGAGACCGGCTGGAGGCACCCGAGCAGCGCCGCCTGCTGGAGGAGCTGGAGCGCGATCCAGACGCTCTCACGTGCCCGCACGGGCGCCCGACCCGGATCCAGATCTCGGCCCAGGAGCTGCGCCGGAGCTTCCGGAGGAACTACTGAGGGCGGAGCGGCCGGCGGTCCCGGTCATCGTCGGGCCGACCGGCATCGGCAAGTCGAGGGCCGCCCTCGAGCTGGCGCGCCGGCTGGGGAAGGAGGTGGTCGTCGCCGACTCCCGGCAGGCGTACCAGCGGCTGCACATCGCGACCAACCACCCGCCCGATGCCCACCGGGCGGCCGTCCGCTACACCGGCATCGAGCTGGTCGACCCGGTCACCGGCGTCGTCAATGTCGCCGACTGGCTCGGCGTTGTGCGGCCGGCGATCGAGGCGGCGCTCGCGGAGGGCAGGACGCCGGTGGTGGAAGGCGGCAGCATGCTCTGGGTCGATGCGCTGACCGAGGGCTACGACCTGGCGGCGGTTCCACCCAATCCGCAGCGCCGGGCCGAGCTGGCAGCCATGGGCAGCGACCAGCTGGCGGCACGCCTGCGGGCGCTGGATCCGGAGGCAGACGTCGACCTCTTGAACCCGGCCCGCCTGGTACGGGCGGTCGAGATCCTGGAGGCGGTGGGGCCGCCGCTCAGCGGGCGCCGGCGGCGACGGCCGCCGGACTGGCGTCCGGTGCGGATCGGCCTTGACGCGCCGATGCCGGTGATCGAGGGCCGGCTGCGCGACCGCTGCCGGGAGCAGGTGCGCCGGGGGCTCGTGGCCGAGACCAGCGCCGCCCTGGCCGCGGGAGTGCCGCGGGAGCACCCGGTGCTGACCGGTATCGGATATGCCGAGGCGGTCGCCTGCCTGGAGGGTTCGATCAGCGAGGCCGAACTGCCTGAGAGGATGCTGCGCAGCAACCGCCGCTATGCCAGGCGCCAGCTCGGCTGGTTCCGGCGCCATCCCTCCACCGCCTGGCTGGCGGCGGAGCCCGACCCGGTGCCAGCTATGCTGGAACTGCTGGAGAACGCCCACTGATCACCACCGAGCCCGCGGCCGAGCGCGCCTATCTGCTCGGCGTCCTCCTCCCCGGGGCCGACCAGGCCGCGCTCGACGAGCAGCTGCGCGAGCTTGCCGAGCTCACCACCACCGCCGGCGGTGAGGTCGTCGCGGTCGACGTCCAGCGCCGCGGCGAGATCGACCCCGCCACCTTTGTCGGCCGCGGCAAGATCGAGGAGGTCCGGGAGCGGCGGGCGGAGCTCGGGTACGACGTCGTCATCTGCAACGAGGACCTGAGCCCCCGCCAGCAGCGCAACCTGGAGGCCGAGCTCAAGGTCAAGGTGGTCGACCGCACGGAGCTGATCCTCGACATCTTCGCCCAGCACGCGCGGACGCGCGAGGGCCGCCTCCAGGTGGAATCGGCCCAGCTGCATCACACGCTGCCGCGGCTGATCGGCGCCTGGAGCTACAACCGCCAGGTCGGCGGCATCGGCGCCCGCGGCGGTCCCGGCGAGCAGCAGATCGAAGTCGAGCGCCGCCGCATCCGGCGCCGCCTGAAGGACCTGGAGCGGGAGCTGGACGACGTCCGCCGCCAGCGCGAGCAGCAGCGCCAGGCGCGTCACGGCTCCGAGCTGATCACGGTCGCCATCGTCGGTTACACCAACGCCGGCAAGTCCACGCTGCTCAACAAGCTGACGCAGGCCGGCGTGCGGGCCGAGAACAAGCTCTTTGCCACGCTCGATCCGACCACGCGGCGGGTGAGGCTGCCGTCCGGTCGCGAGCTGCTCCTGACCGACACCGTCGGGTTCATCCAGAAACTGCCCACCGACCTCGTCGCATCCTTTCGAGCGACCCTCGAGGAGGTCACCTTCGCCGACATCGTGCTGCACGTCATCGACGGCTCGGCGGGGGCTGCGGCGGAGCACGCGGAGACGGTCGATGCGGTGCTCGAGGAGCTGGGCGCGGCCGGCAAGCCGAGGGTGGTGGCCGTGAACAAGATCGACACGCTGGGCCCCGCCGGCGTGCGGCGAGTCCTCTCCGCGCTGGCCGAGCGGTATCCGCGGGTGGTCCCGATCTCGGCGCTGACAGGGGCCGGGCTCGAGGACCTGATGCGCGAGGTCGAGCGAGTCGCCAGCGAGGAGATGGTTCCGGTCCGCGTGCTGGTGCCCTACGGCCGCGAGACGGTTCTCCACGAGCTGCGGCAGCTGGGCGAGGTCGAGGGCTCCGAGTTCACGGACCGGGGCACGCTGGCCTGGGGCCGCGCGCCCCGAGCGTCGCTCCACCGCTTCCAGCCCTTCGCCTCGGAGGCGCCGCGGGCGGGTTGACCGACAGCCTCGCCAACACCCTCCTGCACCTCGTCAACATCGAGTCCGTGAGCCGCCACGAGCAGGAGCTGACCGCCTGGCTGTTGGGGGAGGCGCGCCGCCCCGGGCTGGAGCTTCACGGCCACGGCTCCGACTGGCTCGTCTTCGGCCCGCCCCGCCGACATCCACGGCTGGTCGTGCTGGCCGGCCACTCCGACACCGTTCCCGTCCAGGGCAACCTGCCCGGGAGGGTGGAGGGGGGAGCCGTCCATGGCCTGGGCGCCAGCGACATGAAGGCGTCGCTGGCCGTCATGCTCGAGCTTTCCCGCTGGCTCGCCGGTGATCGACCTCCTGTGCGGCACGACGTCGCCTGCCTGGTCTTCGGCCACGAGGAGCTGGCGCTGAGCGACAGCCTGCTGCCCACCGTCTTCAAGCGCTGCCCGATCGTGAACGAGGCGGCCCTGGTCGTGATGATGGAGCCGACCGCCAACCGCCTCCAGGCCGGCTGTCTCGGAAATGTCATCGCGCGTCTCGAGTTCGACGGAGTGGCCGCGCACTCGGCGCGGCCCTGGCTCGGCCGCAACGCCATCCACGAGGCGGTGAGGGGGCTCCAGAGAGTGGCCGCCTCGGCCGTCGAGGAGGTTCGCCTCGAGGGGCTCGTGTTCCGCGAGGTCCTCAACGTCACGACCATTCAGGGCGGGATCGCCAACAACGTGATTCCCGACCTGGTGAGCTGCGGATTGAACTTCCGCTACGCCCCCAACCGGACGCCCGAGCAGGCCGAGGCGCGGCTTCGGGAGCTGGTCGGGGCGAATGGTAGGCTCACCGTCGTGAGCAACGCCCCCGGCGCGCCGGTCGCGCTCGGCAATCCACTGCTTGCCGAGCTGCGGGAAGCGGGGGGCCTGGCCGTCGAGCCCAAGCAGGCATGGACCCCGGTCGCCGAGTTTGCGCTGGCCGGCCTGGACGCCGTGAACTTCGGGCCCGGCGACCCCGATTACGCGCACCGGCGCGACGAGCGGGCGGAGGTGGCGGCGATGGGGGAGAGCCTGGCCGTCCTGAAGCGGTGGCTATCGGCGTGAGCATCACCATCAACCCGGCGCTCACCCGGATGCGGGCGTACCCGTTCCTCGAGCTGGATGAGAAGAAGCGCGAGGCGCAGGCACGCGGCCTGCGGCTGATCGACTTCAGTGTGGGCGACCCGCACGAGCCGACCGACGCCATGATCCGGGACGCGCTCATCGAGAGCGTCACCGAGCGCTCGAGCTATCCCAAGGCCGAGGGGCTGCCCGAACACAGGGAGGCGATCGCGTCCTGGATCGCCTCCCGTTACGGGGCGGTGCTCGACCCGCACCGCGAGGTGGTGCCCACCCTGGGCAGCAAGGAGGTCGTGTTCAGCCTGCCGCAGGTGGTCATGGACCCGGGCTCGAGCAAGAACGTGGTCGCCGTCACCGAGCCCGGCTACCCGATCCCCGAGCGAGGCGCCCAGGTGGCCGGCGGGCGAGTGCTCCGGCTTCCCCTGCTCGAGCGCAACCGGTTCCTACCCGACGTCGATGCCGTGCCCGCATCCACCTGGGACGAGGTAGCGCTGCTCTGGGTCAACTACCCGAACAACCCCACCGGCGCGGTGGCGCCCCTCGGCTTCTTCGAGAAGCTGGCCGAGCTGGCCTCGAGGCACAACTTCCTCCTCGCCAGCGACGAGGCCTACTCCGAGATCTACTTCGACGGACCCCCGCCCTCCGCTCTCCAGGTGGCCGACCGTTCCCACGTGGTCGCGGTCAACACGCAGAGCAAGCGATCCTCGATGACGGGCTACCGGGTCGGTTTCGTCGCCGGCTCCCCCGAGGTGATCGCAGCCCTCAAGCTCTACCGGCCGCTCGCCGGCACGGCCATCCCGGAGTTCATTCAGCGCGCCTCGATGGCGGCGTGGGGGAGGGAGGACCACGTTGAGGCGATGCGGCGCGTCTATGCGGAGAAGCGCGCGGTGTTCCTCGAGCTCTTCGGCCGCAAGGGAATCCGGATCGCCGGCTCCGAGGCCACGTTCTACCTCTGGGGAGAGGTGCCGGCCGGCGAGACCTCGGAGTCGTTCGCCGCTCGCCTGCTCGACGTCGGCGTGGTGGTCGCGCCCGGCTCCTTCTTCGGGGAGGCCGGCGAGGGGTACTTCCGGCTGGCTCTGGTGCCCACGGCGGCCGACTGCAGGCGGGCGGCCGCCCTCCTCGAAAGCATCCTGTGAGCACGGTGCGCGAGCAGCTGCCCACGCTGATCGATGCCGCCTTCGGCGAGCCGGCCGCGCTGGAGCGAGCCGAGGTTCGAGAGGCGGTCGAGGAGACCATCCGGCTGCTCGACGCCGGGGAGGTTCGGAGCGCCGAGAGGCGCGCGGGCGGCTGGGTCGTCAATGACTGGGTGAAGAAGGCGATCCTTCTCTACTTCCGCCTCCGGGGGATGGAGACGATCGAGCTCGGCCCCTTCGAGTACCGGGACAAGATCCCCCTCAAGCACGATCACGAACGCGCCGCCGTGCGCGTGGTTCCACCCGCCGTGGCCCGCTACGGGGCCTACCTGTCTCCGGACGTGGTGATGATGCCCAGCTACGTCAACATCGGCGCCTGGGTCGGTCCGGGCACGATGGTCGACACCTGGGCCACGGTCGGCTCCTGCGCGCAGATCGGCGCCCGAGTCCACCTGGCCGGCGGGGTTGGGATCGGCGGTGTGCTCGAGCCCGTCAACGCCCGCCCCGTGATCGTGGAGGACGATGCCTTCATCGGCTCGCGGGCGATCGTGACCGAGGGCGTCATCGTCGGCGAGCGCGCGGTTTTGGGGGCCAACGTGGTGCTCACTGCGTCGACTCCGGTCGTAGACGTCACCGGGTCCCAACCGGTGGAGCACCGAGGCTATGTGCCGGCCAACGCGGTGGTGATCCCGGGCACTCGGCCGAAGCGATTTCCCGCGGGCGAGTTCGGGGTCGCGACCGGCCTCATCATCGGGTGGCGGAGCGAGAAGCAGGACACGAGGCTGAGCCTCAACGACGCCCTCCGGGAGTTCGGCGTCTCGACCTGACAGCCCGGCCTGGCGGGCGTGCGCGCTGCCTAGTTGAGGACTCGGAAGACCCCCTTGACCAGCCCTACGACCTGGGCATCCGGAGCCTCGATCGGCTGATACTCCTCGTTCTCGGGCAGGAGCTTGACGGTGCCGTTGCGCCTGTCGAGCCGCTTGCAGGTGGCCTCACCCTCGACCATGGCGACGATGATCTGGCCGTTGTCGGCCGAAGGCTGCGGGCGCACGAGCACCATGTCGCCGTCCAGGATGCCGGCGTTGATCATCGAGTCGCCGCGGACTTTCAGGAAGAACCACCCTTCCTGGGCGAGGTCGCTGGAGAGGGCGATGTGGTCTTCGATGTTCTGCTCGGCAAGGATTGGCGAGCCGGCCGCCACGTGCCCGACCAGGGGAATCGAGACCACGTTGCGGCGCGCCTCCTGCTCGCGCTCGTCCTGGACCAGCTGGACGGTGCGCGACTTGCTCGGGTCGCGGCGGATCAGGCCACGGCGCTCGAGCTGGTTCAAGTGGTTGTGCACCGTCGAGCTGGAGGACAGCCCGACCGCTTCGCCGATCTCGCGAACGCTTGGTGGATAGTTCCGGCTGCGGGTGACATGCCGGATGTAGTCGAGGATCCTGGCCTGCCGGTCGGTCAGTTCTTGCGTCACCTGGTGGTACCTCTTTTTTGCTGAGCGTGGGCGTCTGCTGAGCCTGGGCACTGGGCGAACCCAAGCTGGGCCGCGGCCGATGCTAGCACCGATCACATGTTCGCGCAAACTTTTGTTCGCAATGGCTTGACATCGAACGCGCGTTCGCCTACTGTGGGTCCCGAACAGATGTACGCATACGCCTACGACAGCAACCGGATTCGAAGGCCGCGGCCGCTCCCGACGTGGAGGCGCCAGCTCCGCAAGCTGGCGATAGGGGCCGCCGTCTTCGTGTTTACCGCCTTCGCGATGGCACAGGCCGTCCATGGCAGCGCGCCCGCCGGATACATGAGCATCACGGTCGCCCCGGGGGACACCCTGTGGTCGATCGCCAGCCGGCGCTATCCGGGAGCCGATACGCGGGAGAAGGTGGACGAGATCCTGCGCGCCAACTCGCTGACATCGCCGGAGATCTACTCCGGGGAGGAGCTCAGGGTACCCACGTCCTGACTGCCGTAGGCTGCGGTGGTGCGCCTACGCCTGGTGACCCGCTCCGGCTGCCACCTTTGCCAAGAAGCCGAGGCGGCCCTGGAGGCGTTGGGTGCTGATTTCGATCGCGACGACGTCGACGAGGACGCCGAACTGGCCCGTCTCTACGACTTCCGCGTGCCGGTCCTGCTCGATGGCGACCGGGTGCTCCTGGAAGGCCGGATCGATCAGGCCAGGCTTCGCTCGACGCTGCCGGTGCAGCGCTGAAGGGTCTCCACATCGCGGCGGTCGGACCGGAGTCGGCGGCCGAGGTGCACGCGCTCACGCAGGCCGCCTTCGCGGACTACACCTGGCTCAGCCCTCCCTCCGGCGCCATCGACGAGCGGGAGGACGACGTCCGCCGCGACCTGGCCGCGCACGGCGGCGCGCTGGCGCGCCTCGAGGGCGTCCCGGTGGGCGCGCTGCGCATGGTGGCCGAGCCCAGCCACCTCCACGTCCGCCGGGTCGCCGTTCACCCTTCCCGGCAGGGAGGGGGCATCGGCCGGGAGCTCATGCGGTGGGTCGAGCGACGCGCCGCGGAGCGGGGCTTCGCCGAGGTCCGGCTCGGGGTCCGGGCCCAGCTGCCCGGTAACCGAGCCTTCTACGAGAAGCTCGGATACCGGGTCGTCCGTGAGCACCACCGGCCCGGCCGGGGCGGGGTGCTCTGGTACGAGATGGCCCGCGAGGTGAGCCCGGAGGCTAGCTGAAGATCCCCGGCCAGCGAGCGGCGATGTCGTCCCGCGTGACGCCCTTGGCCGCGCTGACTGAAGGACAGGTCGCGTCAGCGGCCACGTCCTGGGGCTTGTAGTCCTTGTAGGACTCGAGCGTGTACTTGATGGTCGCGTTGGCCACCAGCCAGTTGAGGTACTCGGCCTGGCACTGGGTGACGACCACCGTCAGGCTGCTCGTGATGCCGCCCTGCTTGGGCGCCGAGCTGCTGTCGGCGAGGGCGGGCCCGACCTTGAGCACGTGGACGTTGGTGTACAGCGTTCGCACGTTCTGCCCGGCGCGCCCGGGCACCCCGGCCACGATCGTGATGTAGTCGCCGGCGCTGATGTAGCCGCCCACGCCCTGCTGCTCGCCGGTGGGAATCGTGAGGGCGACCCAGCCGGAGGGGATGGTGAGGTACGCCGGCTGGGGGCCGGCGACCGGGTCGCCCGACTTGACCAGGAGGTTGGAGAGCAGAGGCTGGCCCTTGCTGATGGAGACCGCCGCCACCATTCCCTTGGCGTCGGCGAGCTTGGTCAGCGCGCCCGGCGGAACGTCGCCCTGCGCGTAGCTGGCGAGCTTGATGTCGTCGGCCGAGAGCGGCGTTCTCAGCGCCACGTCGCGGGCGGCGACGACGACGCTGGCGGTCGGGCCCGAGCTGGGCGCGGAGCCGTGGCCGCCACTGAGCACGCTGAAGAGGATGACCATGCCGAAGCCGAGGACGGCCAGGACGGCGCCGAGGAGCGTGTAGGTGCGGCTTGCCGACCTCGGCTTGCCCGAGCTGGGTGGGGCCGTGTTGTACTGCGGCCGGGTGTTTATCGCCACGGGGCGCCGATTCTAGGTGCGGGAGTGCGCTCGGCGCTCCCCATAAATCCGCTGAACATCAGGTGCCTCCGCGATTGATCAACATGATGATGGCTGGACCGAGCAGCACGATCCAGAGGGTGGGGAAGATGCAGCCGACCATCGGCAGCATCATCTTGAGCGTCGCCTGGGCGGCCTTCTCCTGGGCCCGCTGCCGGCGCCGGCGCCGCATCTCCTCGGACTGCAGCCGGAGAATCTTGGCCAGCCCGACACCCATCTGCTCGGACTGGATCACGGCCTGAACGAAGTTGTGGAGGTCCTCGACTCCGCAGCGCCGGCCCATGGCGTCGAGCGCCTCCATTCGGGGCCGGCCGAGCTGGACCTCGGTGAGGGTGGTCCGGAACTCGTCGGCGAGCCCGTTGTTGAATTTCTCGATCACGCGCTGGATGGCGGCGTCAAAGCCAAGGCCGGCCTCCACTGAGATCGTCAGCAGGTCCATGCAGTCGGGCAGAGACCGCTGGATGTCCTTCTGCTGCTTGCCGACCTTCTGGTTGATCCAGAGGGTCGGAGCGTAGTACCCGAGACCACCTCCGACGGCCGCTCCGATCGCCTCCACGAGCGGGTTGGCGAGCAGGAACCCGACCATGAGCCCGACCAGGAAGAGGCCGAGCCCGAGTCCGATCCGGATGGCCAGGAACTCCTCGGCGCCGATATCGCCCGGGCGCCCGGCCAGGTCGAGCTTGGCCTGGATCGCACTTCGCTGGTTCTCGGGCGTCCGGTCGGCGAGGAAAGAGGAGAACTGCTGAAAGAGCGGCTGCATGACCCGCTCGGCGAAGGTCTTGGTCTCCAGCTCGATGTCGTGCTCGGTGAGTCCCTGCAGGTTGTCGTAGATCCTCAGGCGCGAGCTCAGAGGATCCGAATCGGCCACGGCTCGCTGACCGAAGCTCCACACGACCACGAAGATTCCGGCGGCCAGGACGGCCGCTCCGAGATAGATCACCGGCGCGTCATTGTAGGGATGCCCGGTCGGCTTTTCCCCGTCATAACCCATGCATTTGTTGGGCATTTGCGGACTCGGGCGTTATCGGGGATGAACTGCCGAACGTGACAGGTATCCTCTCAGCGCACGTTATGCCTTGGGTTTTCCAAGCGAAAGCGACAGAGCGTGGACAGGCGCTCGTCGAGTTCGCGATCAGCTCCATGTTCCTGCTCCTGCTGCTCGCGGGTGCGATCGACTTCGGCATGTCGTACGCGGACCGGCTGGAGGTCGCCAACGCCGCCCGCGTGGGGGCGCGGTGGGCGTCCCTGCACTCGGGCGACGTCAACCATGGCTGGACAAACGCCTCGAACCCGGCCGAGAACACGATCCCGGGCCAGATCCTCTACGCGGGCGACACCCGCCAGATCCTGAATGACCGGAACCACGTGATCATCCAGTACTACAACTGGACCTCGAGCACCACGACGACGACGTACTGCGGGCGCTACGACCAGGCGCTCGACAACGGCACCACCAACGACGGCTTTGTCGCCGCCAACGGCTACACCGAAGGGCAGTGCATCGCGGTCGGCAATGTCGCCCAGGTCACCGTCAAGTACGACTACCCGGTGGTCACGCCGATCTTCGCGACGTTCTTCGGGCAGACCGTGGGTGTGCTCTCGAAGGCCTCGTTCGTGATCCAGTCATGAACCGCCGGAGCCGCCGCCAGCAGTCGGGATCGGTGACCGTCATGGTGGCGGCCATGTCGCTGGTCCTGGTCGCCTTCGTCGGGCTCAGCGTCGACGGCGGCGAGATCGAAACCCAGCAGCGCGAGTCGCAGAACGCGGCCGACGGCGCCGCGCTGGCCGCCGCCACCGCCGTCATCAACGCCGACAACTACGGCTATACGATCACCGATGCGCAGAACATCGGCAACACCGTGGCCACCTATAACGGGATTCCGAGTGCCGACCTGGCCTGGCAGTTCCAGGACTCGCTCGGGCTCAGCACCACCGACCCGACGAAGGTCGCCACCGTCACCGTCAACGTCACCCACCTGTTCAACACGCTCTTCCTCCCGGTGATGGACATCAGCACGGCGACCGTCAAGGCCACCGCCAGCGTCTCGATCACGCAGAACAGCGGCGCCAACTGCGGGCTCTGCTCGCTCTCGACCAGCGCCAGTCCCGGGGTCTGGGCCCAGAACGGCGGTCAGATCGTGGTCACGGGCGGTGCCATCCGGGCCGACTCCACCGCCAACCCGGCGATCATCAAGGACAGCGGCGTCTCCACCAAGATCCAGGCCAGCGCCGTGTACTCGGTGGGACCGGTGAGCGGGGCGACCACGCCGGCCGCTCAGACCGGAGCGACCTACACCTACACCGACCCGCTGGTCGGAATCCCCATGCCGACCCTGGGCCTGGCCGCCAACGACGTCACCTACAGTTCAAACACGACGATCAGCCCCGGGACCTACGGCGCGGTCACCGTGCCCCTGGGCGTCACCGTCACCATGCGCCCGGGCGTCTACATCTTCGCCGGGGCACTCACCGTCAACGGCATTCTCAACGGCAACAGCGTGATGCTGTACTTCACCTGCAAGAGCGGCTCTTACTCGGCCGCGTGCACGCCGGGCCAAAACGGCGGCAACATCACCTTCGGCAGCCCGAGCCCGGGCAGCACGCTCTCGGCGCCGCCAGCCGGCAGCAACTACACGGGCCTGGTCCTCTTCGCCGACCGGAACGACGCCACGACGCTCACCGTCAGCGGCAACTGGTCGCCGACGGGGACCATCTACGGCGCCTCGATGGCGCTCTCGATTCCGTCTGGCTCGCACCAGAGCCTGACCTCGCGGGTGGTCGTCTCGACGGTCAACATCAACAGCGGTGGCCAGCTCTTCATCACCTACACGGAGAGCGGGAACTACGTGGCTCCCGGCAAGCTGAGGCTGACCGTGTGAGCCGGATGCGCCGTCAGCGAGGCCAGTCGATGGTCGAGTTCGCGCTCGTCACGATGCTCCTCTTCATGGTCGTCTTCGGGATCATGGACTTCGGCTTCTTCTACCTGGGCAAGGTGGCGGCCACCAACGCCACCCGCTCGGCGGCGAGGTATGCCGCCGTCAACCCGTCGAGCTGGACGCCCACCAACCCGCCCGCGGCCAACACGATCGAGAACCGGCTGCTGCTGGCGGCGATCCCCGCCAACATCACCAACCAGGACTACGCCGCCGACCGCAAGAGCTACGTGACGATCACCTACACCATCCCGGGCACCGGCGGCGGGACGGTCTGCGGGCAGTACTACGCGGGCTCGCCCGGCCCCGGCTTCGTGGGCTCAAGCAAGTCGGGGGGAGGCACCTACGCGCAGAACGAGTGCGTGCTGGCCGGCAACGTCGTCACCGTGAAGGCGGTCTACACCTACACCTTCATCACGCCCTTTCTCAAGACGACCTTCCAGCCCGGCACCCTGACCATCTCGACGCAGGCCTCGGAGCTGATCGAGGGATAGGGCGGGGCCGATCCGAGAGGGCGTTCGGCTCGGTGCCGATGCTAGCGATAATGACGGATAACGATAACTAAGGGGCTGGAAAGCCCATGGGCCGTCCGTGCCAGGCTGGGACTGCGCTAGGCGCTCCGGGCCAGCGAGGGCGCCGGCCCCAGCCCGAGCAGCTCGACCGGCGTCTCCTCGAGGCCGCGGAGGCAGAGCAGCAGCGGCACCGCGGTGGCCCGGAAGCGTTCGGTCAGCCAGCCCAGGTCGATCCCGGGCCGGCCCGACTCGGCGATCGTCGCCTCCAGCGCCTTCAGCGAGCGGCGGACGTGGCCGTCGATCAGGCCGAGCTCGCCCGGGAAGCCGCCTCCGCCGGCGGCCGTCAGTTCGGACCTCAGCTCGGCCGTCCAGGCCGCCGCGACCTCGGCCAGCAGCCGGCGCAGCCAGCGCTCGGCGGCGGCCGCCGCCTCCGGGTCGGCGCGCTCAGCCTGCAGCCGCTCGACCTGCAGTGAGTGCTGGCGGATCAGCCGCCGGAGTCGCATTTCCGTTCGCAGCGTACGCATGTTCGCATCGACAGCATAGCGAACAGGCGTTCGATAAGCAAGGCCGAGCGCTCTTAACCGGCGGGCTTGCGGCCTTCGACCAGGTTGAAGAAACCGGCGCCCCAGCGCTCGACCCGCTCCACCTCGACCCCGGCCGCAACCGCGTTCTCGGCGGTGCGCCGGTTGAAGTACTCCTCGGCGAGCGGCCCGCTGAGCAGGGAGACGGCGTCCTGCAGCCAGGCGACCGGCGCGATGTGCGAGCGCACGTGCTCGAGCAGGACGATCCGGCCGCCCGGCCGGGCCACCCGGAGCGCCTCCCGAAGCGCGCTCACCGGGTCCGGGATCGTGCACAGGCAGAGCGTGAAGACGACGGCGTCGAAGAGGCCGCCGGCAAAGGGCAGGTGGCGGGCGTCGAGCTCGACCAGGGGCACCGACAGCCCGAGCTCTCGGCCCCGCTCCCGGCAGGCCAGCAGCATCGGCCGCGAGAGGTCACCGCCGAAGATCGATGCCTTTGGACCGTAGGCGGAGAGGCTGCGCCCGCTGCCGATCCCGACCTCGAGGACAAGCCCGCCCACCATCTCCCCCACCCGCCGCTGGTGGCGGCCGACCATCCATTCGATCAGGGAGTTGCCGCGCTCGTAGTCGGCCGGCCGCCGGTACGCCCGGCGGATCTTCTCCAGGCGCCTGTCCATCTGCTTAACCATCACGGCTAAAGGCTAGAGGCACGGCTAAA
>CAYLIP010000005.1:0-26153 GCA_964383855.1 uncultured Actinomycetes bacterium | reverse complement strand
GCTAGAGGCACGGCTAAAAGCTAGAGGCCGGCCCCCCGCTGGGGCCGGCCTCCGCATGGCGTGGTGTTCGCGCTGGTCAGCGGCGCGGGTTGGCGTGGCTCTGGGCCTGGGCGCTGCCCTTGTCGGCCGCGTTGGCCTGGCCCTTGTCCCCGTTGTCGTTGCCCTGGCTGCCGCCCGGCTTGGTGCTGCCGGCACCGTCCGGCTTGTTGTCGCGAGCCTCGCTCGCCTTGCCGTGATTCTGGTGAGCCTCGGTCGCGCCGTGGTGGCGGGCCGCCGAGCTGACCGCCTCGCCGTGCTCGCGGGCGATGCTGCTCACGCAGGCGCCGATCCCGTGATGGCCGGACTTGGCGGCCGACGCCTTGCAGTCCGGGACCACGGTCTGCGATATGAACTGACCCCAGTTGGTTGGGTTGGCGCTGCCGGTGGCGGCGGTGGCAGCGACCACGGTGCCGCCTCCCACGACCAGGGCTGCGGTGGCCGTGCCGGCGACGAGCTTGCTCGTCAGCGCGCTGACCACTGATGTTCCAAACGACACTCCGGTTCCTCCTGAGATGGAGGCAGCGTGGTACGAGGCCTGGGTCGCCAGCGGGCTCGGCCCTGACTGCGCGTTCAGCGCCCGGTCGAGCCCTCGCTCCAGCCAGCCGTCGAAATCGCCGCCTTCGAAAGACATTCCGTTACTCAGGACGCGCCACGGCCACCGAGTACTCGGTGGGAACCGCGGCCGGCTCGCCGATCCGCGCCCGGAGGCGGGCCCGGGCCGCGATCAGCCGCGAGGCGACCGTGCGCTCGGGGACGCCGAGGGCGAAGGCGATCTCCCGGTTGGAGTAGCCGTGGACGTGGCGGAGGACGATCGCCGCTGCCAGCTTGGGCGGCAGTTCACGGAGCGCCGTCAGCAGGTCCGGCTCGATCGCCGATTCCGGGCCCGGCACCCGATCCGCCGGCCGGCCCAGCCGGCGGACCAGCTCGCCCACCGCCCGCACCTTCTCCCGGCGCCGCCAGGAGAGCGCCGCGTTGACCACGATCCGGTGCATCCAGGCCTCGGCGGGCGCCTCTCGATTCCAGCGCGACCAGGCCCGGAAGGCCTTGAGAAAGGCCTCCTGCACGCAGTCCTCGGCCGCCGCCGGCTCGCCGGTGACGGCGAGCGCGGTGCGGAAGAGCTTCTGGTAGCTGGCCTGGTAGAGGCGGTCGAAGTCGTCCTTCGACCCGGGTTGATATTGGTCCATAGCGGCATCCGGCCCAGGTGGATATTCGCCCATTCCCGCAACTATCGGAACGCGCGAGACCGGTAAACCCGGTAGCCGGGCGCCTGGGTCAGGGCGTGAAGATAGCGGTCAGGGCGCGGACGACGGTCTCCCGGTCAGCCTTGGGGACGGTCAGGAAGTGGGCGACCGTCTCGTTCACGGCGCCCACCACGGCCCGGCCGAAGACCTCGGCGTCCATGTCCCGATAGAACGGGTCGTCACCCGCGTTGTTGCGCACTTCGGCCTCGACCAGGTGCGCGAAGCGCGCCTGGAACCGCCGGCGCGCCTCCTCCACGGAGGGGCTCACCCCGACCGATTCCACGAGCAGGACGCGGGCCAGGTTCTGATGGTCCCAGCACCGGTTGACGAAGGCGGTGATCCCGCGCCGCATGCGGTCCCGGTGGTCGCTTCCGAGCGCCGCGTCAGCGAAAACCGCCTCCACGACCAGGGCGCCCATCTCGTCGAGGAGCGCGCGGACGCAGTCCTCCTTGGAGCTCCAGAACTCGTAGAACGCCGACTTCGAGGTTCGCGCCCGGGCCACCACGTCGTCGACCGAGGTCTTGTTGAGGCCACGGGTGGCGAACAGCTCGACCGCGGCGTCGAGCAGCCGCTGCCGGCGCGCCTCGCGCCTGCCCTCCCGGCTGCGGGGGGCCTGGTCCTCCGTCTCGATGGCCGTGGCGGTTTCCTCCTAGAGCGCCTGCAGGGCCCGCGAGATCACGAGCCGCTGGATCTCCGAGGTGCCTTCGAAGATGGTGTAGATCTTGGCATCGCGGTGCCACTTCTCGACCGGGAACTCGCGTATGTAGCCGTAGCCGCCGCAGATCTGGATCGCCTCGTCGGTCACCTTGACCGCAACCTCGCCCGCCTTCAGCTTGGCCATCGAACCCTCGGCCATCTTGAACTCGCCCCCATTCCGGCTCTCCCACAGCGCCCGCCAGATCAGGGCTCGCGCGGCCTCGATCTCGAGCGCCATGTCGGCCAGCTTGAAGGCGATCGCCTGGTTCTCGATGATCGGCCGGCCGAACGTCTTGCGCTCCTTGGCGTACTGGAGGGCGAACTCGAAGGCGGCCCGCGCGATCCCCAGCGCCTGGGCGCCGACCAGCGGGCGGGTGGACTCGAAGGTCTTCATGGCCACGTTGGTCCGGCCGGTGCTCTGGCCCTCCCGGGCCCGGGCCAGCTTTGCCTCCAGCTTCTCCTCGCCGCCGAGCAGGCAGTCGGCCGGGACGCGCACGTCGTTCAGGACCACGGTCGCCGTGTGGGAGGCCCGGATGCCCAACTTCTTCTCCTTCTTGCCCTGGGAGAGCCCCGGCGTGCCCGGCGGCACCACGAAGGAAGCGTGTCCGCGGGACCCCAGCGAGCGGTCGACCGAGGCGACCACGACGTGGACGTCGGCGATGCCTCCATTGGTGATGAACACCTTCTCGCCGTTGATCACCCAGTCGCCGTTCTGGCGCACGGCCGATGTCTTGTAGGCGGAGACGTCCGAGCCGGCGTCGGCCTCGGTCGCGCAGAAGGCCGCCACCTTGGGGTCCTTGGGGGTGCCGTAGCAGGCCGGGATCCAGGTCGAGATCTGCTCCGGCGTGCCCTGTCCGAAGATGGCGGCCACGGGCAGGCCGGTGCCCTGGATCGCCAGCGCGATCCCGGCGCAGCCCCAGGTCAGCTCCTCGGCGACCAGGGCGGGGATGATCCCGGTCGGATCGCCGAAGGTCTGGCCCAGGAACTCGTGCCCGTAGATCCCGATCTCGGCCGCCTTCTGGACGACCGGCCACGGGAACTCCTCCTTCTCGTCGTACTCATGCGCGACCGGGCGGATCTCGCGCTCGGCGAAGTCGTGGACCCAATCCCGAATCTCTTTCTGCTCATCGCTCAGCTGGAACGAAACCAAGTCGAATTTCTCCTCATCGCGGTACGTTTGCGTACCGAACTATCGCCCCCACGCTACTCCTGATCGGCGCGCGGCGTCAATCAGCCACGAGCGCTGCCGTCGAGCAGGCGGCACAGGGTGAGCACGGTCTGCAGGTTGGGGACGGCGATCCCCAGCCGGCCCGCGATCTCGCAGACCGAGCCCAGGAGCGCGTCCACCTCGAGCGGGCGACCGGCCTCGACGTCCTGGAGCATGGAGGTCCGGTGCTCGCCGACCCGGAAGCCCCCCTCCAGGCGGCGCTCGATGGAAACCGCCATCTCCTCCCCCACTCCGGCGGCCACCGCCTCCACCTCGACCATCAGCGTCCGCACCAGGTCGCGGGCGCCGGGCGACTCGGCGATCCGGCCGAGCGTCACCCGGCCGAGCGCGCTGACCGGGTTGAAGGACGCGTTGCCCAGGAGCTTGAGCCAGATCTCGTTCCGGATCCGGGCCTGCACCGGAGCGCGGAGGCCGGCGGCGGCCAGGGCCTGGGCGATCCCGGTCACCCTCTCAGTACGCTCGCCGTCGAGCTCGCCGAGGGAGAAGCGGTTGCCCTCGACGTGCTCGACGACGCCGGGCGCGCTGAGCGCGGTGGCCGGGTAGACGATGCAGGCCACCACGGAGGCTTCGTCGATGCTCTCGCTGATCACCCCGCCGGGATCGACCGACTCCAGGCGCTCGCCGGCCAGAGGACCGGTGTAGCCGCGCCCGAAATACCACCAGGGGACGCCGTTCTGAGCGCTCACCAGCACCGCGCCCGGCTTGAGCGAGCGGCCGACCACCGGCGCCAGCGCGGGCAGCGAGTGCGCCTTCAGGGTCACGAACACCACATCGGCCGAGCGCACAGCGGCCTCCATGTCGTCGGTCGCCTCCGGCTTCACCGTGAACGGCTCGGCACCCGGCTCGCGAACGGTCAGGCCGCGCTCCCGCATCGCCGCCAGATGTGGTCCGCGCGCCACCACCACGACGTCGGCCCCCGAGCGGACCAGGCACGCGGCCAGGTACCCGCCGGTGGCGCCGGCGCCCGCGATCGCGATTCGCACTAGCCCAGCAGGACCTGCGCGACGTTGCGCCGCTGGACCTTGCCGGTCGCGGTCTGCGGGATCTCCTCCACGATGAACACCGACCTCGGCACCTTGAACTCGGCCAGTCGCTCGCGGCACCAGGCCTGCAGCTCGCGCTCCTCGGCCGGCGCCTTGAGGACGACCGCCACCGCCACCTCCTCGCCCCAGGCCGGATGGGGGCGGCCGAAGGCCACCGCCTTGGCCACCTTGGGGTTGGTCTCGAGCACTGCGTCGATCTCGGCGGGCGCGATCTTCTCCCCCCCTCGGTTGATCAGCTCCTTGATCCGGCCGACCAGGGTCAGGTAGCCAGAGGCGTCGATGGTGCCCTGGTCGCCGGTCCGGAACCAGCCGTCGACGAAGGAGGCGGCGTTCGCCTCCGGGTTGTTCTCGTACCCGTCGATCACGCTGCGGCCGCGGATCACCACCTCGCCGGCCGCGCCGACCGGCAGCAGCTCTCCGCTCTCGCCCATGACGCCGATCTCGACGCCGGTGGCGACGCCCACGCTGCCCGGACGGCGCTCGCCCGGCGGCAGGGGATTGGAAGACATCTGGTGAGTGGCCTCGGTCATCCCGTAGGCCTCGAGCACCGGCACCTCGAGGCGCTCCTCGATCTCGGCCATGGCGGCCGGGCTGAGCTGGGCGGAGCAGGAGCGCACGAAGCGCAGCCGCTCGCTGCCCGGCGGCCGGCGGCCCGGGGCGCGCGAGAGGATCAGGTGGTGGAAGGTCGGCGAGGCCGAGTACCAGGTGGGCCGGACGTCGCGAGCCACCGGCCAGAATCCGAGCGGCGCGAACCGCGCCGGTGCGACCACGGTGCCGCCCGACCTCAGCGTCGACATGGTCGACGCCATCAGCCCGTGCACGTGGAAGAGCGGCATCACGCAGAGTGAGACGTCCTCGGGAGTCAGCCGGTACCAGTCCACGATGTTGTCGACCGAGGCGAGCAGGTTGCGGTGCCGGAGCGGGACCCGCTTCGGCCGGCTGGTGGTGCCCGATGTGTGCAGGACCAGCGCCACGTCATCCGGTCCGGGCGCGTCAAAGTCGCGCGCCGCGCCCTCCATCTGGAGCTCGCCACGAGCGTCGATGGCCACCTCGACGACCCGGCCCCGCGAGCCCATGGCCGCGCGGGCGGCGGCCAGCTCGCCCGGGGGCAGCAGGAGCAATCCGGCCCCGGTGTCCTCGAGGTAGAACTCGAACTCCTCCTGCTTGTAGGCCGGGTTGAGCGGGCAGGCGGTGCCCGCCAGAGAAGCGGCCAGGAAGAGAACCACCGCTTCCGGCCCATTGGGAAATGCCATGGCGACGCGGTCGCCCCGGCGGACCCCCAGGCCGGCGAGCCGGCCGGCGGCCTCCTCGACCGCGTCCGCCAGCTGCCGGTAGCTGAAGCGCGGGCCACCTGGCGTGACCAGCGCGGCCGCGCCGGGCTCGCCGCGCAGGGCGTCAAGCAGGTTGCGCTGGCTCATCTCCATCACCAGTTTGCCTGTGGCGGGGCCACATCCGGTAGGCGGCGTAGATGAGGACCAGGCCGAAGCCGCGGGCCAGCACCTGCCGCGGCAGCGAGAGCGCTGCCAGCGCGCCCACCGCAGCGCCGATCCCGCCGCCGAGCCCGACCCAGAGGGCCAGGCGGGGCACCAGGGTGCCCGCGCGGTGGTGCGTCCAGGCGCCCACCACCGCCGTGGGCAGGATGGCCGCCAGCGAGGTGCCCTGGGCGGCATGCTGCGGGATCCGGAAGCCGAGCGTCATGATCGGGACCAGGAACACGCCTCCGCCCACGCCGAGAACGCCGCTGGCAACTCCAACGAAGAGCCCGCTGACGACGGCCAGGCCGTCGCGGACCAGGCTCACGGGAGCACCAGCTGCTTCAGGCCGATCGCGAGCAGCAGCACCGCGAAGACCTGCCTGAGCAGGCGGTCGGGGAGATGCATGAGCAGCCGGGCGCCCGCGTAGGCGCCGACCACGCTGCCGATCACGAGGAGCAGCGCCAGCTGCAGGTCGACCTGGGGCTGCCGCGAGCCGAAGTAGTAGAAGAGGGAGCCGACGATCGAGGTCGGGATGATGGCCGCCAGCGAGGTCGCCTGCGCCTGGCGCTGCGTGATCGGCGCGTAGAGCGCCATCAGCGGGACCATGATGAAGCCGCCCCCCACCCCCAGCAGTCCCCCGAGCAGGCCGCCCGCCAGCCCCATGCCGAGGTAGGCGGCCAGGTGCCCTCAGCCCTCCTCGAGCGCGCCCGCGAGCTCGCGCAGGAACGACTCGACGTCGGTGACGAGCCCGATCGACTGCCAGGATCCGCGGTCGGCCAGCTTGGTCACGACCGCCGGGTTGATGTCGACGCAGACGGTGCGGACGCCGGCCGGCAGCATGTTCCCGGTGGCGATCGAATGGAGCATGGTCGAGAGCATGATCGCCATCCGGACCGGCGGCTCCTGGACGATGGCCGCCCGCATCCGGCGCTGCGCCTCGACCATGTCGGTGACCACGTCGGGCAGCGGGCCGTCGTCGCGGACGCTGCCGGCCAGGACGAGCTCGACCTCGTTCTCGATGGCGCTCTTCATGACGCCGCTGGGCAGCTGCCCGCTGGCCACCATCTGGCGCAGGCCACCGGCCGAGCGCACCCGGTTGATGGCGCGCATGTGGTGCTCGTGGCCGTGCTCGATCGGCAGTCCGCTCTCCAGGTTGACCCCCAGCGCGGTCCCGAAGAGCGCAGCCTCCACGTCGTGGACGGCGAGCGCGTTGCCCGCGAAGAGCACCTGCACGTAACCCATCTCGATCAGGCGCGAGAGGTGCACGCCGGCCCCGGTGTGGACGACGGCGGGCCCGGAGACGACCAGGATCCGGCCGCCGGCGCCCCGCGCCAGGCGCATCTCGTCGGCGATGCCCTGGATGAGCAGCTTCTTCGGCTTCTCGGCCGACACCTCGCTGGCCATGAAGCTGAAGATTTCGGTCTGCCGCGAGCGCTCGAGCGGCACCACGCGCACGCCGGCGTGCCCGACGACCACCTTCATTCCCGGCCGCGCCTCCTGGAAGGGGATGCAGCGCGCGCTCCGGGCCGCCTCGTCGACGGCGATGGCGGTGTCCATCTCCTGCTTCTGCACGGGCACCCACTGGCCGTCGAGGAGGATGTAGGTGGGCAGGTTGGTGGTCGAGTAGAAGCCCTCCGGGTAGACGCCCTCCTGGGTGATCTCGGCCAGCTGCACCGGCTCTTCGGCGGCGGCCACCGCACCCAGGTCCCGGGCCCGGCGGACGATGGCATCGAGGGTGTCTGGAGTCGGCGCCGCCACCTCCATCCGGCAGCGCGAGATGTCGGCCTTGTGCTGCCCGACCCGCAGCTCCTCGATCGTGAAGTTGCCGCCGAGGTCCATGACCAGGTCCATGACCTGGGGCAGCATCATCGAGTCGATGATGTGGCCCTCCAGGACCAGGTGGGCGGTGTGCCGCTCCGAGCTCACGGCCGAACCCCCTCGAGGACGGCGTTGATGGCGTCGCGGAGCTCGAGAGCGGCCGCCCGAGGATCTTCCGCGTAGAGGATCGCGCGCGAGGCGTTGACCAGCACCGAGGCCTCGTCGCCGTTCCAGGCCGCGCGCACCGAGCCCTCGAGGTCGCCGCCCTGAGCGCCGATCCCGGGCAGCAGGAAGGGCATCGCGGGCGCCGCGCTGCGGACCTCGGCCACCTGCTCGGGGGCGGTCGCGCCCACAACCAGGCCGACGTTGCCGTGCTCGTCGACCCGCTGGGCCAGCTCGGCGACCCGCAGGTAGAGCGGCTTCCCACCTGTGTCGAGATGCTGGAGGTCCTCGGCCCCCGGATTGGAGGTCCGGCAGACGACGTAGACGCCCCGGTCCGCGTAGCGGGTGTATTCCTCCAGGGAGTCGGCGCCGTGGTAGGCGTGAACGGTGACCCCGTCGACGTCGAGCGCCTCGAACACCGTGCGCGCGTAGGCGGCCATGGTCGACCCGATGTCGGCGACCTTGAAGTCGAGCAGGAAGGGGATCTCCTGAGGGACGTGCAGGCGGACTTCGGTCAGTCCCGTCCACCCGGCCGTCCCGTACTGGGCCCAGAAGGCGGCGTTGGGCTTGTAGCAGGCGGCGATGTCATGCGTCTGCTCGATCACCTCCAGGCAGTGGCGGACGGCGCCCCCGGCGCCGTCTGGGATCCGCTCGGGGTCGGGGTCGAGTCCGACGCAGAGGCTGGACCGGCGGGAGCGGGCGGCTGCCCTCAGCCGCTCGAAGAAGCTCACTCGCGCGAAGGGTACTTATCCGCCCTGTCGGCGACCTTGCGGCGGCCCCACTCGGCCATCCTGCAGTAGGCGCAGACCTCAGCGGTCGTGGGCTGTCCGCAGCGGGCGCATTCGCGCAGCTCGACCCCATCGCCGAGACCGTTGCCGGAGGCGACGGCGGAACGGCCCTGCTTCAAAAAGCCGACCAGGAATCGGTGCTTGGCGCCCGGCTGCTGGTCTTCGAGGGTGTTCAGCATGTCCTTGTAGGCCAGCGACTTGGCGCCCTTGGCCATCGGGCACTCCTCGAGGATGTAATCGATCCGCTCGATGACGGCGTAGGCCGCGGTGTCGCGCTCGGCCAGCCGGTAGAGCGGCTTCACCTTGCGGACCAGCCTGGGATGGGTCGACTCCAGCACCGGGCCCTGGCGCCCCAGGTAGTCGACCTGCCAGTGCATGACGTTGCCGAAGAGCGTGGCCGCCTCGTCGTCCAGGTTGTGGCCGGTGGCGACGATCGGGTAGCCGAGATCGGCCGCCACCTTGTTGAAGTGGTAGCGCTTGACCGTGCCGCAGGCGGCGCAGGGTTTGCCGCTGCGCGTGTCGAGCAGGTCAGGCACGGCGAAGCCGTGGTCCCCGGTGAGGTCGACCTGGTGAAGGGTGAGGCCGTGCTTCTCGGCAAACGCCTCCGACCTGGCCTGCGACCGGCGCGAGTAGTCGGCGATCCCGAGGCGGATGTACATCCCGTCGGCCCGGTAACCGAGGACCTTGAGCGCGTGCCAGAGGGCCAGGGAGTCCTTGCCGCCCGAGATGGCGACCAGGACGCGGTCGTCGCGCGTGAACATGCGGTCGTCGGTGATCGCCCGCTCGACCTGGTTGCGGAACCACTCGGGATAGCAGCCGGCGCAGAAGGCCGAGCGGTGGCGGCGCACCTCCACGTTGGCCGGCTTCCGGCACTTGATGCAGCGCATGGCCGGCCCCTAGACGCCCTCCCCGCGAGCGTCGCGGCCGCGGGCCGGGCGCGCGGAGCCGCCGCTGATCACGGGGATGACCTCGACCGCGTCGTCCGCGGCCAGCCGCACGTCGCGGGTCAGGATCTCGTCGCCGCGCACCACCAGGTAGGCGTCCTGGTGAAGGCCGAGCGCCCTCAGCAGGGCGCCGACGTCGGCCGCCTCGACCTGCCGCGTCTCCCGGTCCGGAAGGATCGTCACGCGCACCGCCCCCATGCTAGCGGGGACCCCGCACGATCAGAATGAAGCCGTGGAGACGACCGCGCTGCGCCCGATCCGGGTCGCCCTGGCTCAATTCAACGCCACGGTTGGCGATCTCGACGGCAACACCCGCCGCATGCTGGAGTGGATCGAGCGGGCGCGCGAGGAGAAGGCCGACCTCGTGGTCTTTCCGGAGCTTTGCATCACCGGCTATCCGCCCGAGGACCTGCTGCTCAAGCCGAGCTTCATCCGGGACAACCTGAAGCACCTGGAGAAGCTGGCCGCCGAGAGCCGTGGCATCGCCGTCATAACCGGCTTCGTCGACCTCCGGCTCGACATCCACAACGCCGCCGCCTTCTGCCACGACGGCGAGGTCAAGGGCGTCTACCACAAGGTCTACCTGCCCAACTACGGCGTCTTCGACGAGGAGCGCTACTTCCAGCGGGGGAGCTCCTGCCCCATCTTCGAGTTCGGCGGCGTGCGCATCGGCGTCTCCATCTGCGAGGACGCCTGGTACCCGGCGGGGCCGGTATCGCTGCAGGCACAGCTCGGATGCGAGCTCCTGGTCAACATCAACGGCTCGCCCTACCACCGCGGCAAGCGCCAGAACCGGGAGACCATGATCGCCACCCGCGCCATGGATTCGCGGGCCTTCCTGGCCTGGGTCAACGCGGTCGGCGGCCAGGATGAGCTGGTCTTCGACGGCAACAGCCTGGTTTTCGACCCCGACGGCTCGCTGGTCGCCCACGCCGCCTCCTTCGAGGAGGAGCTGCTGGTCGCCGATCTGGACCTGGGCTCGGTGTTCGGCGAGCGGCTGCACGACACCCGCCTTCGCCAGGAGGCTCAGGGGCCGCCCCCGGTTCACCTGGGCCTCGACGTTGCCGAGGTGGTCGTCAGCGACCGCCCGCTGCATGGTCCCCGGCGCGAGCACCGGCAGCCGATCACGCGGCCGCTGGAGGGCGTGGCCGAGGTCTACCGCGCGCTCGTCGTCGGGACTCGGGACTACCTGGCCAAGGCCAGCCCCTACGGGAAGGCGGTGGTCGGCCTTTCCGGCGGCATCGACTCCTCGCTGACCGCCGCGGTGGCGGTTGACGCGCTCGGCCGGGACAACGTCACCGGCGTCCTGATGCCCTCGATGTACAGCTCCGAGGGCTCGGTCAGGGACGCCGCCGAACTGGCCCGGGCGCTCGGCATCCCGACCTTCACGCTCCCCATCAAGGACGCCTTTCAAGCGCTGGTGAAAACGCTGGCCGGTCCCTTCGAGGGCACCGAGCCGGACGTCACCGAGGAGAACCTGCAGGCCCGCGTGCGCGGCGTCCTCCTGATGGCGCTCTCCAACAAGTTCGGCTGGCTGCTGCTCACCACCGGCAACAAGTCGGAGCTGGCGACCGGCTACTGCACGCTCTACGGCGACATGGCGGGCGGCTTCGCGGTTCTCAAGGACATCCCGAAGACGCTCGTCTACGAGCTCTGCCGCTACCGCAACTCGCTCGAGCCGGGAGCCATCCCGGAGAGTGTCATGAACAAGGCGCCCACCGCGGAGCTGCGGCCCGACCAGAGGGACGAGGACAGCCTGCCCGCCTACGCGGTGCTCGATCCCATCCTGCAGGGGTACGTCGAGGACGACCGCAGCGCCGAGGAACTGGTCGCGGCGGGCCACGACCCGGCGCACGTCAAGCGCGTCATTCAGCTGGTCGACGCCAGCGAGTACAAGCGCCGGCAGGCGCCGCCCGGGATCAAGGTCACCGCCCGCGCGTTCGGCCGTGACCGGCGGATGCCGATCTCGAACCGCTACCGGCCCGACGGCGAGCAGGCGCCGCCCCAGCGGACCCTCCCCCGCGGTCAGCGGCGGGTCCGCAAGTAGACTCCAAGATCGGAGATGGTGCTTGGCAGATAGCTTCGATGTCGTGATCGTCGGCGGTGGGCCCGGCGGCTACGTGGCCGCGCTCCGCGCCGCGCAGCTGGGCGCCCGCACGGCGATCGTGGAGAAGGACCGCCTGGGCGGCACCTGCACCATTCGCGGCTGCATCCCCACCAAGGCCATGCTCCAGTCGTCGGAGCTCTATCACGCGCTGCGCGACGGCGCCGCCTTCGGCGTCGAGGCCTCCGGCATCAGCTTCAACATGCAGGCTGCCAATCAGCGCCGGGACAAGGTGGTCGACCAGCTCAGCAAGGGCATCGGGAGCCTGATGAAGGCGGGCGGCGTGACCGTGCTCAAGGGTCTTGGCACCCTCACCGGGCGCGACCGGCTGAAGGTCGGCGAGCAGGAAGTGACGGCCAAGGACATCGTGATCGCGACCGGCTCGGCCCCGGCGACCATCCCCATCAAGGGCGTCGAGCACACGATCAACTCCGACCAGATCCTGGAGCTCCAGGAGGTGCCCAGGCGCCTGGCCGTGATCGGCGGCGGTGTGGTCGGGATGGAGTGGGGCGCCCTCTTCGCCAGCCTGGGCACCGAGGTCACCGTCCTCGAGATGATGCCGCAGATCCTCCCCATGGTCGAGGCGGACCTGGTCGGGCTCTACGTCAAGCACTTCAAGGGCCTTGGCGGCCAGGTCGTCACCGAGGCCAGGGTCTCCGAGGTGAAGAAGGCAAAGGGCGGTCTGGGCGTGGTCTTCGAAGCCGGTGGGGAGCAGCGCAAGGCCGACGCCGACGTCGTCCTGCTGGCCACGGGCCGGCGGGCGTTCAGCGATGGCCTCGGGCTGGAGGAGCTCGGCGTCGAGACCGAGAAGGGTCGGGTGGTCGTCGACGATCACCTGCGCACCAGCGTCGACGGCGTCTGGGCGATCGGCGACGTGATCGGCGGCATCATGCTCGCGCACGTCGCCTCCTACGAGGGTGTGTGCGCGGTCGAGAACATCGCCGGCCACAAGGACCGCAAGCCCGATTACCACGCGGTCCCCAACTGCATCTACACCGACCCCGAGATCGCCAACGTGGGCATGACCGAGAAGGACGCCCGCGAGGCGGGCATCGACGTCTCGGTGGGCCGCTTCCCGCTCGCCGCCTCGGCGCGGGCACTCACCCTGGGCCAGCCCGAGGGCGCAGCCAAGGTCGTGGCCGATGCCCGGGAGGGAACCATCCTCGGCGTCGCCCTCGTCGGCCCGCGGGCCAGCGATGTGATCGCCGAGGCGACGCTGGCCGTGCAGCAGCGGCTGACGGTCGACGAGCTCGACCTCACCATCCACGCTCACCCGACGATGGCGGAGTCGCTCCTCCAGGCGGCGCTCGCCGCCGAGGGCCGCGCCATCGACATCCCGAACCGGAAGCGCAGCGAACCGGCGCCGCGAGCGGCGGCGCGGTCGGAGAATCCCAAGGAGACGGCGCCAGTGGCAAAGGCAGATGTGGGCTCCTCACCTCGTTCTGCGGGGGAAGGCCAGGAAGGCGGACGCGGGGCCGCCCAGGGCAACGGAAGCGGCCGGCCTCCGTCCGATGCCGGGCGGATGCCCAAGCCCGCGCGGCCGGCGCTCGAGTTCGACGGGGATCCCTCGCAGATCGAGGTCCGCCCGCAGGACCGGGGTGACCTGCTCAAGCTCTACCGCCTGATGTTCCTGATCCGGCGCTTCGAGGAGCGGGCGCAGCTCGAGTACACGCACGCCAAGATCGGCGGCTACTGCCACCTGAACCTGGGCGAGGAGGCGACCGTGGTCGGCGGCATCGTGCCGCTCAAGCCGGGCGACTACATCTACACGAGCTACCGCGAGCACGGCCACGCGATCGCCCGCGGCGTGGACCCGAAGGCGGTGATGGCGGAGCTCTTCGGTCGCGAGGGCGGCGTCGCCCACGGTCGCGGCGGGTCGATGCACATCTTCGACTACAGCCACCGGTTCATGGGCGGCTACGGCATCGTCGGCGGCCACCTGCCGCTCGCCACCGGCGCCGCCTTCTCGATCAAGTACCGGAAGGAGAAGGACGTCGTCTTCTGCATGTTCGGCGACGGCGCCACCAACATCGGCGCCTTCAACGAATCGCTCAACTTCTCCAAGGTCTTCGGGCTGCCGGTGATCTGGTTCTGCATCAACAACCAGTACGGCATGGGCACCGCGGTCGAGCGCGCCTCGGCGGTCAAGGAGATGTACAGGAAGGCCTGCGCCTACGACATGGAGTCGGTGCGGATCGACGGCATGGACCTGCTCGGCGTCATCAAGCAGACCAGGGAGTTCGTCGAGAAGACCCGGGACGACTCCCAGCCGCGCTTCATCGAGGCGGTCAACTACCGCTTCAAGGGCCACTCCGTCGTCGACCCCGACAAGTACCGGTCGGACGAGGAGAAGAAGAAGTGGCTCAAGTCGGACCCGGTGGTGCTCTTCGAGCACCAGCTGGAGGAGGCGAAGGTCGCCACCGAGGACGACCTCAAGCGCATCCGGGAGGAGGTCGAGAACGAGATCGACGAGGTCGTGAAGTTCGCCGACAAGAGCTCCAACCCGCCGGTCGAGGAGCTCTACCGCTTCCTTTACAGCGAGGACTCGGAGGCGCTCTTCCGTGGCTGAGCGTCTCATGCGCCAGGCGCTCCGGGAGGCCCTCGACGAGGAGATGGAGCGCGACGACAAGGTCTTCCTGATCGGTGAGGATATCGGACTCTTCGGCGGCGCCTACCGCGTCACCGAGGGCCTGCTCGACAAGTACGGAGACATGCGGGTCGTGGACGCGCCGATCGCCGAGGAGGTGATCGTCGGCTCCGCCATCGGCGCCGCCATGACCGGGCTCCGCCCGGTCGTGGAGCTGATGACGGTCAACTTCTCGCTGGTCGCCTTCGACCAGATCGTCCAGAACGCCGCCAAGATCCGCTACATGTTCGGCGGCGAGGTGGGCGTACCCATGGTCATCCGAATGCCTGGAGGCGCCGGACACCAGCTCTCCTCCCAGCACTCCCATTCCTTCGAGAATCTCTACGGGGCCATCCCGGGGCTGGTCACCGTTGCGCCGACAACGCCCGAGGACGCCAAGGGCATGCTCAAGTCGGCCATCCGCAACAACGACCCCGTGATGTTCCTCGAGTCGATGTCGCTGTACAACCTGCGGGGCGAGGTGCCCGAGACCGACTACACGACGCCGCTGGGCCGGGCCGCGATCCGGCGCGAGGGCTCCGACCTCACGATCGTCGGCGTCTCCAGGCAGGCCGTGCTGGCCAACCTGGCCGCACAGACGCTGGAGGAGCAGGACGTGGACGCCGAGGTGATCGACCTCCGCTCGATCCGGCCGATCGACTGGCCGGCCATCACGGAGTCGGTCAAGAAGACCAACCGGCTGCTGGTGGTCGAGGAGGGCTGGCCCACCTACGGCGTCGGCGGCGAGATCGCGGCCGGCATCCAGGAGCGGTGCTTCGACTACCTGGACGCGCCCATCCTGCGCCTGGGCGGCGCCGAGGTGCCGATGCCCTACAACCAGCAGCTGGAGAAGGCCGCCATCCCCTCCACCGACGACATCGTGCGGATGGCTCTCAAGACGATCGGCCGCAGCGGGGCCAACTAGAAATGCCGGCAATCAGAACCCGCGTCATGCGGCCGATGTGGAGGCGGTAGATGCCTGACGTAAACATGCCCAAGCTCTCCGACACCATGGAGGAGGGCACCGTGCTCGATTGGAAGGTGGAGGACGGCCAGGAAGTCAAGCGCGGCGAGCCGATCGCCGAGATCGAGTCCGACAAAGCCAGCTTCGAGATCGAGGCCGAGGCCGACGGGCCGCTCCACATCGTCGTCGCCAAGGGCGAGGCGGTGGCCGTGGGCCGGCTGATCGCCACCATCGGCGCCGAGGCGCCGCCCAAGGCGGAGCCTGCGCAAGCCGAGCGCGCGGCGGCCCAGGAGCAGCCTGCCGGGACCACCACCGACGAGGAGCAGCCTGAGGCCGCCGCCGGTAAGGAGGCGCCCGAGCGAGACGCACCGGCGGCCCGGGAAGCCGAGCGGGAGCCGGACCGGCAGCCCGCCGAGAAGCCGGCGCAGCCGGCCGGCCAGGTGGAGCGAGGCGAGCGAGGCGAGCGCGACGGCGTCAAGGCCTCCCCCATCGCTCGCCGCATGGCCCAGGAGCAGGGCATCGACCTCGCCTCGATCCAGGGCACCGGGCCTGAGGGCCGGATCGTGAAGGAGGATGTGCTCCGGGCGGCCGCCGCCGGGAGCCGCCAGGCCCCGGCCGCCCCGCCGCAGCGGCCGGCCCCCCGGCCGCGGACCGGCCCCGACGTCGAGGTCGAGGAGCCGACCCGCATGCAGGCGACCATCGCCCGCCGGATGGCGCAGTCCAAGTCGACCGTCCCGCACTTCTACGTCACCGTCGAGGCCAACGTGGAAGAGGCGGTCAAGATGCGGCAGCAGCTGAAGGAGACGGTCCCTGGCGCCGACCGGGTGACGATGACCGACATGCTGGTTCGCGCCTGCACGCTCGCACTGCTCAGGTTCCCGGAGGTCAACGCCTCCTGGGTCGAGGGGCACTTCGAGCGCAAGCGAGCCGTCAACATCGGGCTCGCCGTGCCGCCGGCCCGCGGCCTTGGCCTGCTGGTCCCTGTGATCCATGACTGCGATCAGAAGGACCTGGTCCAGATCTCCATCGAGGCCCGCCAGGTGATCGAGCGCGCCCGCTCGGGCCGGCCCGGTCCGGGCGACCTGGAGGGCGGCACCTTCAGCATCTCCAACCTCGGGATGTACGGCGTCGACGAGTTCCAGGCCATCATCAACCCGCCCGAGGCGGGCATCCTGGCCGTTGGCGGGATCAAGGACGCGCCCGTGGTCGACAACGGCCAGCTCCGGGTCGGCAAGGTGATGAGGATGACGCTCTCCGTCGATCACCGCGTCTTCTACGGGGTCACCGGGGCCCAGTTCCTGGCCGAGGTCAGGCGGCTGATCGAGAACCCGGTCGCCCTCGTGCTCCCACCCGGCGAATAAACCGGGGCTCCGCTGCAGGCTAGGGTCGGGCGGGAGGCAGCTCGGGCCCGCTGAAGGCCTGGCCCGGCGCCACCCCCTGGCCCAGCCTGGGGCTGGACGCCGGGGCCGGCCGGCCCGCCTGCCCCGCGCCGGCCTGGGTCCACATCTCGAACCGCATGCGCAGGCGCCCGTCGGGGTCGAACTCGCACCAGAGCCGGCCCCCCATCTGGACCGCGATCTCGCGGCTGATGGCGAGGCCGAGGCCGACGCCGCCGGCGGCCGACCGGGAGGGGTCGCCGCGGTAGAAGCGCTCGAAGATCCGCTGCGGGTCGGGCCGGTGGCTGCCGACGGGGTTGGCGACCTGCAGCTCCAGGCGGTCGGCATCCGCGTCCACCACTGCCACCTCGACGCTGCTGCCGGAGGGCGCGTACTTGATCGCGTTGTCGAGCAGGTTGTCGAGGACCTGGTGCAGGCGCTCGGGGTCGGCCAGCACCGGCGGCACCGCGCCTCCCGCTCGGAGGTCGAATCCGAGCTGGCGGGTCTCGGCGCGGGCCCGCGTCAGGTCAAGCTCCTGCCTGAGCATGGCCAGCAGGTCGACCGGCTGGAGCGTCATCGGCATCTGGCCGGCCTCCACGCGAGCCAGGTCGAGGAGCTCCTGGGACATCCGGAGCATCCGCTCTGACTCCTCGTGGAGGATGGTGGCCGCCCGCTGCTGCTCGGCCGGCGTCAGCTTGCCCTCGACCAGGGCCTGGCTGAAGCCGATCAGGCTCGTGAGCGGAGTCTTCAGCTCGTGCGACACGTTGGCCAGGAACTCGCGCTGCGCCTGCCGGGCCCGCTCCACAGCGTCCGCCATCCGGTTGAAGGCCTGGCCGACGACGCCGATCTCGTCCGAGCCTGAGAACTTGACGCGGCGCGCGTAGTTGCCCCTCGCCACGTCCTCGGACGCTGCCGCGAGCTCGGTCAGCGGCCGTGTCATGGCTGGCGTGACGAGCAGGGCGAGCAGGAAGGCGATGCCCAACGAGATGCCGCCCGCAAGCACCAGGTTGGGCAGCAAATGCCGGCTGGCCTGCGCCGCGACCTCGCTCTGAGGCCGCATGACCACGACCGAGTAGCCCCCGGGCGCAACCCGGGCAAAGCCGTACACGTATTCGATGTCGGCGATGCTGAGATTGCCGGCGGAGAGCTGCTTCTGCGGCACGTTCAGCGAAAGGGGCGTCCCGTATGCCAGCTGCGAGCCGCTGTCGTAGAGGACGCGAGTGCTCTGGCGCTCGAGGACGATCAGCCGGTCACGGTCCGGCGTGGAAGGTGAGGCGTTGTTGGTCAGCAGGTCGGCCAGCTCGATCGGCGAGCGGGTCGTGCGAGCCAGCTGGTTGACCTGGAAGGTGTAGCTGAGCGCGATCCCCTCCAGGCTGTCCTTCGTGTTCTGCTCCTCCAGCTGGCGCACGAGCACCCAGGTCAGGACGCCGCTCATCACGAGCGATACGGCGACGATGCCGGCGGCGACGGCGAAGAGCCGGATCCTGATGCTCAGGTCGGCGCCAGCTCCAGCTTGTAGCCGACCCCCCATACGGTCGAGATCGAGGGATCGTCGACGCCGGCGGTGGCCAGCTTCTCCCGCAGCTGCTGGACATGGACGTCCACCGTCCTCGTGTAGCCGGGGAAGTCGTATCCCCAGACCAGGTCGAGCAGCTCGCTGCGCTGGAAGACGCGCCCGGGGTGACGGGCGAGCAGGGCCAGGAGATCGAACTCCTTGGGCCTGAGCTGCACGCGACTCTCCGCGCCCGGCCGCTCCCAGCGGACCTCATGGCGCTCGAGGTCGACCTCCAGGCGGCCGGCCCTGATCAGCTTCGGCTGATCCGGCTCGAGGCGGGCGCGCCGGACCAGCGCCTTGGCCCGCGCCACCAGCTCCTGCGGATGGAAGGGCTTGGTCAGGTAGTCATCGGCGCCCAGCTCCAGCCCCACGACCTTGTCGGTGATCTCGTCGCGGGCGGTGAGCATGATGATCGGAACCTGGCTCAGCTTCCGGATCTCCCGGCAGATCGAGAGGCCGTCCATGCCGGGGAGCATCACGTCGAGCACCACGAGGTCCGGCTTCAGCTGGCTGAAGCGTGTCATCGCCTGGGCGCCATCGCCCACGCCCTCGACCTGGTAGCCCTCACGGCTCAGGTAGAGCCGCGCGAGCTCGACGATGTGCTCCTCGTCGTCGACGATGAGGACCTTCTGGCCTGCCATCAGCGCTGCCACCGGCTCAAGACACCACCATTCTGTGAAGGGGACATTGGTAAGTCGCCAGCGAAATGTAAACGCAGGAGGGGGTCAGCCGACCTCCAATACCGCTCTCTGCTCGAAGCCGAGCCCGTCCGCCTGGAGCGCGTAGCAGCCGGGAGTTGGAAACCGCACCTCGACCCAGGCGCTGACGGCGCCGGCCACAAACCGGTACTCGGGGGCGGTCAGCAGCAATTCCGGGAAGCCGCCTCCGGGCAGCGGCTCGCCGCTCTCCCCGGCGAAGATCTGCCCGGCCTGGACCTGGAACGCGACCACGCTGCCGGCCGGCCCCACTCCGCGGACCAGGACCGGGCCCGCGTAGTGATCGCTGACCCGCCAGCGCCAGAGCGCATCGGGCAGCCGCGACGTGATGTCCAGCAGCTCGGCGGCCACCGGTCCGCGGCCAAGCCCGTGGGCGGCGCACGGCTGGGCGGGCGGGCTCACGGTCCGGCCGCGAAGCCCGTCCAGAGTGGTGTCGAAGAAGGCACCCGGGCTGGCGCGCACGGCGACGCCGGTCACGGCCGCCGGCCGGCGGGGCGCCTGCTGCTGGAGCCAGTGGGCGCTGCCGGCGACCAGGGCCAGGGCCGCAAGAACCACGGCCACGTGTCGCACGAGCGCAGCCTACTGCCGGTGCAGCCTATTCCCGGGCCAGCCTACTGCCGCGGATGGTCGCCCGCGCGAAGCACGATCCGAAGCGGGTTTCCGGCGAAGCCGAAGCGTTCGCGGAGGCGGTTCTCCAGGTAGCGCCGGTACGAGAAGTGGAGGAGCCCGGTGTCATTGACGAAGAGAACGAATGTGGGCGCGTCGCTGGCGGCCTGGGTGGCGAACTTGAACTGCAGCCGCCTGCCCTTGTAGGAGGGCGGCGGGCGCTCCAGGAAGGCCTCCCGCAGCATCCGGTTGAGCTCGCTCGTGGGTACCCGCATGCGCCGCTGCCCGACCACCTCGAGCGCCACCGGCAGCAGCCGCGGCACCCCCTGGCGAGTCCTGGCGCTGACGACCACCACCGGTGCGTGCGGAACGAAGCGGAAGTCGCTGCGCAGGCGCTGCTCCCAGTCCTTGGCCTTGCGCGCCTCGGGTTCCAGCAGGTCGATCTTGTTCACGACCAGGACCAGCCCCTTGCCCGCCTCAAGCGCGTAGCCGGCGACATGCTGGTCCTGGCTCAGGACGCCGGTCGAGGCGTCGAGCACGAGCAGGACGGCGTCGGCCCGCTCCATCGCCTTGATGCCGCGCAGCAGCGAGTAGCGCTCGAGGCGGTCGCGGGAGGTCGACTTGCGGCGGATGCCCGCGGTGTCGACCAGCACCACGGGGACCCCGTCGAAGAGCAGCTCGGTGTCGACCGGGTCTCGCGTCGTCCCCGGCACGTCGCTGACCAGCGAGCGCTCGTCGCCGAGGAGCGCGTTGAGCAGGGATGACTTGCCCACGTTGGGCCGGCCCATGATCGCGATCCGCGCCACCGCCTCTTCCTCGGCCGGCGGCGGCGCCTCCTCCGGAAGCAGCTCGAACAGGCGGTCGAGCAGGTCGTCGACGCCGATGCCGTGCTGGGCGGAGAGCAGGATCGGGTCCTCGAAACCGAGCGATGTGATCTCGGCCCGAAAGTGCTCCTGGCCGGGGTTGTCGGCCTTGTTGGCCGCCACCACGATCGGCCGCCCGGAGCGGCGCAGCATCTCGGCCACGTCGAGGTCGACGGCGGTCAGGCCCTGGCGAACGTCGACCAGGAAGACGATGGCGTTGGCCTCCTGCATGGCGACGCGGGTCTGCGCCTCCATCGCCCGGCGCGAGCTGTCGTCGGGCCTGGACTCGAGGTCGAGGCCGGCGGTGTCGACCACCGTGAGCTCACGCCCCCGCCACTCGGAGACGCCATACAGGCGGTCGCGTGTCAAGCCGGCGGTGGGGTCGACGATCGCCTTGCGCCAGCCGACCAGGCGGTTGAAGAGCGTCGACTTGCCCACGTTGGGGCGACCGACGATGGCGACGATGGGCCTGGGCACAGCCCCATTGTCATGACTGCGGCGGTCCCGCCGGTGCCCCTCCTCCCTAGACTGGTGCGAAGTGCTCGAGGACCGAGTGATCCTCAAGGAGAACCAGGTCTTCGCGGTTTCCGACCTCAATGGTGATGCCCCGGCTGGCAACGACCTCGGGCTCGGCCTTTACCGCGAGGACACCCGCTATCTGTGCGCATCTGAGCTGCGCGTCAACGGGCGGCCACCCATCCTGCTCAACAACTCGGTCGACCGCGCCTACGTCGCCACATTCCAGCTCGTCAACCCGGCCCTGACCAACCCCGACGGCTCCCCCATCCCCCGCCAGAGCCTCTCCATCCGACGCACGCGCTTCGTCCACGGAAAGGCGCTGCACGAGCGCATCGGGATCCAGAACTGCCACACCGAGCCGGCCGAGTTCGAGCTCGAGCTGCGCTACGAGGCCGACTTCCTCGACATCTTCGCGGTCCGCGGCTACCACCACCGCGCGACCGGCACCCGCCTTCCGACCGAGGTCACGGAGACCGGGATGAAATTCGGCTACGAGGGTGCGGACGGCCTGCTGCGGCAGACCGAGATCGTCTTTGCGCCGGTCCCTCGCCTGAAGCCAGGACAGGCCACGCTCCGCCTCCGCCTGGAGCCGCACCAAACCTTTGTGCTGCTCGTCGACACATTGACCCTGGCCGGGAGCGAGAGCCCGTCGCCCAACTTCGACTTCGACGCCTCGCTGGCCGGGCTGGAGAGGATGTACGAGCGCTGGAACCAGTCCTGCAGCGCCTACCAGACCGACAACGAGGTGCTCGACAACGGGCTGCTCTGGCGCTCGCTGGAGGACCTGAGGATCCTCTGCGACCGGATGCCCAGCGGCCTCTTCCCCACCGCCGGCACCCCGTGGTACGCGGTTCCCTTCGGCCGGGACGCGCTCATCACCTCTTTTCAGACCCTGGCGCTCAACCCCGACCTGGCCTACGGGACGCTCCGCTTTCTCGCCCACCACCAGGGCAAGCGGATCGACCCCTACCGCGAGGAGGAGCCGGGCAAGATCCTGCACGAGATCCGGTTCGGCGAGCTGGCGCGGCTGAGGGAGATCCCCCACACGCCCTACTACGGAACGGTCGACGCCACCCCCCTCTTCCTGGTCCTGCTGGTCGAGCTTCTCAACTGGTCGGGCGACGTCGACCTGCTCTCCGAGCTGATGCCCAACGTGTTTGCCGCGCTCGAGTGGATCGACCGCTACGGCGATATCGACGAGGACGGCCTGGTCGAGTACACGCAGCGCTCGACCCTCGGGGTGCGCAACCAGGGGTGGAAGGACTCCTGGGACTCGCTCACCGCCGCCGACGGCAACCCGGCGCCCCTCCCGGCGGCGCTGGTCGAGGTCCAGGGCTACGTCTACCACGCGAAGTCGGGACTGGCCCGCATCTTCCTGAGGCTGGGCAAGGTCGATGTCGCCGAGAAGCTTCTGCGCGAGGCGGACGCGCTGCGCCAGCGCTTCGAGGACCTCTTCTGGATGCCGGACCGGCATTTCTACGCCCAGGCCCTGGACCGCGACAAGCAGCAGGTCGGGTCGATCGCCAGCAACGTGGGGCACGCGCTCTGGTCAGGGATCGTGGCTCAGGAGCGGGCGGCCGCGGTGGCCGAGCGGCTGGTCGCCTCCGACATGTTCTCGGGCTGGGGCATCCGGACCCTCTCCAGCGACGAGCCGAATTTCAACCCGATGAGCTACCACAACGGCTCGATCTGGCCCCACGACAACTCTGTGATCGCCGCGGGCATGCGCCGCTACGGGTTTCGCCGGCAGCCGGAGCTGGTCGCGCGCTCGATCGTCGAGGCCTGCATGCACTTCCGAGACGACCGCCTGCCCGAGCTCTTCTGCGGCTTCACGCGCGACGAGCGCTTCAACTCCGGGCCCGGGCAGTACCTGGTCTCCTGCTCGCCCCAGGCCTGGGCGGCGGGGGCGCTCTTTCACTTCCTTCAGGTGCTCTGCGGCGTCGAGGTCGACGCGCTCGGGGGCCGTCTCCGGATCGACCCCTTGCCGACCAGGCTCTTCGACCGCCTGCGGGTGGAGCGGATGCGGGTCGCGGGCGGCGAGCTGGACTTCACGGTTGACATGCACGAGGGGCAGCCTCGCGTCCGGGTCGATCGCTGCCCGCCCGGCATCGACGTGGAGACGCCGGCCTGAGGATCCACCTCTGAAGATCGCGCTCGTGCATTACACGGCCCCGCCCGTGACCGGCGGGGTCGAGGCCATCCTGGGGGAGCACGCCCGCCTGCTCGGCGCGGCCGGGCACGACGTGCGGATCGTATGCGGTCGCGGCCAGGGCGTGGAGGTGCCCGAGGCCGACTCCCGCCATCCCGAGGTGCAGGCGCTGACCGAGGGCCTGGAGCGCGGCGAATTCGACGAGGCGGCGTTCATCAGGCTGCGGCAGGCGCTGGCGGCCGCGCTCGCGCCCGTCCTCGAGGACCGTGACGTGGTGGTCGCCCACAACATCCTCACCATGCCCTTCAACCTGCCGCTCGCCGCGGCGCTGGCGGCCCTTGGGCGGCCGCTCGTGGCCTGGACGCACGACATCGCCTGGCTCAACCCGCGCTATGCCGCCTACCAGCGCGACGGCTTTCCCTACGACCTGATGCGGCGGCCGCAGCCGGGCGCTCGTTACGTGGCCATCTCGGAGGTGAGGCGCCGAGAGCTCGCATCCCTGTTTGGAGCCGCCGAATCCTCCATCCACCTCATCCCCAACGGTGTCGACAGCGACGCCTTCCTGGGCATCTCGGCCACCACCCGCGCGCTCGTCGACCGCGCCGGACTGACCGGCGCCGACCCCCTCCTGCTGGTCCCGCTCCGCCTCACCCCGCGCAAGCGGCTCGAGCTCGCGATCGAGGCGGCGGCGCTCCTGCGCGAGCGCCACCCTGCGTTGAAACTCTGCGTGAGCGGGCCGCTCGGACCACACTCGGCGGCCAACCTGGAGTACTGGGGCCGGCTGGCTGCGCAAAAGGCCCGGCTCGGTTTAGATGGAGTGGTGGTCTTCCTGCACGAACTGGCGGAGCCCGGCGCCCCCCACCCGGTCTCGGCCCGGGCGATCGCCGAGCTCTACCGCCTGGCCGATGCGGTCGTGATGCCGAGCGAGTCCGAGGGCTTCGGCCTTCCCGTGATCGAGGCCGCGCTGGCCCGGGCGCCGATGGTCTGTGCGGACATCCCGGTGCTCCGGGAGGCGGGTAGCGGCTCGATGCACCTCTTCCCGCCGGGCGGCGGCGCCCGTGAGCTGGCGTCGGCGGTCGAGGCTGCCCTCGATGAGCCCCTGGCGCGCGACCGCCGCCGGGTCCTGCAGGCGAGCTCCTGGCGGGCGCTGCTCCCCGAGATCGAGGCTGTTTTGGAGGCCGCCGCCCTGGATCCCGGGCATGCCTGAGCGGCGGCCGCACATCCTGGTTCCGATCCTCCGCGCGCAGGCGGCGCCGGCCCTGCTCGAGGTCGCGGAGGCGGTCCGCAGCCGCGAGGAGACGACCGGCCACCTGCTCGGGGTGGTGGAGATTCCGGCCGGCCGTGAGATCGCCAAGAGCGTGACCGTGGCCCGCCGCTTTCGCGGGCTGCTCCAGCGGATCAGCGGCATGGCCGGGCGCGAATCGTCGGGCTTCGGGGTGCAGGTGCGCGTCGGGCACAACCTGGCCCAGGCGGTGCGCGAGGCCGCCTTCGAGAACGGGTCCGGGCTGATCGTTCTCGAGTGGCCGGGCCTCGGCCGCAGGCGCGCCACGGGCACGCTCGACGGCCTCATCGTCGACCCCCCGGCCGACCTGCTGCTGGTGCGCCCCGAGACCGGAGCCCGGCGCCATGGCGCCGACCGGATCCTGGTGCCCGTTCGCGGCGGCCCGTCGGCCGCGCTGGCGTTGCGGACGGCCGCCGCCCTCGCCCGCAACCGGCGAGCGACGCTGACCGTCATGCACGTCTACGAGCCCCGGCTCTCGGCCGAGCAGCGGGCCGAGGAGCGCAGGCGCTTCGAGGATGCGCTGCAGGTGCTCGGCCGGCAGCGCCGGCAGGTGATTGAGATCGAGTCCGGCACTCCCGGCGCCGCCATCAGGGAGCAGGCCGAGAAGCACAGCATCACGGTCCTCGGCGCCTACGCCGACGCAACGCGGTCCTCGGTGGTCGTGAGCCTCCGACTGGCCGACACGGTGCGCAGACTGCCGGGAACGGTGGTCGTGGCCAAGAGCGCGGCCAGCGTCCCGGTGGCCTGGGACTACGAGGAGGCGCCGACCATCCTCCGCCAGGGCGACATCCAGAACGTGGTCGACCGGTGGTTCGCCGAGAACACCTTCCATTCCCGGGAGTTCCGAGACGTCGACCGGCTGGTCCGCCTCAAGCGGGAGCAGGGTCTCAGCATCAGCCTCGGGCTGCCCACCCTCAACGAGGAGTCCACGATCGGCAACATCATCGAGACGATGCAGGAGGCGCTGGTCGAGCGCTCCCCGCTGCTCGACGAGATCGTGGTCATCGACAGTGGCTCCACCGACGAGACGGTTTCGATCGCCCGCTCGCTCGGCGTCCGCGTCCATCCCCACATGGACGTGCTGCCCGAATACGGCACCTACCGGGGCAAGGGGGAGGCGCTCTGGAAATCGGTCCACCTCCTGAGCGGAGACATCGTGGTCTGGTGCGACACCGACATCTCGAACATCCACCCGCAGTTCGTCTACGGGACGGTGGGGCCGATCCTCACCGACCCCCGCATCGGCTACGTGAAGGGCTTCTACCGGCGGCCCCTGAACTTCGGTGGCGAGGTGCAGACCGCGGGCGGCGGCCGGGTCACGGAGCTCACCGCCCGACCCATCATCAACCTCTTCTATCCCGAGCTTTCCGGGCTCCTCCAGCCCCTATCCGGCGAGTACGCCGCCCGCCGCCTGCTGCTCGAGCGGCTGCCCTTCTTCACCGGCTACGGGGTCGAGATCGGGCACCTGATCGACGTGCTGGAAAGCTTCGGCCTGAACCGGATCGCGCAGACCGACCTCGGGGTCCGCATCCACCGCAATCAGGACCTCTTCAACCTGTCGAAGATGGCGTTCGCGATCATGCAGGTGGCGGTCAAGCGCCTGGGCGACCGGCACCGCATGCACCTGCTGGAAGACATCAACCGGACCATGAAGCTGATCCACTACAACGAGGACCGCTTCTTCCTCGAGCTGAAGGACATCGGCGACTGGGAACGGCCGCCGATGCGCACCATTCCGGAGTACCTGGCGCGAAGGCAGGAGCTGCTCGCTTCGCCTGCCGAGAGGCAGCAGGAGGGCGTCCGCCGGTAGATGCCGGCGGGGCGGTGCCGGCGGCACCCCTCCGTCGCCGTTTTGGGCATGGGAAGCACTCCTCCCCGCTTGGTGGGGAGGTCAGCCGAACGGATGTTCGATACGCTTGAGCGGTGGTCGAAGAGCGTTTGGAGGGGCCGCCCAACCCG